>CALFSV010000440.1 GCA_937916485.1 uncultured Paracoccaceae bacterium | reverse complement strand
AGATGCCCGTGCCATGCGGCCCGTCCCCAACCTCTGCGTTCGTTCCGTTTCCCCGCCACAGGATGTTGTTGGCTTTGCTGCCCTCGAACTCGACGAGCCCCATTTCAGGTTTCGCCCACGTAATTCCATCTTTCGAAGTTGCATAGCAGATGCCCATTTCCCGAGGCGGGGCTTCATACTCACGCTCCTTTCGCTCCGCAACTGTCAGGCCCTTCGAAGAAATGTCCTTGATGAAGGGGCTATACCAACATTTATAAATTCCCTCCTCCTCGTCGAATATCACATTCGCGTAGAGATTATCGAAACGCACTTCCCATGGTTTGTCCTCCTCGAAGAGGGGATTCGATGCACTCTTTTGAACCTTGCCGATAGTTAGTTTGGCATTTTCTACGTTCTCGATGATGCGGGCGTCGAGCAGGAGATACCGAGTACGCTCAAGACTTGATGGGTCGGCCTCTTCCGCCCAACCAGACGACAAGCCCAAGACCGCTACAAACATCGTCGCCAATAAAAACTGGTAAGAACTTTTATTTCCGAGGAGTGGGTTCATGAGCGGGCGGCGCGAATGTTAGGGAGAGAGTTCGGGGGATTAAGCTCTTTGGCATCGTGTGTCTCCATTACGGCTTAAGATTCCGAAGGTACGAGACCAAGTTGATGACTTCGGGGTCAGTCAGGTTCTCGAGCAATCCTTCGGGCATCATGGACAGCTCGGTGACTTCGCGATCTACTATCTGCGATTTCGCGATGGAAACAGGCTCGTCGAGGTTGGCAATGCGCAGATGGAGTTGGCGATCTGTCTCGCCTGCCAGAACCCCAGAATATACCTGGCCGTCGTCGGTGGAAACCAATGTCATCCTATAGTCTTCCCCGATAATGGCACTCGGTGTCAGGATATTGCCGAGCAGGTACTCAAGGTCGGTGCGGTTCGCGCCTGTAAGATCCGGGCCAATGGTGCCGCCTTTTCCATACAGTTGATGACAAGCGGAACACCTTTGATTGTAGAGTGCCCGTCCTTTGGCCAGGTCGCCCTTAGCGATCGCCTCGTCCGTTAAGAGCGCCCGGTATTTAACGAATGCTGCTTCGGCTTCAGGCGACAACCCTTCAACGGGGCCCCAGATTTCGAGGAAGCGATTGCCGACAACGCGTAGCAGCAGCCGCGCGACATAGGCGGGAACCTCGCGACGGGGAACGTCGCCTCGTTTGATGGCTCTGGTGAGGGCCCAGCCATGACCCGGACGTGATGCCAGGGCGTGAACCACTTCCAGTTTTTCTGGATTGGAAAAGTCGGCGTAGCGATCAAGGAGCGTTTCTGCAAGTGATTCATCGTCGAAAGCGGACACCGCGCGAATCGCCTCTGTTCGAAGGAGATCGTCATCCAGCAACGCGACCAGTTCCGACCTCAGTTCGGGACGTTTGCGCCCGGCCAAACCCCGAATCGCTGCCTGGCGCTCTTCGAGGCTGTTCTCGCCGTCCTGCAGGGTTTCCAAGAGCGCTTGTGCCGCATTCAGATCGCCAAACTTGAGAGACAGTTGCAGGGCGATAGATGTGGACTCATCTTCGCGGGCGCTCAAGGCGTCGAATACTTGCGGCCAGTTCTCGGGTGGTTCGATGTCGAACCGCCCCTCGAGGCCGTCGCGCATGCCGAGCAGCAGTAACTGCCGAGTGTTAGGATTGCGGCCAATTTCTTCCAATAGTTCCGTAAGCTGGTTTCCGACCGCCAGTCGACGGCCAATAAACTGGGTAAGCATCGGGATGCGGGACTGGTCGGCGAGTTTGAGTGCGCGTTCCGGATGGTCGGCTACAAGCGGCTCCATGCCGTACCAGATTATCTTCGGTATGTTGTGATCCTCGGCGTCTTCCGCATGCGTGACAAGATTGGCTGCGACGGGCCAACGGTTTTCGGGACGCATGCGTTGCAAAGCGGACGCAAGGTAAAGGCGCACGACAGGAGACTCATCCTCCTTCGCCATTGACGCGAACTGAGAGCGCACCGCGCTTCCCGGCGCCTTGTCCTCACACAATAGTTGAATAGCCCACGCGCGAATGTATTCATCTCCGTCATGCAGGGCTTCGGACAGGCCGGTTTCATCGATGCCGCCCGAGACGTGAAGTGCCCACAACGCGCGGAGGCGGTGATCGCCGTTCGTGTTCGACTCGAGTAGCTCGCGCAACGCTGCGTGCGACTCTTCTTGGACCTGTCCCTTCGCGGCGCGATTCTGGAGAACGACCCGCGCGCGGCGGGCGTGCCATGCGCTTTTGCTGAGTTGAAGGTCGACGAGTTCGGAATTGCTCAGCGATCGGATGTCATCGTAGCGGCCATCCCATTTCTCCGCTTTCGATTCAGTTGGGAGAATGCGGTAAACGCGACCCGTGTCGCTGTTACGGACTGGACCCGAGCAGATCTCAGCATCGTGCCAATCCAACATGTAAACCGCACCTTCCGGGCCGATCTCAGTACTGAACCCGACGAATTGCGCGTTATTGGCTTTGAGGAAGTCGTCTCCGTGATGGCCCACGAAGCCGGAGCCGCGCGGCTCGAGAATATCGGTCAGTATGGCATGGGCATGAATATTCCCCATAAATAGCTGGCCCTGATACCGCTCAGGGAACGCGTCGGACAGGTAAACGCGGGCCCCGCCGTGGGCTGAGCGGTGGCGGTGATCGCTGATCGTGCGAATGGAACTGTAGACATTCTGATTGAAGTGACTTCCCGACTGTCGATGGTAGATTCCGCCGAGGACGACGTGCCACAAGTGGGGAATCACGCAAGCGCTTGCGAAGAGCTGTCCCTTTGCATTGTAGTCGATGCCCCAGGGATTGCTGAGACCGTGCGCCACAACTTCGAAGCGGTCTTTGATAGGGTGATAGCGCCAAACTCCTGCGTTCATTTCTGTCGGCTCGTCTGCAAAGTCAATATCATCCGGGTAGGGTGCGTTTTGACGAAAGATGCGGCTTTCTCCTGCCGGTTTTCCCACACGCGAATGGGTGAATACCCCCTGTAGCCCGTAGAGCCACCCGTCGGGGCCCCAATTAAAACTGTTCATTATTTCGTGAAGGTCATCTCTGCCCCAGCCCGTTAGGCGGACTTCGATATCCTCGACATCCGCCCTGTCGTCCCCATCGCGATCGGGAACGAACAGCAAATTCGGTACCGCACCGAGCCAAAGTCCGTCGAAACCAACAGCGATGGCCGAAGGGAACACAACACCATCAAGGAATACTTTTCTGCTGTCCGCGACACCGTCGCGATCGGTGTCTTCCAAGATCAGAATGCGGCTCTTTCCTGTCACTTCAATACCGTTCTCGATCCCGTCGTACTCGCGATTCTCTGCGATCCACAGACGTCCGCGGTCATCCCAACAGAACGCCATGGGTTGCGTGATCATCGGCTCGGATGCGAACACGTTGACTTCGAACCCGTCGGGAACAGTCATTGCGGCGACCGCTTTTTCAGGTGTCAGAAATTCCGCGCGATAGGCTTCCTCAACAGTTTCTATGTCTTCAACGTTTTGCTGGCCGAAAAGGTGTAGATCGGTTTGGTCCCATTGAGCATACGGTATCCCTTTGCGTTCACGCGTATACGAAGACCAAGCTGAAGCGACAGCAACCTGGTCAAAATCACCTGTGTACGCGAGCAGCCGATGCTGAATGTGTGCCGTTTCACCTTTGGGGATTTTCCAGTCGCCGAGCCGTGCGCGCACGGGGCCTACACCCATCGCGCCATCGACGCGCCAGGGTTGTGGGAAGCCTGCATTTTTGGGATGATCAAAGATCGCGATGTGCGCGAGATCCCCGCGCCCCTCCACTTGCATGCCGATATCCAGCCAGGCGGCGCGCTGGCCTTCGGCCCCATCTTCATTAGCTTGCCCATTACTGTTGACTGCTTGCCCCTTCATGCCGTCGCGCCAGGGCATACGCAGAAACAAGCCGCCATAATCGAACTCGCCGATAGCGATGTCCTTCATCGCAGTGCCGCCCCACTGCAAATCGAGGACGTAAGTGCCGCGAGGATCACTCATCGTCCACGTTTGCGTTTCGCGCATCACCACCTCGCCCTCTTCGTCGAGCAAGTCATAAACCGTTTGCCACTGGACGCGGGGGTCGGCCTTCGTGGCCTCGGGTTTCAGAATCGTCGCGGAAACACGACGCCAGTAATCACCATCGTAATGGTGAAAAAAGTCGCGCCCGTTGACACTGGTAAACCCCCAATACAAACCGGTCTGGTGCGGGCGACCGTCAGGGTTATACTCGGTCAGAAGACCCTCGCGATCCGGAGCCAAGATCGGGTGGATGTAAGGGCGAAAGTTTGGCCGCACGTTGTGAGTCAGGATCGGTTCGTCGAAGCCCACTTGGAACACTGATATCGTGTCGGCAGCAGAATCCTGACGAACATATAACTGCTCCGCTATCGCGGACTGCTCAATGAGAAGAGCTATTAAAAAAATTAGGATAGACCGTTGCATGATGTGCTGTCTGATCTGTTTTGCAGGGTAAGCGCGTAATTCAACCTTGAGTTTGGTTGTCGCGAAGATGCCCAGGCTGCTGCGTCCCGGGCCGCCGTGAGTGGAGCCCCATGTGCTATGTTATCAATCGTCGAGGATCACGTCGTCCAGGTACCAGCCTGCCCCATTATCTGCGGCATCATCGACCTCGCTAAGGAGTTCGAACTCGATAATGACAGGACGATTCAGTTCGGGTAATCGAACGCTGAAGGTGGTCCACTCGGTCACGCCCTGATCTATTCCATCGAAGACCTCGAGAGTGTTGATGAGCGAGCCGTCTGCTTCTAACACATTCAAACGGCCGCCTTCGCCCTCGCCTCCTTCAAGGAAGTATTGGAACTCAAGCGAGGGTCGTGCGATGCCGGTGAGATCGATGACTGGAGACCGGAGAAAGATCCCCGTGGCATCGACATAGTTGGCATCGAGATCGGTGCCAACGGCGTTTGTGCCGCTGAAAGCTGCGCCGGGACCGGCGGTGGGCGTGCCGAACTCCCAAGAGGTGTCGGTGGCATCGAGGCCATCAATGACACCCACGGTCCAGTCGCCCATGCCATCTTCAAAGTCTGCGACGAACAAGGGTGGTGGAGGAAGGCGCCGGACGCGATAGAAAGCCTCTGTCAGATTTGGATCGATCTCGACGGTTGCGCTTGTTGTTTCGCTCGGGGCGTCGGCTGCTGGGAGGTCGGTACCGATGACCTCCCAGGGAGCGAGCAGGCTAGCTGATTCCTCAATGGCAAATAGTTGTCCGGGCCGTGATTCCCAGGTGAGTATGAGGTTGCCATTGGTTTCGCGCACCAGGTCGGTGATCTCGAAGCGATCAATCGAATCTGGCCCTTCACGGAACAATCGCGCGATTTGATCGGCTGTCAGGAAATCACCGTAAAGACGCGCTTCATCAATGAGAGCGTCCAAGCCGCCTGGACCGCCACCGGTGCCGCCGTGTCGCAGGCCAAAGAGGACTTCTGCGTCGCCAGATTCCCAACTTGATTTCGTGCCAGCCACGTAATTTCCGATCGCCTCGCCATTACGATAGCCAACCACTTCGATGCCTTCGTCCAGGTGCTCATACGTGATCGCCATCATGGTGCGTTCTCCAAGGGTCTCTTCTTCGAAGCCGGGATCAAAATCCTGCGTGCGTTGAAAGTCACTGCTCCCCGCCATCCAGCGATTGGTTTCGCGTTCGGCGAAGATGATGCCGTCGAAGTTATCGGCTCCTACGCCGTCGAGGGTCATGGCCGAGCCTGCAATCGCGACGTCGTCAAAACTTTGCAACGTGACCCACGTCACGAGCGTCTTGTTCTCGATGGGCGGCCCCACGTATTCGCCTTCGTCGCTATTGGTGGCTGCGAAGCCTGTGGCGACATCGCCAGCACCGTTGACATCCAATACGCCGCGACCATCAACGACCGTGACGACGGCAGGATCGCCAGCGTCGACGAGTAAGAGATCGGGGAAGTTCCCAGTCAGATCGATCAATTCTTCCCCGGGCTCGAAGGTCCACCGCCCAATGAGCAGTTCGTCCAGCGTCGGCGGAATGGGATCCGTGGGATCGTGGGGGTCAGAGCCATTCTCAACCTCCGCGCCATCGGAAACGCGATCGTTGTCGGTATTACTATCGTGGGGATCCGTGCCCGTGTCAGTGAGACCCACAAAGGTCCCGGTGTTCGTTTCGACATTGTCCTTCAGGCCATCGCCGTCCGTATCATCATTGAGCGGATCCGTGCCAGTGTCAGTGAGACTCACAAAGGTCCCGGTGTTCGTTTCCACACCATCGGTTAGACCATCGTCATCCGTATCGTTATTGTTAGGGTCAGTGGAGGCATTCTGCTCAGCGAGGTTGTTGAGTCCGTCACCGTCGGGATCGCCATCCGCTGTCTGAGCGGTGAGGTCTGGAAAGTGCTCGAGCTCCCACACATCGATGAGGCCGTCCATGTCGATGTCCGCGGCAACGACAGGACCTTCAGCAAACAATCGCTCGATCTGTTCAGGTGAAAGCGCGACATCGTAAACGCTAGCCTCGTCGATCAAGGCATCTAAAGCGCCCGGGCCTTCGGAAGTACTGCCATGACGGACGCCAAACAAGACCTCGGCATCACCATCTTCCCCCCAAGTCGCGGCGCTGCCGATTTCATATTGGCCAATCTCTTCGCCATTTCTGTAACCAGTGATCTTCACGTCGCCGAATGCCTCAGTTACTTCATAGGTGATCGTCAGCATGACCACATCGCCACTAAGGGTTTCTTCAAAGCCAGGATCGAAGTCTTCCGTGCGTTGAAAGTCATTGCTCCCACTCATCCATCGGTTCGTCTCACGCTCGGAAAAGATGATGCCGTCAAAGCGATCCTCCGAGATGCTGTCAAGGGTGATGGCAGATCCATCCCTGGCGCCATTCGCCAAACTCTCGAGAGTGACCCAGGAGACTAGCGTTTTATCCTCGATCACAGGCCCCGTGTATTCGCCATCGTCGCTGTTGGTGACTGCCCAGCCCGTGGCATTGAAGCCGGCACCGTTGACATCGAGTTTGCCAAGGGACACTTCGGCATCGCCCATGAGCAAGAGATCGGGGAAATTGCCCTGCTGATCGATCAGTTCCACACCACTCTCAAATGTCCAAAAGCCTACAGGTTCCGGCAGAGCTCCAGATATCTGTTTCACCTGTTCGGGCGTGAGGGCGGTGCGATACACCCGTGCTTCATCGATGAGTGCGTCTAAAGCGCCAGGGCCTTCGGCAGTGCTGCCATGACGTGGGCCAAACATCACTTCGGCATCACCCGTCGTCCAGGAGGAGGGGTTCTCGGTATCATAGGTGCCTATGGGCTCGCCGTTACGATAGCCCGTCACTCGTAGCAGATCGCCTTCGATGTGTTGGTAGGTAATCGCCAACACGGATGGCTGGTCTAACGTTTCTGCCGTTTCCTCAAAACCAGGATCAAAATCTTGAGTGCGTTGAAAGTCAC
>CALFSV010000439.1 GCA_937916485.1 uncultured Paracoccaceae bacterium | reverse complement strand
TGCGGACAAACCGGCCATTCGTATTTCGCACTTTGCTGGCGCAGCATTTTCTCGCAAATGCAGGATTAGTGTTGTTGCAACGCAGCGTGTGTCGCCATTCCAGCCATTCAAGAGCGTTGTTTTGAGTGGAAGCGAGACCGTGCTTGCTCTGCATGGTGTTTGGACACGATAGGTGTAGGACAAAGCCCCTGTTTGCCCTTTGAAACCGTATGTGTGCTGACGATTAACAGCGGCCATTGAACTGCAATCTGAGCGCCCGATGCTCCTTCACAGCATTGGAGTCGCGATGCGCCAGTCGGCATAGCTCGGTTAAGTCTCCGATGTTCAGGAACAATTTCACCTATATGCTCTCAAAACCGAAAAGAGCAGCAAGTAAGACAAATCAGCCTACTGTGTATCCACATAAATGCGGCCATTTTCGACTTTGATATCATAGGTTTTCAGATCCACGCTGACAGGTGCCGACAGGGCCTTGCCTGTACAGACGTCAAATCGCCCACCATGCAATGGGCACTCAATGACGCAGTCAATGACGAGCCCATCGGCGAGGCTTTGTTCTTCATGCGTGCACATGCCATCGGTTGCAAAAAAGCCCTTTTCGGTGTTGTAAATCGCGTAAACGTGGCCGTCGTGCTCCCAAGTGATCAGGTCTTCTTCATCGATATCGTCGGTGGCACATGCGTCAATCCATTGCGTCATGTCGTCATTCCTTCACGTGGGGTCATTGATGGGTCGGCGACCATTTATCCAACGCCTCCAAGAATTTCTCCTGCTCTCCTGGATGCATGGAGATGTTCGTCTCGGCATACGGAAAGTTCTGCGCGGCGACTTCTGAGTGAAATGCCCCAAGTGCCGCGACACGTTCTTCGTGGATTTGTTTGTGCAGACGGCCAACCTGACCAAAGGCATGGGCGTGTTTTGGGGGTTTGTCCTCTTCGCTGGCCTCGCCGCAGATATCGGCGACAAAGGACATGATCACATCGCCTGCCATCCCGGACCCCAGTGAAAAGGTCACGATAGACGTCTTGGTGTTGACTGCTGCAAGGACCTCCTCGGCGATACACTCCGCCTCGACGGCAACGACGCCGACATCCTCCATCCGTTTGAGCGTCTCAAAGATTTTCAATGCTTCATCCGCCTTGCGACCCCAACCGCGCAGGCCACCGCAGTACTGGCTGAACGTGGGGATGAGACCAATGTGGCTTTGCACCGGGATGCCTTCATTCGCGAGCTTTTCCATCACGTCGAAAGAGCGGAGCGTATAATAGAGATCGCCCCCTTTGCGCATCATCTCAAAGGCGTGATCCATGATCTCCTGCGCGCTACCAAATTGCGCGAATGAGCTCCCGACGCCTGTAAAATGATGTGGCGCGAGACGTCGGACATCTTCGATCTGATCACCACCGACAACAAACAGATCGATCCCTGCGTCAAGGCAGGCTTTGACCTCTGCGTCATTGGCCGGGTTCGCCATGGACAGCTTCTTGTCAGACCCCTTGAGCGCCCGAAGGTCTGAAATTGTGTAGTTCCGCATCGACGGGTTGCGGCTGAAATCATAAATGCGCTTCATGTTACATGCTCCTCTCAGCGATCCGGCGCACAGGGCCACCGTCAGTGATCATATGCGGTGCTTGACGGATGCTTGGGGCCTTGGTCGACAGCCCAAGTGAACGGCGCGCCGTGACATAGATGACTTCGTAGTTGGTGCGCAAAAAACCGGGGTCCGGCTGCGGCAATTGATCTTCAATCGCTTCGGCCAGCACTGGCAGAGCATGAAAGGGGACCTGCGGATAGAGATGGTGCTCGACGTGGTTGTTCATGTTCATGTAAAGGAACCGACCAAGCCAAGTGGTGCGAAACGACCGGGTGCTTTCCAGGATCGACGGTGAGTTTTCCTGCAACTCCACATGCTGGATCAGTGTGAACAGCAGCATCACCGGCGCACCCAATATGCGCGGCAAAACGAAGAACCAGACCGGCCACCAAATGCCCACAAAAGGCGCCGCCGCAATGAGCGCATAAATCGCAAGCATGATCCGGGCATTCCGCGTCATCTTTGGCAGTTCACTGTCAGGAGCGACCATGCGGATCGTGTCGGTATAATGCCGCGTCGCCAGTTGCAAAAACGCCATGACGTGAAACCGCAACAGCGCAAATCCAGTAATCTCTGCAACCCAACCGCGCAGATCCATTGGCGTGTCAAAGGGCATCTGGCTGTCCTTGCCGACATGCCATGTGTGCGTATGGTGGTTGGTGTGGGTGAATCGGCGATGGAGCGGTTCCTCCATATAGATCAACGATGTGATCCAAAGCACAGTTTCGTTCAGCCATCTGCTGCGGAACGCCGTGCCATGCGCCGTTTCATGGCTCATCGCGTAGGCCGGAACGCTCAGGACAATGCCGTAAACGAACATGGCTGGCCACACCCAAAGCGTTCCCATGCTCGCCCAGATCAACGCCCCCGTCAGGGCCAGCGCGACCCCCCATTGACCCAGATATATCAGTCCGGGGCGGTCAGAACGCGCCGCAATGGCCTTGAGCTCTTTCTTTGCAAGTGTGACATTCGAGGAGGCGGCGTTTGTTGGCACATAATCAGGCATGATCTAGCTCGCGTAGTTGGAATTTTCATCGTCAAGGATCGCCCTAAGCTCGGCCAAATGTTGCTCTGCTTGCGAGGGGTAATCCTCCATCTCTTGCGCCGTTTTCTCTGCAATTTCATGGCTGAGAACGCGTAGTGGCTGGCCGGTTTGCAGCGCTCGGATATACGTCTCCGCTGCCCGTTCGAAGTAATAGAGCCGGTTGAACGTGTCCGCGACAGAGGCACCGATCACCAAGACCCCATGGTTGCCCATGATCATTACTTTGTTTTTTGGGTTTGATAGCAACCCCGCACAGCGCTTGCCCTCTTCTTCGAAGGCCAAGCCGCCGAAGTGTTCATCCACGACGTGGCGGCCGTAAAAGGTGGCTGTGTTTTGGTCGATTGGCTGCAGCGTGCTGTCCGCCAGTGCCGCAAGAACCGTCGCATGGATTGAATGCACATGCATGACACAGCGTGCATGTGGCACAGCGCGATGAATAGAGCCATGCAGCCCCCATGCCGTTGGATCGGGCGCATTCGGGCGATCCAAAGCCGATGGATCATTTGCGTCAAGAAGTAACAGGTCCGACGCCTTTATCCGCGAAAAATGCCGCTGATTGGGGTTGATCAGAAAACGGCTGCCATCCTCATTGACTGCAAGGCTGAAGTGATTGGCAACCGCCTCGTGCATGTTCAGGCGTGCGGTCCAACGAAAGCTTGCCGCCAGATCTGCTCGGTCCTGCCAATGGTCAAGATGTGTGCCTAATTCATTCAATTGCGTTTCCTGCAGGCCCATCACTGTCTCCTCGACAAATATGTGGCTATATTCGGTGCATTTTTTGGTTTGCACAAACGATAAATTCAACGTATATTCATTAGATCAACTAATGTATTGGGGTACTGAAATGTCGCAAGAATCTGATCATATGCCCCCGCTCAACTGGTTGCGCAGCTTTGAGGCGTCTGCACGGCTCGGCTCGTTCACGGCGGCTGCGTCTGAGCTGAATGTTACGCAATCAGCGGTCTCCCAGCAGATAAAACTGCTTGAGGCGCATTTACATGACGATCTGTTTTTTAGAAGTGGGCGACAGATGCAATTGACAGAGGCTGGCCGCGATTACGTGTATTTCGTGCGCGAAGCCTTCGACATGATCCGGGTCGGTACGAAAACGGTTTTTGATGCCGAGCGCGGGCGCTCGCTTACCCTGCGCGCCAATATGGCCTTTACGTTGTTCTGGCTGATGCCGCGCCTGTCCGAACTTTATGTGAAACATCCGTGGATCAATCTGAACATCCTTCCCCATATCTGGGATGGCGATGACCGGCCTGCGAAATCGTCGATCAGCATCGTCAACGGTGTCAGCTACGCAGATCAGGGCTTTCGTCCATTGCGGGACGAATACTACTTTCCCGTCTGTTCTCCGGATCTTCTTGCCAATGGTCGTCTCCGCGAGGCCCCTCACTTCAACAGCGCTGGCATGACCGCAACTTGGGATCAATGGCACAAATCCGGTCATGGGGACCTAATACCCCAACCGGTCAACTACACCTCTACCGTCGTCGTCTCACTGACGGCTGCGGCAAACGGCGTTGGGCTTGCACTTTCACACACCAGCTTGTTTGGCGCACCAGAGCGCGCAGGGCAGTTGGTGCGCCCATTCGACGGTGAATTAAAGATGCAAGAGCGGTACTTCATCAGTGAACCTGGAGCACAAGACCAAACACCTGCTGCGCAGGCTTTTTTGGATTGGATGGAAGATATCATGGACACATCTTAGCTTCTCGACAGCACTGTCAGACAAAAGGAGCTTGAGCCGCGCAGGGCGGTTTCGTAGCCTTGCCGTATGACAAAACGCTCCCCATTCAGGTACTTTGAAACGAGCCCAGAGATCATCCGTCTCGCTGTGATGCTATACGTTCGTTTTCCGCTCTCACTGCGTAACGTGGAAGATTTATAGAGAGTCTTTTTATGTCTGTGGACCGCTTTCGGGACCGCTTTTTTATTTCAGA
>CALFSV010000438.1 GCA_937916485.1 uncultured Paracoccaceae bacterium | reverse complement strand
TCCACGTAACCCATCAGGACATCCAGTGCGCCCCGGCCGGAAATCAACCGCAGGCTCGTTGGAATTGTAACGTCGATGGCGATGGGCTCTTGCGGCCCGCTCCGGGTCAGTTCCTGGTTGATGGCTGATTGCAGATCCGCTTCCCGGATGACGCGCCTGCCCGAATAGAAGCCTACAAAAACGCCCTCGCCAGCGTGCGATACAATAAAGCGGCGATCGGCCAGAACCGCGGCAATTGTCTTGGCGGCAAGTTGAATGGCCGCATCAAAAACGTCTTCGTGTTGCGAACCGGGATCGGTGCCGATCACGTCAAACGCCACAAGGTTCAGGGCATAACACCCATCAGGAAGCCGAAGGAGGTTGTTTTCGAGCCTCAGAATGTCAACGACACCTTCAACACCCTCGACAGCGGCAACACGGGTCGCCTGAGGGATCGGTTGCGCCATCTGCTGTTTGAGCAGTTCTTCCTTTGCAGCTTCGCGCCGGAGGCTTTCATTCAGCATGTTGGCCAGGTTGATCCGGGTGCCAAGCTCAAGGCCGTTCAAGGGCTTGCGGACATAGTCCGTAGCCCCGGCGGCAAAGGCGCGGTCCAGCGGCTCGTCGCCAGTAAGGGCAGTGATCATAATGATTGGCGTTTGACGATAAGCAGACATCGCCCGAATGTCGGCGCAAAGCGCAATCCCATCCCTCCCCGGCATCACAATATCAAGAAGGAAGCAGTCGAACGGCTCTGATGCCTCTGCAAGGGCGCTCAGCGCTTCCTCGGCAGAGGCGGCAGTTACGAGATCGCAGAATCCCGACTGGTGCAGACTGACCTCAAGCAGATCCAGGATGATCGGATCGTCATCGACCGCGAGCACTCTCATAGTATTCTCCACCGCATATTCCCTTCACCTGAGCAGCATGGTGATGTGCTCTGTTGCGGTCGAACCCAGAAGCACGTTGAACACAAATAAACGTCTTGATGGCGATTCTAAGGCAAGTCTTTTTGACTGCGAAAATGTGGCAAAACTGGTTCCCAAGCCGAACCAATCACCTTGGATTCGGCTAGTTGTTCACATTCGCGAAATGAGGCGTTGGCCTGGCTTTCGCCGACTCGTCGCCCATTGTGCCACGGCCAATCTGCCCTCAGTCCAGCTACTGCCCGACCACCAAAGCGGGTCGTACCGATCGCGACGTTGGGGTTGTTTTAATGAGCAAACCGGCACCGCAGTCGTCCAGACTGGGCCGGTTTTGCCGGAAAAAGCGACATGGCCAACCATGCCATTCAGACGGCGTGCGCCCCGCGGCATGGATAGGGTCGTGACAACCCAATTGCGGCATTGCATAGGTCAACAAACAGACATTTGAGGGAGGAGATCCTGATGCGGATCCATATTCTGGACGACTGGTTCAACACATTGCAGACCTTGCCGTCCTTCTCCCGGCTCGACGGTCATGACGTGACAATCTGGTCTGATCACACCGAAGATCCCGCCATCCTGCATGAACGCCTGGCCGATGCAGAATGTCTCGTCCTTTTTCGCGAACGTACACCCGTGACCGAGGCACTGCTTGCCGGCCTTCCGAACCTCAAGCTGATCAGCCAGCGCGGCGTCTACCCTCATGTCGATGTCGAGGCCTGCACCCGTCACAAGGTCCTTTTGGCCTCAAATACAGGATCTACTGGGCATTCGGTCGCCGCCGCAGAATTGACATGGGCGCTTCTGTTGGCCTCTGCCCGTCAGATCACTGCACAGAACCAGTCTCTGAAAGCCGGTCATTGGCAGATGGGCGTCGGCCAGACTATCGCGGGGCGTACACTCGGGCTTTATGGGTATGGCAGGATTGGCAAGGCGGTCGCGCGCTATGCCGAGGCCTTCGGGGTCAAGGTCGTCTGGTGGGGCTCGGAAGACGGGCGGGCGCGGGCGATCGCGGACGGCCAGACCGTGGCCAACAGCCGGGCAGAATTTTTTGCCAACTCTGACTTCGTAAGCTTGCATCTTCGCCTGACCGCCATGAGCAGGGGCATCATAACCGCCGAGGACCTTGGCATGATGAAACCCACAGCGAGCCTGATCAACACCTCTCGCGCGGGTCTCATTGCCGAAGGTGCGTTGCTGGATGCACTGAATGCAGGGCGGCCCAGTCGTGCCGGGATCGACGTGTTCGAAAAAGAGCCGCTGACGGACCCCGACGACCCCCTTGTCCACCATCCCGGTGTAACGGCGACACCTCATATCGGCTATGTCACTGAAGATGAACTCGATATGCAATTCGCCGACATCTACGACCAGATAAACGCCTTTGTCGCCGGAGAACCAATTCACCTGGTCAACAAGCTTTCCTAGGGGTTGGTGGGTGCAACCGGGTGAATTCGGATCAGTACCCAGGGTTGGCACAATGGCACGGCAGGATGCCGCACGCCGATCACGGGATCGTCCCTTGTGGCGCATCGGATCGGGGCCTAATGTGAGAGAGTTCGAAATCAGAGCCCGGAGTCCGTCCGCTGTGTCGCTGACCCTAAAATCCTCTCGGGCCATTCTGGCCGCAGCATCCCTTGGTGTGGCAACGCAAGCCACGGCCGAACTGCAGCTAAGCTTTTATGGCGGGTACCAGACATCGCCCCATTCGAACGTGTCCGTCTATGGCGACAGTGTGGTTCCAGACCTGGAGTTTACGGCCGGCTGGGAAGGTCGGTCGTTCACCATGCCGCCCTATTATGGCTATCGGGCGACGTGGTGGTATTCTGAGAACTTTGGCTTTGGCGTCGATGTGAACCACACCAAGGTCTATGCAGATGACGCCACCCTGGCCGAAACGGGGTACGAGCACTTTGAATTCTCGGACGGGCTTAACATCGTTACACTAAACGCCTACCGGTCCTGGAATAACGCCTTCGCCGGTGTGTCGCCTTACGTCGGTGGTGGATTTGGTGTCGCCATCCCGCACGTCGAACTGACAGAAGGCACATCACGGACATTCGAATATCAGCTGACTGGCCCGGCGGTCGCGTGGATAGCCGGGGCGAGCATGCCTTTGAACGACCAGTGGTCCGTGTTCGGGGAATACAAGGGCACCTATTCGATCAACTCGGCTGATCTTGTGACGGGGGGTTCGCTGGAAACCAACGTGATCACAAACGCCTTGAACGTCGGCATCAGCTTTAACTTCTGAGATCGGCGATCAAAGCGCGCGACTATGGCGACCCTCTGGCATGCTGAATGTGTCCAGGGTCTGGGCTGCCATTCGGGCGATGAGCCGTGACCCTTCAGTCAGCTTCAGTGCCTTGTCCGTTACGCTCAGGTGATCCGCGAACCTGTTACGAAGCTCGGCCGTCATTTCCCAAATCTGGGCCTTAGTGGCACCTGTTCGTTTGGCCAGGCGGTCATAGCTGATTTCGAACCGGCACATCAGTTCCTCGATCATCGTGGCGCGCAGGGAATCGTCTTGCGTCATCGCGTAGCCCCGTTCGGTGGCCAGATGCCCTTCCGAGATTGCAGAAGCATAGCGGGAAGAAGTTGAGATGTTTTGGGCATAGCCCTGCGGGAACCGCGAGATGGCCGACGCACCCAATCCAATCAAGGTGTCGGTCTGATCATCGGTATAGCCCTGGAAGTTGCGGCGCAAAGTCCCTGCCCGCTCGGCCTCGAACAGCCCGTCCCCGGAGCGGGCGAAATGGTCAATTCCGATTTCCCCATAACCGTCCCAGACGAACAGACGGCGGGCAGTATCGAACAGTTCCAGCCGCTCTTCTGCACCCGGCAGGGCATCGGATGGTATCATCACTTGCCGCTTGGCCATCCACGGAACATGAGCATAGCCGTAAAGTGCTACCCGATCCGGGGCGAGCGACAGGACCCGCTGCACAGAATCTGCCAACCGCGCCCGGGTCTGATGGGGAAGTCCAAACAGAACATCCATGTTCACACTGTCTATGCCCGCCGCTCTCAGCGCGGTCACAACGTCGCGGGTCTGCTCATAGCTCTGGTTGCGCCCAATAGCATCCTGCACCAGCGGGTCAAAGTCCTGCACACCAATCGATGCGCGCGTCATCCCGATCTGCTTCAAAGCAGCGATTCGTGCCGCATCGACTTCTGTGGGATCAATTTCGACCGAAACCTGAATGTCCTCTGCCCACGGGCGGAATGCCGCAAGGGAGGCACCGATATCGAGCAGCATGTCAGGAGGCAGCAAAGTCGGCGTCCCACCGCCAAGGTGGATGGCCGAAAGTACCACGTCGGGGGGCAGCATCTTGTCGATGAGGTCAAGCTCTGCCTTCAAAAGCGCGAGATAGGGGGCCAGCGGACGGTTTGTTGCGGTCCCTTGCGTTCGGCAGGCGCAAAACCAGCATAGCCTGCGACAATAAGGAATATGAACGTATAGCGACACCCAGGACCCAGATGGGATAGCCTTTATCCACTGTCGGGCAATGTCTGGACCGACCGAGTCGTTGAAATGATTTGCTGGCGGATAGCTGGTGTATCGCGGTACTCTTGTGTCGAAGAGCCCAATATCACGCATTTTGTTTGCTAAAGTCATTTCACATCCTCAGGCATTTTCGGTTACCCTCGTACTCAGCCACTGATCACATACGGGAACATCTAAACCTTGGGACACGTCCACGCAGATCTTGATTGCGCCGATTGTCCGATTCGGCACCGGGCCGTTTGCTCTCGCTGCGATGCGGATGAGTTGGACCGGCTGGAAGAGATCAAATATTATCGGAACTACGAAGCCGGCCAGACCATTGCCTGGGCCGGGGACGAGATCGGCTTTGTCGCTTCGGTCGTTAGCGGAATCGCCACGCTCAGCCAAACTCTGGAAGACGGGCGAACCCAGATGGTTGGTCTCTTGCTGCCTTCTGACTTCATCGGGCGGCCCGGCCGCGCGACGCTGGCCTATGATGTCACTGCGATCAGCGACATCACCCTGTGCTGTTTCCGGCGCAAACCTTTCGAAGAACTGTTGATCAGCACTCCCCACGTCGGAGAGCGTTTGCTGGACATGACCCTGAGCGAGTTGGACGCTGCCCGCGAATGGATGTTGATCCTGGGCCGCAAGACTGCGCGCGAAAAGATCGCGAGCCTTCTGACGATCCTGGCGCGCCGCGAGGCCGCGCTTGGGTTTGCGAAACCAAAGGGCGTCATCACGATCGACCTGCCTCTGACCCGCGAAGCCATGGCCGACTACCTCGGGCTCACGCTTGAAACGGTCAGTCGTCAGATTTCGGCGCTCAAGCGCGAAGGCATCGTTCTTCTGGAAGGCAAGCGGAAGGTCGTCGTTCCCGATATCCGCCGCCTGATGATGGAAACGGGCGACGACGTGGACGGCGGGTTGATCGCCTAGGCCGTCACACGCTGTCCCCGCCATCTTCATGTCTAGTGCGCCATCAACATCGGGAGGGTCGACCGGGCAAGCATGTCTCGGGTCGCCCCACCAAACAGGGCCTCGCGGAACCTCGAATGCCCGTATGCCCCCATGACAATCAGGTCGTTAGCGTGTTCGCGGGCGAACCTCTCTATCACTTCGGCAACGGTCGGCAGTGTCTTGGCAAGGATCGAAACCTCGGCCTTGATCCCGCGCCGGGCAAGCATCAGGCTGATCGCCCCACCCGGGTCCGAACGCTCGGGTGATTGGCCCGGGGGGTCAACCATGACGATGTCGACATGCGATGACGCCTCGAGGACTGGGGTGGACTTGCGGATGACGGACAACGCCTCATCGCTTTCATTCCAGGCCACAAGCGGTCTTTGAAACCCTTTGGCATAGTCTGTCTTGTCGCCTTGCGGAATGATGAGGACCGGGGCGCCGGTGCCAAATAGTGCCGCCTCTGTCACCATGATCTGCACCGCCGTCCGGCCTTCGCCATAGGGCTGGGTCGCCACAATGAGGTCAGAGTACCGGGCTAGGCGCGATACGGCGGACTCCAGTCCCATTTGTGCCGAAACGACACCGTGCACCACGGTCCGTTCCTGGTCAGAGGGCAAGGTGTTCTCGGCCCATGCGACCAAAGCTTCGGCCCGTTCCCGCGCCTCCTGTGCGCCTGACTCCAGAACAATAGCGGCCGAGCCTGCCGGCATGACCTCATAGCGGGCGGGGTCAATTCCAACGCAAGCAACATCCAGATGGGCCTCCTCCCGCATGGCGAGTGCGGCGGCGGCCTCAAGAGCGGGTCCATCAGTGCCCGCATCGGTCACAATCATCGAAATGGTTTTGTAGCCCATGATCAGTTCCCTTCCATTCTGCTTGCGACCAACTTTGAGACTATTTCCCGTTCCCGCCTTGATCCCTATCAAACCTGCCGCGCAAAACACTTGATTTGGATCAAGGCGGCCCTCGTCCGCATCAGGGATGACCTATCCATCAGCTACACTTGGTCACCGGTCGCCCCACTTACGACCGGACAAGGCCAGGAGGGACAGAGGGAACGGTATTCATGTGGGATTGGATTAAGATTGCGGCGCTGGGGGTTATCACCCTATGTGCCGCCCTGGCCGCCAACTGGGCGCGAGATCTGGCGTATCAGGTTCACGCGATCATCATCATGGCGATAGCAGGCGGCATGTTCGTCTGGACGGTACGAAAGGCAGGCGACGAAAAGGGCCCGGCACCAACCGGCTACAATGACGGGGTCGTCAGGGCCGGGGTGATCGCCACATCATTCTGGGGCATCGCGGGGTTCCTAGTCGGAACCTTTATTGCGTTCCAGCTGGCCTTTCCCCAACTGAACTTCGAGTTCCTTCAGGGCTACGGCAACTTCGGCCGGCTGCGGCCACTACACACCTCGGCGGTGATCTTTGCCTTTGGTGGCAACGCTTTGATCATGTCGTCCTTTTACATCGTCCAGCGCACCAGCGCCGCCCGGCTTTGGGGCGGCAATCTCGCGTGGTTCGTGTTCTGGGGATACAACCTGTTCATCGTGCTGGCAGCCACAGGCTACCTTATGGGGGCCACCCAATCCAAGGAATACGCAGAGCCTGAATGGTACGTCGACATCTGGCTGACCATCGTATGGGTCGCCTTCCTCGTCGTGTTCCTGGGCACGATCTTCAAACGGAAAGAGCCGCATATCTATGTGGCCAATTGGTTCCTGTTGTCGTTCATTGTCACCGTGGCGATGCTTCATGTGGTCAACAACCTGTCGATCCCGGTCAGCATTTTCGGATCACGGTCTGTGCAGGTCTTTGCCGGGGTGCAGGATGCCATGACCCAATGGTGGTACGGGCACAATGCCGTCGGCTTCTTCCTGACGGCAGGCTTTCTGGGCATGATGTACTACTTTGTGCCGAAACAGGCCGGACGACCGATCTTCAGCTACAAGCTTTCGATCATCCACTTCTGGGCACTGATCTTCCTGTATATCTGGGCCGGTCCGCACCATTTGCACTACACTGCACTGCCTGACTGGGCCGCGACCCTTGGTATGGTCTTCTCGATCATCCTGTGGATGCCGTCCTGGGGTGGCATGATCAACGGCCTGATGACGCTGAGCGGTGCCTGGGACAAGATCCGGACAGACCCGATCATGCGGATGATGGTCATCAGCCTCGGCTTCTACGGCATGTCGACCTTTGAAGGGCCGATGATGTCGATCCGGGCGGTCAACTCACTGTCGCACTACACGGACTGGACCATCGGACACGTCCACTCGGGGGCGCTGGGCTGGAACGGGATGATCACCTTCTCGGCGCTCTACTTCCTGACGCCACGCCTGTGGAACCGCGACCGGCTGCATAGCCTGGCCCTGGTCAACTGGCACTTCTGGCTCGCCACGATAGGCATCGTTCTCTACGCCGCCTCGATGTGGGTCACCGGGATCATGGAAGGTCTGATGTGGCGCGAAGTCGATGCACAAGGGTTCCTCGTGAACAGCTTTGCCGACACCGTCGCCGCCAAGTTCCCGATGTATGTGGTGCGCGGACTGGGCGGGGTTCTTTACCTCACCGGTGCCCTCATCATGGTCTACAACCTCTGGATGACAGCCTACGGCAAGCAACAGCCTGCCCAGGCCGCTGTCCCGGCAGAATAGGAGGGACGACGCATGTCACTACTCGATCGTCACACAATCCTTGAAAAGAACGCCACCCTCCTGCTGGCAGGCAGCTTTGTGGTCGTCACCATCGGAGGGTTGGTCGAAATCGCCCCACTCTTCTACCTGGAAAACGTCATCGAAGAGGTGGAAGGGGTGCGCCCCTACTCCCCCCTCGAACTGACGGGCCGGGAAATCTACATCCGCGAGGGGTGCTACGTCTGCCACTCGCAGATGATCCGGCCCATGCGGGACGAGGTCGAACGCTATGGGCACTACTCGCTCGCGGCCGAATCCATGTACGATCACCCCTTCCAATGGGGCTCTAAACGGACGGGGCCAGACCTTGCCCGGGTGGGGGGACGCTATTCGGATGCCTGGCACGTCCAGCACCTGACCGACCCTCAGTCGGTGGTGCCGGAATCGGTCATGCCGCCTTATGGCTTCCTGGCTAATCGGCTGATCGAACCGACATATGTGGCCGATCTGATGGAGACCCACGCCATGGTCGGTGTTCCCTACACTGAGGAAATGATCGCCGAAGCGCAGGCAGACTTTACCGTGCAGGTCGATCCTTTCGGGGATTGGGACGCATTGGTCGAACGCTACCCAGGCGCCCAGGTTCGGGACTTCGACGGGGCCCCGGGCATATCCGAGATGGATGCCCTGATTGCCTATCTGCAAATGTTGGGCACGCTGGTCGATTTCTCGACCTTCGTACCAGACGCAAGCCGGTAGGGAGGACACAGCATGAACTATCACATTCTGCGAGAAATCGCCGACAGCTGGGTCCTTCTGGGCATGTTCGCCTTCTTCGTGGGCGCGGTCATCTGGGCCTTCCGGCCTGGCAGCCGCACCGCGCACAGCGATGCCGCCAACGTCCCCTTCCGTCACGAAGAGAAACCAGCACGGGACATCATCCCGACAAAAACCAAAAGGTCGGAGGGTCAGTCATGACCAAGACACCAGAACAAAAAGAAATCGGCACCACCGGCCACAGCTGGGACGGTATCGAAGAACTGAACAACCCGCTGCCCCGTTGGTGGGTCTGGATCCTCTACGCCACCATCGTCTGGGGGGTCGGCTACACCATCGCCTATCCGGCCTGGCCGATGATCTCAGGCGCGACACCGGGGCTTTTGGGCTATTCGACACGGGCCAATGTCGCCGCGGACATCGCCGCGGTCGAGGCGGCCAACGCCGAACTCATGGACCAGCTGGCAACAGTCGATCTGGCGAGCCTGCCCGAGAACGAAGCCCTGCATAGCTTTGCCATCAACGGTGGTGCTGCGGTGTTCCGGGCCAACTGCTCGCAGTGTCACGGCTCGGGCGCGGCCGGGGTGCAGGCTTCAGGCTATCCCAGCCTTCTGGACGACGACTGGCTCTGGGGCGGCACGATCGATAAGATCGCCTATACGGTGACGAACGGCATCCGCAACGAACAGTCCCCGGATGCCCGCTGGACCCAGATGCCGGCTTTCGGCGAGATGCTCTCGGGCGAGGAAATCGGTCAGATCGTGGCCCATGTCCAGGCCATCTCTGACCAGGACCACGACGCAACCCTGGCCGCCGCGGGGGCGCCCCTCTTCCTTGATAATTGCTCCGCCTGTCACGGCGAGGCGGGCGAAGGAAACCGCGACATGGGCGCGCCCAGGCTCAATGACGCCATCTGGCTTTATGGCGGCGATGCCGACACTCTGACCGAGACGATCACCAACGCCCGTTTCGGGGTGATGCCCGCCTGGTCCGAGGAATGGCGCTCCGCCGGTGGGCTCAGCGCGGCAGAGGTCAACGCCGTCGCAGCCTATGTCCACCAGCTTGGCGGCGGCGAATAACCCAACCGACCAACGCAAAGACATCCGCCCCCGCCTGGCCCTGCCCGGCGGGGGTTTCTCATTTCGCGAACCCGCTTTTTCTTGCCTTAAATATTCCCCCCGGAGGGTCTGCCCTGTCCACAGGACAATCCGCCTGCAAGCCGGGACCTGCGACAGAAATGGTTGATCCACATCAAGGCACCGACCCACCCGACACGGCACAAGGGCCCAAGCCACGTCGTTCAAGTCAGGTCCATTATGTCGTCTTCAGATACGCCCCCCTCCCTTTATGCCGCCCGCGAACCGGTTTTTCCGCGCAGGGTAAAGGGTCCATTCCGGCAGATGAAATGGGCGATCATGGTGGTCACGCTGGGCATCTACTACATCACCCCGTGGATTCGCTGGGACCGCGGACCGAACCTGCCGGACCAGGCCGTGCTAATCGACATGGCCGGACGGCGGTTCTTTTTCTTCTGGATCGAGATCTGGCCACATGAATTCTATTTCGTGGCCGGTCTTCTGATCATGGCGGGGCTCGGGCTTTTCCTGTTCACCTCGGCTCTTGGCCGGGTCTGGTGCGGATATGCCTGCCCCCAGACCGTCTGGACCGATCTATTCATCCTGACCGAACGCTGGATCGAAGGGGACCGGAACGCCCGGGTCCGGCTTTGGAACGCGCCCTGGGATGCCCGCAAGGTTCGGCTTCGCACGACGAAATGGATTGTCTGGCTCGCGATCGGTCTGGCCACCGGCGGGGCATGGGTCTTCTACTTTGCCGATGCCCCGACGCTTGCCATGAACCTTGTGACCGGGCAGGCGCCGGCGATTGCCTATACCACCATGGCGATCCTGAGCTTTACCACCTTCTTCATGGGTGGCGTTGCCCGGGAGCAGGTCTGCATCTACGCATGCCCCTGGCCGCGCATCCAGGCCGCCATGATGGACGAAGACACCATTACAATTGGCTACCGTGAATGGCGGGGCGAGCCGCGCGGCAAGAAGCGGGTCGAAGGGGCGGGGGACTGCATCGATTGCATGGCCTGCGTCAATGTCTGTCCGACGGGTATCGACATCCGCGACGGTCAGCAGATGGCCTGCATCACCTGCGGGCTGTGCATCGACGCCTGCGACGACGTCATGGCCAAGATCGGCAAACCGCGTGGCCTGATCGACTACTTCACCCTCAAGGACGAAGAGATCGAGCGGGCGGGCGGCACGGCCAAACACATCTGGAGGCACATTTTTCGCCCCCGTACAATTCTTTACACGTCGCTCTGGTCACTCGTCGGTGCGGGACTGCTCTTCGCCCTCTTTATCAGGTCGGATATCGAGATGACCGTGGCGCCGGTTCGCAACCCCATCTTCATTACCCAGTCCGATGGCACGATCCGTAACGTCTACGACATCCGGTTGCTCAACAAATACGGTGAGCCGCGGCTGTTCCACCTGTCTCTTTCCTCGGACGAGATCCTGAGGATCGACATCGAGGGGACCGACGAACGCAGCGTACTGGTGCCCGCCGATACAACCCAGCAAGTGCGGGTCTACGTCAGCGCAAGACCGGATGATCCGGCCGCCAGCGCGACGCGCACGGATTTCAGGTTCTGGGCCGAGGATCTGGTCTCGGGGGACCGGACCTGGACCGACACCCACTTCAACGGAAAGGTGCAATAACATGCCACGCAGTTTCTCAGGCTTCTTTGGCGGACCGATCACTGGGCCCAAGGCCTTCGCCATCTTTGCAAGCTTCTTCGTTGTGATCATCAGCGTGAACCTTGTGCTGGCCTTTCAGGCCATCAGGACCTTTCCGGGGCTCGAGACGGCCAATTCCTACGTCGCCAGCCAAAGCTTTGATCACGACAAGGCTGCACAGCTTGCCCTTGGCTGGCAGGTGGATGCCGCTGTACACGGGGGCGAACTGGTCCTGTCGATTACGGATGACCAAGGCCGGCCGATCCAGGCGGCGACCGTGACAGGAACCTTTGGCCGCGCAACCAGCACCCGCGATGACCAGACCCCGGCCTTTGCCTGGGACGGAAGCGTCTACCGCGCGCCGGTGACGCCCGCCGCGGGCAACTGGAACCTGCGACTTGAGGCCGCGGCGACCGATGGGACGCTGTTTCGCCAACGCATGATCGTTCTGGTCGACTGATCATGAGCCTGTCCGAAGCCCACACCGGAATGGCCTGCCCTGGCTGTATCGCAGCACCGGCAAGCCTGAGCCGAGCCGGCAGAGCCGCCGGATCGGCCACACACGAAGTCCAGCTTGCCCTTCCTTCGGTCCATTGCGCGGGGTGTATTTCGGCGGTCGAGCGTGGGCTGTTGGCTTTGCCCGGGATTTCCGAAGCGCGGGTGAACCTGACCCTCAAACGCGTGCGGATCAAACATGACGGACAGCAGACGGTCGAAAGCCTGACAGCTGCACTTCGGGGGCTTGGGTACGAGGCATTGCCGTTGGATATGGTTGCATTGTCTGGGACCGCCAACGATGCGGCCGGGCGCGACCTTCTGATGCGGTTGGGTGTGGCCGGGTTTGCCATGATGAACATCATGCTCCTCTCGGTCGCCGTTTGGTCGGGGGCGGCGGATGCCACACGGGATGTCTTTCACCTGATTTCGGGTGCCATTGCCCTGCCCACCGTCGCTTTTTCGGGCCAGCCGTTCTTTCGCAACGCCTGGACGGCGCTAAGGTCGGGTCGACTGGCGATGGATGTCCCGATTTCGCTGGCCATACTGTTGGCCACGGGACTGTCCCTTTGGGAAACGCTGCATTCAGGCGAGCATGCCTATTTTGACGCCGCCGTCATGTTGACCTTCTTCCTGCTGGCAGGGCGCTATCTTGATCACAGAACAAGGGCCGTCGCCCGATCCGCCGCACAAGAGCTTGCCGCCCTCGAAGTTCCGCGAGCGATCCGGCTGGGCGCGGATGGCGAGGAGATCGTCGACGTCTCCTCACTCCACCTGGGGGATACGGTTCTGTTAAAGCCCGGTGGGCGGGTGCCGGTCGACGGACTGATCCTGTCAGGCGAGAGCGAGATTGACCGCAGCCTCCTGACCGGCGAAAGCCTACCCGTTGCGGTCGGACCGAAGGCCATGCTCAGCGCAGGCGAGGTGAACCTGACAGGCCCGCTGTTGGTCGAAGTGACGGCCGCCGGAAAAGACACTTCGCTTGCCCGGATGGCAGACCTCGTCGCAATCGCTGAAGAGGCCCGGTCACGCTACACCTCGCTGGCAGATCGGGCCGCACGGGCCTATGCCCCTGCGGTGCACGTATTCGCCCTGGCAGCCTTTGTCGCCTGGATGTGGCAGACCGGCGGCGATGTCAGGGTCGCCATCAACATCGCGGCGGCAGTCCTCATCATCACCTGCCCTTGCGCCCTTGGCCTTGCTGTCCCCGCCGTGGTCACCGCGGCAAGTGGTCGGCTGTTCCGCCGGGGTGTCCTTATCAAAAGTGGGACGGCGTTAGAGCGGTTAGCGAAGGTCGATACAGTCGTTTTTGACAAGACCGGAACCCTGACGGTGGGCGCCCCGGACCTCGTAGACCCGATGCGGCACGGTGCAGCGGCCCTTGGTGTAGCTTCGGCACTGGCGGCTGGGTCGGGTCATCCCCTGGCAAAGGCTCTGGCCACTGGCGGAAGATCCTTCGCGAAGGATCTTCCCGACCCCACCGTCAGCGATATCCGGGAGGTTCCGGGATATGGTATCGAAGGGCAGCTTGGCGAAACGCCGGTCAAACTGGGCCGCCTCGCCTGGGTCGCGCCAGAATTCCTTGCAAAGGAATTCTTTGCCTTGTCCGAAACGGCCACATGGCTTCGGATCGGAGATGAAGAACCGCTCCCCTTCACCTTCAGCGATGCGCTTCGCCCCGGGGCTGAGACCCTTGTGCGGCAATTGATGGAGCAGGGGGTTGATGTGCATCTGCTGTCTGGCGATACCGCTGCGGCAGTCACTGATACGGCGGAGCGGACCGGTATCCTTACGTGGCAAGCTGATGTTGATCCGATGCAGAAGGCCGCATTCGTCCGTTCCTTGAAGGCCGAGGGGCGTCATGTCCTGATGGTTGGTGATGGCCTGAACGACACCGCAGCGCTGACGGAGGCAGATGTTTCGATCTCTCCCGCCAGCGCCCTTGATGCGGCGCGGGTAGCGTCAGACATCGTCTTGATGGGTAAGGACCTGATGGCAGTTTCCGAAACCCTCCGGATTGCCCGCAAATCGACGCGGCGCATCCAAGAGAACTTTGCCTTGGCCGCCCTTTATAACGTGGTTGCGATCCCGCTGGCATTCATGGGGCTTGTCACCCCGCTTCTGGCCGCCTTGGCAATGTCGTTGTCGTCGATCACGGTCACACTCAACGCCCTGCGGCTAAGGTAGGGTTGGTCATGAATGTTCTGATCTTTCTCATTCCCGTGTCGCTTGGCCTAGGTGCGCTTGGCCTTGGGGCCTTTATGTGGACGTTGCGGCATGGGCAATATGACGACCCCGAAGGCAACGGTGCCCGTATCCTGCGCAAGGACTTCGACGATGCCCCGCCAGACGACCCTACCTGACGACCCAAAGCAGAGTTGCATCGCCCCGCGCCGGCCTCTACCGCTATAGACCTGAACGGAGGGAAGCGGCACCATGTCTGGGCGCTATATCATCATGGGCGTATCGGGCTGCGGCAAAAGCCTGATCGGAAGCCTGTTTGCCGACCGCATCGGCGCGGCATTTCTGGACGGCGACAGCCTGCACCCGCGAACCAACATCGCCAAGATGAGCCGGGGAGAGGCTTTGACCGACGCCGACAGGGCCCCCTGGCTTGACCGCATCGGGCAAGACCTTGGCGCCGCTTCGACCCCAATCGTCATCGCCTGCTCTGCCCTCAAGCGTGAATATCGCGACAGGATAATCGCGGCAGCGGGCGGTCCTGTCAGGTTCTTGTTCCTTCAGGGAAGTCGGGACTTGCTCCGCATCCGCATGGAAACGCGCCCCGGTCATTTCATGCCGCCAGCACTTCTCGACAGTCAGTTGGCGACGCTTGAACCACCTGGGCCGGACGAAAACGCCGTGACTGTCGACATTGCGATGGATCCGTCGGACATCGTCGATGCTCTTCTAAAGGGTGAGCTCTAGGGCAGTCTTGGCCGATGATCAGCCAAGCGCCTGACGTATGGTTAGGGCCAGAAGGTCAGGCTGATCCTGACTTGGCCAATGCGACGCCCCTTCCATCAGGATGCGCGGCATCGGATTATGGTCAAGCCAGTCAAGCGTAGTCTTTGGACAGTTGTCCGGGTTGTAAAGATAGACCACATTCGCGGCCGCCATCAGGACGTCGCCTGGCACGACTTCGGCCGAATAGCGACGCGCATCACGCCCCAACTGCCAAAGGGCAACCGGATCGGCCAGCGCGACCCTATCCCGAAAGCGGGCGTAGACTGGCCTTGTCTCAGCCATTTCCGTCAAACGGCCCAGAAACGCGCTGCGAAAGGTATCGGGGTCCGGATAGTCGGCCGCGGTGCCCGAGAAATAAGCATCTTCGGCCGTGATATTGCCTTCGATCGACAGGATTGTGCGGATGGGACTGTCCGTGGTCATGGCGGCAAGGGCCGCTACCAGTGACGCGACAGAGTGGGCAACGACGATCTCGGCCCCCGTGGACGCTGCCTCTTGCGCGACCCAGTCTGCAAGAGTTTGCAACGTCGTTTCACCCGCCTGCCGGGGTGCGCCGAAACCCGGCATGCTCAGGGGGCGCAGATCATAGTCCTGCGCCAGGTCGGTGTTGTGCATAGGCTCGAACAGGCCAGCGCCGTCGCCAAAGCCAGAGAGGAATAGGATAATGGGGCGCGTGCTGGTCATGGCCGTTCTTTCATGGTTCTTGGCCAGAATAGAGCCTTTTTCCCCGACCTGACAGGGGCCTGAAACCACCTTGTTCCTAGTCCTTCTTCAGGCCCAGTTCCATGAAGACCCGCGGGATTTCGTCGATCTGGTCTGGGTGCCGATCCACCGCCACCACCCGAAACCCCGCCCGGCTGTAGAGCGCGACCAAGCGCGTGTAGGGCTGGGCGGTTCGCAACGCCAGCGTTTCAAAACCTTTCTCCCGGGCCATAGCCGCGATCAGTGTCAGCACTTGGCGCCCTATGCCGCGTCCCTGCAAGGAAGGGTCTATGCCCAGCATATTGATCTCAAGGACTGCGTTCTCGTGCACGCTCGTCACCACCACACCGGCAGGCGATCTACTGGCATCGACCCAATAAACCGCGCCTTCTATGATTCGACTCTCCAGCCAGTTCATGGGGGACGGTTCGTCCCGACCCAGACCCCGAACGTAGTCCTTGAAGGCGCGTCGCAACAGCGCCTCAACGGCGGTGGCCTCGCCGGCCATTACGGGACGCAATCTAACGTCGTTCATCATGGCCCATCGACCCTGACACGGCCACTTTTCTCTTTCGGGGAAGGCTAGGCATCCGGCAAATCCTTCCAGAAATGACAGGCCACCTGACCACCATCCTGAGTCGGGGCGAGTTCTGGCACCTCTTGGCGGCAACGTGCCTGGGCAAAGGGGCAGCGGGTGTGGAACCGACACCCCGGCGGAGGATCTGCGGGTGACGGTATCTCTCCGGTCAGCCGCTGCATCTTGGGCGGGGCGTCAGGGTCAAGCGTCGGGATCGCCGACAAAAGCGCCCGGGTATAGGGATGCCTTGGGCGCGCGAACAGGGAGCGGGATGGTGCAACCTCGACCAATCGCCCAAGATACATGACCGCCACCGTATCGCAGCTATGGGCCACGACCGACAGATCATGACTGATGAACAAAAGCGTCAGGGACAGGTCCTTTTGCAGAGCTTTCAAAAGGTTCAGAATGTCTGCCTGAATAGACACATCAAGGGCTGCCACGGATTCGTCTGCCACCACGAATTTCGGACCCGAAACAAGCGCCCGGGCAATCGAAATGCGCTGACGCTGACCGCCCGAGAACGCATGTGGAAAGCGGCGCAGGTGCTCAAGGTTCAGACGGCACTTCTTGGCGATCTCGCGCACCCGGTCGTCCGTTTCGGCGCGGGACGAGGTCAGGCCCATCACCTCAAGCGGTTCTGCGATGATGTCGCGCACCGTCATGCGTGGGCTAAGCGCGGCGTAGGGGTCCTGAAAGATCAACTGCGCCCGGCTACGGTAGGTCCGCTCTTGCCGCGCATCCATGGAGCCTATGTCAAAGGCACTTTGCCCGTCGTCATAGCTCACCGATCCGCTCGTGATTGGCGCAGCCTTCAGGATCGCCCGGCCCAGCGTCGTCTTGCCCGATCCACTTTCCCCGACAAGGCCGAAGAAGCTGCCTGCCGGGATATCAAGATCGATCCCTGCAAGGGCCTTGAGGACCGGCGCCGGGCCAAACAGGCGCTGGCCAAGGGGGTAGTGGGTCTCTAGCCCCTTGATGCGGATGAGAGGGGTGGTCATGGCGTGTCTTTCGTCAAGGCATGGCACCGTGCGGCATGGCCGGGGGAAAGGGTGACGTCCTGCGGTATCTGCGTGTTGCACTGGCCCGAAATCGCGACTGCACAACGGGTGTGAAAGACGCAGCCTTCGGGCCGATCAAGCGGGCCGGGAATATCGCCCGGAACCGGCACAAGGGGGGCATCAAGGTCGTCGATACGCGGCAAAGCCTGAAGTAGACCCTTCGTATAGGGATGCGCCGGCGTGCGGATCACGTCGCGCACCGTCCCTGTCTCAACCAGATTGCCCAGATACATGACCGCCACCCGGTCCGCCGTCTGGGCGATGACGCCCAGGTCATGGGTGATGAACAGGATGCCCATCCGAAACTCGGCCACCAGCTCTTTCATAAGTTCCAGCACCTGCGCCTGGATCGTCACGTCCAGCGCCGTCGTCGGCTCGTCCGCGATCAGCAAGCGAGGTTTGGTCGACAGGGCCATGGCGATCATCGCCCTCTGCCGCATCCCGCCCGAAAACTCGAACACATACTGGTCAAAGCGCCGGGCCGGGTCCGAGATGCCGACGCGGGCCAGCATGTCGATAGACAGGGTGCGGGCCGCTTTGCGGGACAGATTGGTGTGGATCAGCAACTGTTCGACCATCTGTGCGCCAACCGTGATCGCGGGGGCAAAGCTGGCCATCGGTTCCTGAAACACCATCGAGATTTCGCCACCGCGCACAGGGCGCATGTCCCGTTCCCGGCGCAGGCCAAGGACATCAAGGTCACCGCCCTGTCGGTGCAGGGTGATGCGGCTGGCAGGGTCAACGACGGCATTGTCCCCCATCAGGCGCATGAGCGACTTGGCCGTCACCGATTTGCCCGATCCGCTTTCTCCGACAAGGCCCAGGATCTCGCCTTCAGCGATGTCAAAGCTGACCTTCTCGACCGCGGTGATCAGGCCCTCTTCGGTCCGGAACCGGATGGTCAGGTCTTGAACGGAAAGCAGGCTCATTTCCGGCTACTCGCATAGGGGTCGGCCGCGTCACGAAGCCCGTCCCCGACAAAGACAAAGGCCATGACGAGGGTGACAAAGAAGATGACCGGGATGAAATACCACTGGTAGTTCAGCAGGACATCGGCGCTGGTCGTATTCTGCAACATCACACCAAGTGAGTTCACCGGGTCCTTCAGTCCCAGCCCGATAAAGCTGAGCGCGGTTTCCGACAGCACCATGTAGGGAAACGAAATCACCAGATCGACGATGATGTAGCTGGTAAAGCTGGGCAGCAGATGCCGCCGGATGATGTGTCCCGGACGCGCACCCGACAGGCGGGCGGCTAGGACGTAGTCCTGGTTGCGTTCGACAAGGATATGGGTCCGCACCCGTCGCGCCAATGTCGGCCAGCCGATCAGGCCGAGGATGATCGAGATGAAAAAGAACCGCGTTTCCGCTGACCATGTGTCTGGAACAAAGGCCGCCAGCGCCATGAAAAGCGGAATGGCCGGCACCACCCGGACGGCGTCGGTGATCATCTGGATGACCCCGTCGATCCGGCCGCCAAAGTACCCCGCCACACCACCAATCGCGAGGGCCATGACGAACGAGATCACCACGCCGATCGTCCCGACCGCCAGCGAGGTCCGGATGGCATGCAACGTGCGGCTGAAGATGTCCTTGCCTGCGTCATCTGTGCCAAACAGGTGGATGTACCCGTTGTCGACGCCAAAAAGATGCAGGTTCGCGCTTAACCCAAGAAAGCGGTAGCTGTCGCCACGCACAAAGAACTGCACATAGCGCTTGTCGTCGGTGTCCTGCGTCGTCACCCAGCGAAAGTTGGTGGCAATCGACCGCTCCCGCTTGGTCCCATAGATGAAGGGGCGCAAAGAACAGCCATCATCGTCGCAAAACCGGGGGATCTGGGGGGCGCCGTTGGTATAGTCGGCATTCCGCCCAGCGATGGTCGGGTTATAGGGACCGACAAAATCGGCAAACAGCCCCAGCAGGATCATGGCCGCCAGAACGATGCCCGCGACCATGGCGGAACGGTTCTTGCGGAACCGGGCCCAGATAAGCTGGCTTTGCGACGCTGTGAAGTAAGCCTCTTTGCGGCGGGCTTCGCGGTCAGCGACGCTGGTCGTTACTGTCCTGTCAGTCATGCGCGCGCTCCCAGAACCGAGTTTCGCATCCGCGGATCAAGCAGGGCGAGCGCCAGGTCGGTGACAAAGTTCAGCCCGACGATAGTGGCGGTCAGCAAGAAGATGATCGCCCCGGCCAGTTGCTGGTCATTCGACCGGGCCAGCGCCTCGAGCAGGAGGGCTCCGGCCTCGGTCAGGGTCAGGATGACGGCCACGATCGGCAATTCGTTGAAGATGCGGTTCAGGTCGAAACCCAGCGAATTGACAATGGGGCCCAGCGCATGACGGGCCGGATAGCGCCAGCGCAGGCGGCTGCCATAAAGGCCCCGCGCCCGGGCGGCTGTCACGTAAAGCTTGTCGTTCTCGTCCAGCATCAGGGCCCGGACTGTCTGAAGGGCAAAGGCCGTGGCGGACCAGCCAAGGATAAAGACGGGCAGCCAAGCCCGACCAAGAAAGTCCTGAACCCGCGCCCAGGACCATTCGGCATCGCGAAACTCGCGGCTGAACAGACCGGTCATGGTGTCGCCATAGTAGACGGTGAAAAACAACATGATCATCAGCGCCAGAAGAAAGTTGGGCAGGGCAAGCCCAAGATAGCTGACCAGCCGCAGGGCGTTGTTGATGACCGGATTGCGGGATGACGCGGCGTAGATGCCCACCGGGATGGCGATCAGATAGGCCATGAAGAGGGCCGCGAAACAGATCAGGGCCGAGATCAGAAACTTGTCCCCCAGAAGCTGGGCAATATCGACCCTCAGAATGCAGCTTGTGCCAAAGTCCCCTTGAAAGGCGTTGGCGGTCCATGTGCCCCAACGGATCAGGAACGGCTGATCAAGGCCAAGCCGGGCCTCTTCCGCTGCGATGTCCTCAAAGCTGATGTTCTCACCCTGAGTGTTCTTGTAGGCGAGGTAGCGTTCGGCGCAGTTGCCGGGCACCAGCTCCATCAGGGAGAACACGATGAGGGACACCAACAAAAGTGTCACAAGGGCCAAGCCCGCGCGCAAGGTCGCAAACCTCAGAAATGGTCCCAATTTCAGCCCCCTCTTTGATGCACCAAGGCCGGGTGCGTTTGCACACCCGGCCAAGGAATTGTCGGATCGGACCTCAGATCACTCGGTCAGGGACCACTGGGTGCCCCGATATGGGTAGGTCCGGTAGTATTCGTAGGACCAGGTCTGGAACTCGGGCACGTTGGACAGCCGGTTGCTGACGTAGATCGGCGCAGGGGCGCTGACGGTGCCGATGAACATCAGGCTTTCGGTCATCGTCTGTGCCATGCGGGCGCCGATTTCGCCTGCCTCGGCAGAGCCGGGAACGGCCTGCTGGAAGGCTGCGATATCATCGACCATCGACATGGCCCATGCCGGAGGCTCCATCCCCGATGTGCCGCCGGTCTCAAGGTACTCGGCCCAGAGCATGCCGTTGCGGTGGCCAAAGTAGTCGGCGTAAGGCGGAACCCACGACGCGTTGGTGCCCAGGTGGATGGCTACGGGTTCGCCACGCTGCCACATCATCACATCCAGCTCGTTGGCGGATTGCGCGGCGCGATACTCGTCCGGGGTCACTTCCTTGACGGTGGTCTCGATGCCGACATCGGCCCAATTCTGACCAACGAATTCGACCACCTCAGCTGCAACACCCTGGGTGGCGAATTGCAGGTTCAGAACCAGCTTGTCGCCGTTGGGCAGTTCGCGGAACCCGTCGCCGTCGGTGTCGACCATGCCGATACCATCCAGAAGGGTGTTCGCCTCATCGGCGCTGAATTCGGTCGCGTAGGTGACCAGAGCAGGATCAACAAAGGTCGGGGTCGGCGAAAAGCCGGTGTACTGCTGCGGCGTGCCCTGATCGAAGAAGGCAACAGAGTTCAGGCCGTCGCGGTCGATCGCCACGGACATGGCGCGGCGGAAGTCGATATTGTTGTAGACCTCGCGGCGGGCGTCATCCTCGATCGTCATGTTGAACGAGAAGGTCGGCATCGCAATCGTCGGCTTGAGCTGGATCGAGTAGTCGCCGCTTTCCATATTGTCGAGCAGCAGCGGGACGGACGGCAGTTGTACCGACTGGGCTTTGTAGTCCACATCGCCGTTGACCATGGTCAGGATGCGCACTTCGTTGTCGTTGATGTAACGCTCGTCCTGGCGGCTGATGTAGGGCAGTTGCTGGCCTGTCGTATCCACCTGGAAGAAGTAGGGGTTGGCCACCAGCTTGCGGCCTTCGGTCGTGTCGGTGACGAAGATGTGGCTTTCGAGGGTCGGGGTCGTGCCATAGGGCAGGCGCGGCGCCAGATCAGGGTCACGCAGCATCGGTGTGGGCGTGTCGGTCCAATCGGACGCACCGTAGTAGAAGTTCACGAAATCATAGCCACTTTCAAACCCGAACTCCGCGGCCAGCGCATCAGCCTCGGGGTTCAGGTCGGGGTGGTACTGACCCAGGAAATGGGCCGGCTGGAAGCCTTGGGCGTAGGAGCTGGCAAAATGGACCAGAAGACCGGGCTTGGGCGCGGCAAGGACGAACTTGAAGGTTTGTTCATCAATGATCTCGATCTGGATCGGCTCACCACCAGCCAGAACGTAATCGGCCGCACTTTCGCGGATGTTCGGGTTGAGTGCGAGGTCTTCCAGCCAGAAGCGCACATCCTCGGAGGTGAAGGGGGCGCCGTCGGACCACTTGTGACCAGCGCGCAGCGTCATGGTCAGCTCGGTGAAGTCGTCATTCCATTCCCACGACTTGGCGACGTTGGGAACGATGGTCTGCAGGTCGTCCGAATAGCGGACAAGGTTCACGTGGCGGATCGACAGAAAGTCAGAGGTCCCAGCCTCGGTCGCGTTCGACAGGGCATCAAGAGTGCCGCCGTAGGTGCCGATGGTGGTGTAGGGAACAACAACCAGCGGCTCGGACGGCAGGCGGTCGGCCAGGGCGGGCAATTCAGGGTTGCCCTGGATCTCTGCGTTCAGCGCCTCGATCTCGGGGTTGGCCGAAAAGGTCATCTCGCAGCCAGCAGCGGCCTGATATTCGGCCAGTTCGTACTGCTGAGGATAGGCTCCGGCGGCAACGCCCATGGTATCGGCAAGTGTGACAGGCCCGCATGCAGCAAAGGCACCGGTTGCAAGGACAAGCGACAGGGCCGCTCCATTTAGAAGGTGTTTCATGACGATTTCCCCATTGGTAGTTCGGTCGCGCGACTTAAACGGGTGATGTGCCACAGTTTTATGACGCTTCTGCAACGGGCATATGAAGGCTGAGACACGCGCTTACGGCGGTCAGCGGTGTGGTGGTTGGCTGGTATTCGGTCGGTGGCCCTCCAGAGCACCTCACTTTAGGTATCGACGAAACTGAGGTTCAAAGGTCAGATAGACTCGCTGATCCAAACTGGATTGGGCAAAGGCCGGATCACACAAGGGCGGGACCTCGCACGATGAAACTGCATGGCTACTGGCGCTCAAACGCGACCTACCGGGTGCGCGTCGCCCTGAACCTCAAGGGCATCAGCTTTGAAGAGGTGGAGTATGACTTGCTGGCAGGGCACCAGTTCGATCCTGCGTTCCTCACGCTTAATCCCAATGCCGCCGTTCCGGCGCTTGAAGTCGACGGCCGGGTCATGACCCAGTCGTTTGCCATCCTCGACTATCTCGACACCCTTTCCGGCGGACCCCGCCTGCTGCCTGTAGACCCTTTCGATCGTGCCGACGCCCTTGCTCTCGCCCTCAACACGATCGCCGATGCCCATCCCCTGATCGTGCCGCGCATCCGCAAGCGGCTTGCCGAGGTGCACGGCGTGGATGAAGATGGCGTCAAGGGTTGGGCCCGCCATTGGCTAACCGAAGGGGCCGCCGCCTATGAAACCCGACTAGCCCGCCGCCCGCCTTCACCCTACCTTTTCGGGAATACCGTAGGGCTGGCGGACATCGCGGTGGCAAGCCACGTTGTCGCCGGTGGACCCTTTGACGTAGACATGTCGCCCTTCCCACGCCTGAAAGAACTTTCAGACAGGCTCTTGGCCCTCCCGGCCTTCGCGGCGGCTCATCCTTTCAAGCGGCGCGCCGTGGTAGAGCAAGGCTAAAGCAATGAAGATCGGGTCCGAGCCGCGCATTTTGCCGCCGGGCCCCCATACTCACATCATCAGTGCCTTGTTTACCATGGCCTCTTTGTCCTGATATCTGGACACATCCACACCCCGTTCTTGCAACGCACCGCTAAGTTCCGCCTCGGTCAATGACTCGATCTCTTCGACGGTCATCTTGAGGAAGTTGATCTTGCGTTTCACCGCCGCGTTGGTCGGCCCAAAGACAGAGCGGTCCTGGAACGAAAACTCCTGCGCATACTTGCCCATGAAATGGGTCAGGAAGGTATTGATGCTAGGTCGCACCCGTGGGTCGTCGGTCATATGCCGGGCCGAGGCGTCAAGCGTCGCAAGCATCAGCTTTGTCCAGCGTTCTGCCCCTTTGTCGGTCATCAGTTGGATTGCGTTGTGCGTATGATGAAAGCTCAGCCTGAACTCGGCCCCATGATAGTAGGGCCCGCCTCCCATGACATCGATCCACATCGCAGCCTGAGTGTTGACGTGGTGGCCAATGCCACCAACGCGGGCAAAGACTGAGGTAAACCAGTCTTCGTCAGCAAAGACCCGTCGATAAAAGTCGCTGACGATTGCGACGATGGGGTCCTGCCCAAGTACAGAGTACAGCTGCCAGAACTGGATCGGTTTGCCCGGATCGTTCGGGGCTTCAAGCGACACGATCTGCGCCATTCGGTGGGCATCCTTGGGAAGGACGCCCTTGGCAATGGCCGCTGCAATATAGTCTCGCTGGATCCTTTCGGTCATATAGCCGGGACGGGTGGGATGCTTTGGGTAGCCAGGGTTTTCCACCGTTCACTTCCTTCGCTATGGTCGCTTTGGCTTTGCACCGTGCGGCGGCCTGACGCTGGGGTTTCGGCCCACAGACATCGGCGTGTTACCCGGTTTTTCAAGACCGCATTGGACATACCTGCCCTGCGATGGGGGATCACTATTTAGAGTGGTTTATGGCGCCTTCAGGCTGCTTTCGACGTCTGGACAATGTCGCCAAGCGCCTCGGCCGTCATTGCAAAGGACCTGAGCCGTGCAGCGTGGTCGTGGATCATGCCCGTCACAATCAATTCGTCAGGCTGATACTTTGCCACCAGTGCCCCAAGCTCGCGCCGAACCGTATCAAGGCTGCCTGTCGCAGAACAGGACAGCGACTGCTGAACCTGGGCCATGACCTGTGACGGGATCTCTGCTGACAGGCCTTTGACCGGGCGGGGCAGTTTGCCCGGGCGACCCGTCCGAAGGCGAGCAAAGGCAAGGATTTGGGAGCTGCGCAAATACCGCGCCTCTTCATCGGTTTCAGCTGTGCAGACACCAGCCGCCATCATGAAATAGGGGCGCGCCAGCCAGGCCGACGGACGGAAAGTCGAGCGATAGGTGGCGATGGCCTGTTCCAACATCGCGGGGGCGAAATGCGATGCAAACGCATAGGGAAGGCCAAAGTATGCGGCCAGTTGCGCGCCATAAAGGCTGGACCCCAGGATCCAGACCGGAACATGTGTGCCCTGTCCGGGGATCGCCTGAATCTGCGCCTCTTCCGGCGCCTCGTCAAAGTAGCCCAGCAACTCTTGCACATCCTGCGGAAAGGAGTCGTTGGCCTGCATGTTGCGACGCAGGGCATGTGCCGTCACCCCGTCCGCGCCCGGCGCACGTCCTAGGCCAAGGTCAATGCGATCCGGAAAAAGCGTGGCGAGCGTGCCAAACTGCTCTGCGATCACAAGGGGCGAATGGTTCGGCAACATGATCCCGCCGGCACCCACCCGAATGGTCTTGGTGCCGGCCGCGACATGGCCGATGACAAGCGAGGTTGCCGCACTCGCAATGCCGGGCATGTTGTGGTGCTCTGCCAGCCAATACCGGTGATACCCGTGCTTTTCAGCGAGGCGGGCCAGATCAAGAGTATTGCGCAAGGCGTCTGCGGCTGTTGCACCTTCGGGGATAGGCGACAGGTCCAGCAAGGAAAAGTTGTTCAAACTCGGGACTCCTTCAACGGTTGTGACCTGCTTAATCCAAGTCTGAGCGGTCGTCACGACCTGCTCGGTATGACTATCTCTCCGTTCAGCGCGCCCTTCCGTCCCCTGAGACGTGCAACCTTACCGAGAATGAGGCTTGATCGACTCTCGAAACGGACCCAACATCAATCCTAGTTGTTTAACCCAGGATATTTCCATGAATCGTTATTTCGTTCCCGCATTGCGCGCCTTAACGGCTTTTGTCTTGTCTGCTGTGATTGCAACCTCTGCGTCAGCACAGGATAGGCCGAACACGATCCTCGTCCTCGACGGCTCAGGCTCCATGTGGGGCCAGATCGATGGTGTGGCCAAGATCACTATCGCTCAGGAAGTGGTTACAACCCTGCTTGAGACCTTGCCCGAAAGCGAAAGGGTCGGCCTGATGTCCTATGGGCACCGCGCTCGGGGGGACTGTACCGATATCGAGCCCCTCGTTGCACCCGCACCCGGGACGCGCGACGCCATCGCCGCTGCCGTGGCTGCCATCAAGCCCTTGGGCAAAACACCGATGACCGATGCCGTCATCGCCGCCGCCGAAGCGCTGCGTTATACTGAGGAC
>CALFSV010000437.1 GCA_937916485.1 uncultured Paracoccaceae bacterium | reverse complement strand
CGTCATAGCCGGGGCTTATAAGCGCCGATCCATTTCGGCGGATAGTTGGTGCCGTGATTACGCCCTCGATAGGCTTCAGCTTGCGCCTTTCGCTCTGTGCAATGACTTGTTTCAGCAGTCCGGGCGGCGGGTCACTGTCAACTGGCACGACAATATTGCCTTGTTGCACGTATTTCCAAAATTGGGTCGTGTTCCCAAGGTGGTGCGCTAGTCCCGCTTCGCAAAGCGCATGCAAGCGGCCATCTTCGGCAAGCGCAAGCTGCCCCCCAAAATCATAGGTCATCGGATCATGGCGCATGAGTTCGATCGTGGCGGTCGCGGCCTCGGACGTGTGGCCCCTCACTAATTCCACCCGCGCGAGTGCGCGTTGCAGTCGATATGTTTTCCCGCCATGTGCAAAACTATGCAGCGACGGGCGCGCCTGCATAAGATACAAGCGGCCAACCGTGCGCCCGCCATCATAATCAGGCTCGATCGGATCGCGGGTTATGCATCCGTGATATTTGTTGCGATTGTCCAGTAGATCCCCGACCGTGACGCTTATAAACCTTCCATCACGTTCAACCTGCACCACAAAATCGCCCGCAAGGTTGCCTGTTTCCAATGCCCGTCGTGCGCTTTTTCCCGCGCGTTCGATCGCCTCTTTGTCACTTTGATCTGTCAGCGCCGTGATCTCTTTGACGCGTTCGGCCACCCAAATTTCTTTGACTTCTTTGGCATCAGGCTTTGCCGCGCTCTTTGCCTTATTTTTGATCGCGTTAAGCTGGTCGCGTTCTTGCGCCGTCAGGTCATATAATGCATCGCGCGTGTCGGTGGGCAATGCTTCTGCATTAATCAAGAAGGGATCGCCTCGGCGTTGGTCCAGACCAGCACCACAAGCCGCCCCGCCTGCAAAGTCTAGCCGTGATTGCTGCCAAACGGATGCATCGACTAGTGTTCGCTCCAGCATCGCCCCGCTTTTACTGATTTCGATGTGACCATGACCAGCCAGCCAAAGCCGATCGACAAGCACCTGTCCTGCGCGGGGGATGTCGGCGGCGTCTTGCACCAGCATGTAAAGTCGCTGCCCTTTTACGCCACGCAGTTCTTTTTCGCCTTGCCAGATACAAGAGGATGCAGACGGCCACCACAATAGCCCAGCATCGACCAGACCAGGCGCGGCCTTTCTGATCGCTTGCACAAGGCTATTACGATCGAGTGGGTCATCATTAGCAGCGGGGTCATAGTCTAACATCATTACGCCTGCACCCTGCGGCCATGCAAAGGCGTCGTTGGTGCGTGTTGTTGCCCCGTGTGGCTTGCCAGAATCGGTAAAGGCCTTTCGGGTCATGACTTTGGTCGCCGTGTTTTTTGGCGCGCCATAGACAAGCGCCTGCGCGGGTGTCAGGCTTTGCAAGATCGCCCCTAAGTCTGCTAGTGTTGAAAGTTCGCGTATCTCGACCTTACCTTGCGATAGGTGCCCGCCCGCTTGCTTTAGCAGATCGCCACCTGCGCCCAAAGAAAACCCTTTGGAAAGCCGTGTCGGTTTGATCGCGGTAATAATGGAAAGCGTAGCTTTGTTCATTTCAAAATGCCTCGGTTGTTTACCCAAGGGCGCGAATGGTGCTAAAATACCTAATGATCTGCCCGACCGTATCAATACCTTTGCCCGTCCGCGATGCCTGTGGGCGGGTTTTTATTGTGGGGTGCGGTTTTCGTCGGCTGTGTTCAGCCCATTGACGTCCCAGCGGCTCATCCGTCCAGAAAATTGAACGGGTGCTGGGATCTGGCCGCGCTTGACCATGCGGTAAATAGTGACGCGACCGCATCCATAACGTGCGGCGACTTGCTTGGCATTTAGCCAGCGCTGGGTGGTTTGTGTGTCAGACATGGAAACTCTCCGTTTGCTTCTGACACTTGCTTAGGCCGTTGGATACGAGTGCGAACGGGACAGGATTTCAGAAATTTTGACCCTTTTCAGCCATCTTTTGTGTTTCGTCTTTATCGAATCGATTGGCTTTGGCTCATCACGCTCACCATCAGGGTAAAAGATCTCGGCAATTTTGGCATAGCTCTCATCGACGCCGTGACCTTGCTCTCTAAAATGATTGAAAACCCGATCAATCCAGCGACATTTTTCGTCTTCCTCAACCTTCTTATCAGGCCTTTTGTTTAGCAGCACAGCTGCGATTACCTTACCTGCCGCCTTGTCACCAGCAGGGGGATCTAGCTCTGCTAGTTCAGCAAGCGTCTCCATATCCTTTGTGCGCTTGTATCTAGCATGTAAAAATTTGATCTTGGCCTGAAGAGCTGTAGCTTCGGGCGTTTCGCCCCATGCCGTTGTAAAAACATTTCGCTTCTCATCCGTCATGCGTCCGCCCCCATCACAAAGTTACACAAACGCGCCGCCAGATCCGCGCGTTCTGTGGAAGTGTCACCGCGACGATAGGCGGCGTCCAGCCCTCGCAAGCTATGGTCACAAAACGCATCGGCGATGTGATCCGGCACAGGCGGCTTCGCGCTCCTGCACCATCCCTTGATCGCGTTCCGAAAGCCGTGTGCCGTTAGATCGGCGTCAAACCGTTTCAGCGTCTTTCGGATAGCATTGGGCGATATTGGCCCTGTCGTGGTCGGGCTTTTAAACACATATTGCTGATCTGGATCTTTGCGGAGGATCCTTAGACGCTCCAGCAGCGGATCAGGCAGGCGTAGGGCATATTCTCTGCCAGACTTCATCCGCCCCTGTGTCGTGCGGTCTGTGCGCGCTGGCACGGTCCACACGCCGCTTCCATCATCGATATGCGCCCATTCAGCGTGAACGATCACACCGATCCTGTGGCCGGTCGTCATGGCCGTCAGGATCGCCAGCTTGGCGGTGTCACTTGCATCTGTCGTACCCAGCCATTGCCAAAGTTCTGGCATCCGCTCAGGTGCCAAGGTGCCGTGGTGTTTCACCTCACGTCGCGCTACTGCATCCGCGAAAGCCGACTTGCGGGGCGTTGGGTCGGCCTCGATCAGCTCTTTATTCGTGGCACGATCAAACACTGCTTGTATGTGTCCCAAAGCATGGCCAGCGGTGACAGGCTTTTCGCGGAATAAAGGTTCAAGCAGGTTGAAAATTTCACGCCGCCTGATTTCTGTGATCGGTCGATCGCCCAAAACTGGCTTGATATGGTGCAGGTGGATCGCCTCAGGGCGGCGTCGGCTTGGGCCTTCTTGCAGCTTGTGTTTGCGTCCCTCATACCACTCGCTCCAAAGGTCATTATAGGTCGGGGCGTTGGTCGCGCCAACATCAGCAAAACCGGCCAACACCTCGCCCTTGATAACGGCTTCAAGCTCTGTCGCTGTGGTCGCATTGGCAAACCCACGGCTCAGTGCGTCAACGCCAAAGCCTTCGCGGGCCAGCCGCTTGGCAACCGTTGACAACTCACGCGCCATTGCAAGTGATGTGTCAGGATAATCGCCCATCTTGATCCAAGTCTTGGCCCGAAAGTAAA
>CALFSV010000436.1 GCA_937916485.1 uncultured Paracoccaceae bacterium | reverse complement strand
CCGCCTTTTGGCACGCTTAAAGAGACGCCTTTCAACACCAAGATCACGTGATTGTAGATCACCTCGATATTGTTGACTTCTAAAAGGGTTTCATTCTCTGGAGTGGCATCAAGCATGGCTATAATCCTATATGGGTTGCTCTGGCCCAGTGTGGGCCAGAGCGCTGTTTGAAATTTAGTTACAGCGAGTTTCCATATTGTTTTCTGTCGCATAGGCTGCGGAGTCAGCATCAATTAGTGGCTGGATAACTGACATGTCAGAATCAGAAAAATCACTAATCAAAGACCATTTTTTGTTGGCTGCGTCCCATTGTGCCACAGCGCCAGTACCTGGACCACCATGATTTTCACATGACACTTTGAATGATGGGCCAAAGTTTGGCATGCCCAAATCAGTCATAACTGCTTGAGTTATTTCCAAGGCTTCCATTCCGTCACGCATCATTGGAGGGGTAATATCTGCAACACCATGGATCTTTTGAGCAGTTTTTACCGCTTCTGCAGCTAACATCGCAGCGTAAAGGCCTCGGTTATAAACAGCAGAACCAATTTGGTCACCTGCACCCGCAGCCTTACCAGGATCAAGAACGTATTTTTTTAGATCATCAAATACTGGGAAGTCACTGCCTACATTGTGGAACGTTATAGCTTTGTAGCCATGGGCTCCGTCTCCAGCGGGTAGCACATCATTTTCAGAGCCCGACCACCATACGCCAATAAAGTTTTCCATTGGATATTTTATGTTTGCAGCTTCCTGGATCGCAACTGCGCTCATCACACCCCATCCCCACATGGTGACATAATCAGGACGTTCACGACGGATTTGTAGCCATTGGGATTTCTGCTCCTGGCCTGGGTGGTCAACTGGAAGTAAAGTTAGTTCGAAACCATGCTTTTTTGCGAGTTCTTCAAAAGTCCGGATTGGCTCTTTGCCATAACCAGAGTTGTGATAAACTAAATGAACTTTTTTACCTTTAATATCACCACCATTAAGATCCAAAAGGTGATTCACAATAAGTGATGCGCCGTTCCAGTAGTTGGCAGGGTAGTTAAACACGTTGGAAAAGACCTTGCCATCAGCTACACCTGTCCGGCCATACCCCATGGTGTGCATAGGAATGCCAGCGGCTGTTACTTTTGGAATCAGCTGATAGGTAATGCCCGTTGAAAGCGGTTGATACACAAGGGAGCCCTCACCCTTAGTCGCCTCATAGCATTCAACACCTTTTTCAGTGTTATAGGCAGTTTCACATTCTATGAGACGTGTCATAACGCCTCCAATGCCGCCATCACGTTCATTCAAGAGCGTAAAATAGTCGGCATAGCCATCCGCGAATGGAATACCGCCCGCAGCATAAGCTCCGGTGCGATAAGATAACGATGGAAACACGAGGTCTGCCATTACTGGAGCCGCTGCCATAACGGCGGCCACTGTTACTGTTGCCAATCTTTTCATCAGATTATTTCTCCCTTGGTTTGCTTTAAATCTGCCGGTTTGTCCGGCCATATAGTTAGCCGTCCCCTAGTGTGGGAAAGGCCATAGTCGTAATTTCTCTTTTGCTATGCGCCAAAGTTGTGCCAGCCCGTGCGGTTCAGCAATCAAAAATACAATGATTAAAGCCCCCACAATGATAAATTCGAGGTGTGCGGCCAGCGCCGTGTCCCATCCAAGGCCACCGACTAAAATATTTTTGAGCAGTACGGGCAGCAAAACCATAAAGGCCGCTCCGGCAAAGCTGCCAAATATTGAACCCAGGCCGCCGATGATGATCATGAATAGCACCAAAAATGATTTTTGCATACCGAAAGCCTCTCCAACCTCTACCGCGCCCAGATAGACACTGAAGAACAGAGCGCCTGAAACACCAACAAAGAAGCCAGAAATTGCAAAAGCCGAAAGCTTGGCAGAAAGTGGGTTAACACCAATAATCTCAGCGGCAATATCCATATCGCGAATAGCAGACCATTTTCGGCCTAACGATCCCCGCGTTAAATTTCGTGCCACGACACCAGCGAAGGAAAGAAAAACAAGGCAAATCATATACTTTGCCCATGCTTCGGTATTTGGACCCGTAACCAAATAACCAAACACCTCGCGATCCGGCGCATTAATCTGACCAGAAGCAGAATAATTGTAAAACCAAGCGACCCGGTTAAATAACCAAACTAAGAAAAACTGGGCAGCCAATGTGGCCACAGCGAGATAAAAACCTTTAATGCGCAAACTTGGCAAGCCAAATAGGGTCACTACTGCCGCCGTAATACCCCCAGAAATTAATATATGGAGTACGATGCTTATATCAGGGAAGGCCGTCATCAACTTATAGCAGGCATAAGCCCCCACGGCCATGAAGCCGCCAGTGCCAAGCGACACCTGGCCACAATATCCCACAAGGATATTAAGCCCAATAGCCGCAATTGCGTAAATTAAAAATGGCACCAAAATCGCATTTGCCCAGTAATCATTTATGAGGAAGGGGATAATTAGGAAGGCAACTACTAAAACTGCATAGTAGCGGTAGCGGTCAAACTTGATTGGAAATGTTTGACTGTCTGCTGGGTAGGTTTCGCTAAAATCACCAGATTCACGATAAATCATGCGCCATCCCTTTCAAGTTTAGATTATTGTCTAGGTTTTCTTGTGAATGGTTCTCCGCGTGTCTGCCGTGAACATTCCCAATCATATCAAACACGCTCAATGATTTTCTCCCCAAATAAGCCCTGAGGGCGAAAGACCAAAAAGAGGAGCGCCAACATATACGCAAACCAATTCTCTGTTGCACCGCCCAAGAAGGGCGCACCAATCAGAAATTCGAACAATTTTTCACCCACACCCACGATCAACCCGCCAACGATTGCACCGGGGATAGAAGTGAAACCGCCCAGCATCAGAACCGGCAAAGCTTTCAAAGCGATCAAGGACAGTGAGAACTGCACCCCAGACTTTGCTCCCCACATGATCCCAGCAACCAAAGCCACGAAACCCGCCAGCGACCAAACCAAGACCCAGATAAAGCTAAGTGATATGCCAACCGACAGAGCTGCCTGGTGATCATCGGCTACTGCCCGCATCGCTCTGCCCTGCTTGGTATATTGGGCGAACGCCACCAATATAATGACTAGTACAATGGCAACCACAGACGCCACTATTTCTAACTTATCGATGAAGAACCCATAAAAATTTGAGCCACCTAAGAAGGTTGTCGCCTCTTCGATCCACATGCTTCCACCCTGCGGAATGCCAATATCTAACTTTTTAATTTCAGAGTTCCACATCAGGTCACCAAAACCTTCCATGAAATAGGCAAGCCCAATAGTCGCCATGAACAAAATAATTGGTTCCTGGCCCACCAAATGCCTAAATATGAAATGCTGAACACACCAAGCCAGTCCAACCATCACGACCATTACTATTAAAATAGATAAGAAGGCAGGGACATGCCAACCGAAGTGGTGCACGTCCGTACCAAAGATCGCATTGATCAAATGAGCAAAAGGAACCTGACCATCCATGATCCCCACCAGGGTGAGCGCCCCAAACAGCGCCATCACACCTTGGGCATAGTTAAAAATACCTGAGGCTTTAAAAATTAGAACAAAACCTAAAGCCACAAGCGCATAAAGCACCCCAGCCATCAGGCCGTTTACCATAACTTCCACACCGAATAAAAACTGATCTGGGAACATAATTTACGCCTCCATGCCGGTGTTTTGGATTGGCAACATCTGTTGCTGCACCATTAATTTTCTGGACCTAGTCATTAGACACCCCCAAATAGGCATCAATCACAGCTTGGTTGTTGCGCACATCATGCGGGGTGCCGTCACCGATCTTTTTACCATAATCCATCACGACCACTCGGTCGGAAATATCCATAACCACACTCATGTCATGCTCAATCAAAGCAATCGTGGTGCCAAATTCGTCGTTCACATCGAGAATAAAGCGGCTCATGTCCTCTTTTTCTTCGACGTTCATCCCCGCCATTGGCTCGTCCAAAAGCAACAGCTTTGGATCAGCAGCCAGCGCGCGGGCCAATTC
>CALFSV010000435.1 GCA_937916485.1 uncultured Paracoccaceae bacterium | reverse complement strand
GGACTGACATAAACAAGTCTGGTGGAGCGGATGTGGCCACCACGGTCTTTGTTGAAAATGCGCGCTATGACATAATGATGCAGGCTTTTGGAGGTGAGGGCGTTCACGTGACCAACCCCGATGAACTGTCCCGTGCGGTGAATGACGCCATGGATTCAGGCAAGCCAACCTTGATCAATGCGGCTATTGACCCCGCAGCGGGTAAGGAAAGCGGCAATATTGGCAGCCTTAACCCGGTTAGCGTTGTTGGGAATAAATAATCCGATCTATAGAAATTTGAAACGACAGGAATGCACAATGAAAGCTCTTGAAGGCGTCAAGATACTAGACTTCACCCATGTTCAATCAGGCCCAACCTGCACCCAACTTTTGGGATGGTTTGGCGCAGATGTGATTAAAGTCGAACGGCCCGGTGTCGGGGATGCGACGCGCAAGCAACTGGTCGATGTGCCCGGTGCTGACAGTTTGTATTTTACAATGCTCAACCACAACAAGCGTTCGATCGAGCTGAACTCAAAAAATGAAACCGGCAAAGAAGTGTTGACCCGGTTGATACAGGAATGTGACGTCATGGTCGAGAATTTTGCGCCCGGTGCGTTGGACCGGATGGGGTTCTCTTGGGAGCGGGTGCAAGAAATCAATCCACGCATGATTTTGGCCTCGATCAAAGGTTTTGGCCCTGGGAAATACGAAGATTGCAAAGTCTATGAAAACGTCGCGCAATGTGCGGGTGGTTCGGCCTCGACCACAGGTTTTTTGGATGGCCCGCCGCTTGTGACCGGTGCGCAAATTGGGGATAGTGGAACAGGATTACACCTGTGTTTAGGGATTGTTACTGCGCTTTTCCACCGCGAAAAAAGCGGCCGCGGCCAAAAGGTGACCACTGCGATGCAGGATGGCGTCCTTAATCTTTGCCGGGTAAAGCTACGGGATCAACAACGGCTCGAAAAGGGTCCTTTGACCGAGTATTCACAGTTTGGCGAAGGCGTTCCGTTTGCAGAGGCCACGCCGCGTGCGGGCAATGATTCAGGTGGCGGCCAACCGGGCCGTATTCTCAAATGCAAAGGTTGGGAAACAGATTCCAACGCCTATACATATTTCATCACGCAAGCCGCAGTTTGGGGTAAGGTTTGTGACGTGATTGGCAAGCCTGATTGGAAAGACGCACCAGGCTATGCGACGCCTGCAGAGCGTCTGGATAAGTTAAACGAGATCTTTGGCGCCATCGAGGCGTGGACAATGACAAAGACCAAATTTGAAGTCATGGATCTTTGTAACCCACTTGATATTCCAGTGGGCCCAATCCTGTCTACCAAAGAAATCATGGATGACGAAGGGCTACGGGCCACTGGGACCATCGTGGATGTCGATCACCCGGAGCGGGGGCGTTATGTCAGCGTCGGCTGCCCAATCAAATTGAGCGATAGCCCTGTCGAAGTCACACGCTCGCCGCTTTTAGGCGAGCATACTACTGAAATCCTGTCGGATGTTCTGGGGTACGGCGGTGAGGATTTGGGACGCATTTTTGACTCTGGCGCCGTCGGGACAAAAAAGGTGGCAGCTCAATGACAGATAAAATGCGCCTTATCGTTATGGGTCAACAAGCGTTTGGCAAGGATGTATTGGCGAAACTTTTGGAAGCCGGACGCGACGAGGTTGTCGCGGTTTACTGTGAACCAGATCGTGCGGGAAAGCCGGTTGACCCCGTCAAAGAATTCGCATTGGAGCAGGGCTTGCCAGTTCATCAGCCCGCAAATTTTGATGATCCAGAAACCCTAAAGACACTGGCGTTGATCGAAGCCGATCTAATGGTGATGGCTTTCGTCAATGTATTTGTTCCCGAAACGGCGCGTGACACGCCAAAGTACGGTTCGATTTGTTTTCATCCGTCGCTTTTGCCGTTGCACCGGGGACCAAGTGCGGTGAATTGGCCAATTATTATGGGGTCCGAAAAATCGGGCTATAGCTGGTTCTATCCGTCGGACGGTCTGGATGAAGGCGATAGCCTGTTGCAGTGGGAGTGCCCGATTGGCCCCGATGATACGGTGATCGACCTCTATTTTAAAAAGATCTACCCGTCGGCAGTCGCTTCTGTTTTGCAGGTTTGTGATTTGTTTCGCGCTGGAAACCCGCCCCATATCAGCCCCGTTGAGGCGCAAGCCACATACGAGCGGCGCTGCTTGAAAAAACATGCAAAGATCGATTGGAACAAGCCTGTTGGGCCCGTGTATAATTTGATCCGTGGCACCAACCCCGCGCCAGGGGCTTGGACAACGCGGGACGGTGAAGAGGTGCAGATTTACGATGCCTCACGTGCGTCTGGTGACGGCATTTCCAGCAAAATCATTGAGATCAGCGATGTGGGCGTGACTGTCCAATGCGTTGGTGGCCGCATTGTGATCAAACGGGTCCGTCCCGCTGGGGATGGCAAACAAAAAGCAAGTGATTGGGCCGCCTCGGTCGGACTCTCAGTTGGTGATCTGCTTGGGTCTTGAAAAATATACATTAACTCTGCTTTAAGGTTGTAAAATATGTCTGATATCGAAATTGCGCGTGCGGCCAATAAAAAACCAATCCAAGAGATTGCTGCCAAAATTGGCATTTCAAATGAGCATCTTTTGCCATATGGGCATGACAAAGCCAAGGTATCCGAAGCGTTCATCAAGTCGCTTGCAAACGAGAAAGATGGCCATCTGATCCTTGTGACGGCCATCAATCCGACACCGGCAGGCGAAGGCAAAACAACCACAACGGTTGGTCTGGGTGACGGTCTGAATGCGATTGGCAAAAAGGCTGCGGTGTGTATCAGAGAAGCTTCGCTGGGACCATGTTTTGGTATGAAGGGTGGGGCCGCCGGTGGCGGATATGCCCAAGTTGTTCCCATGGAAGAAATGAACCTGCATTTCACGGGTGATTTCCATGCCATCACATCGGCCCATAACCTGTTGGCAGCGATGCTGGATAACCATATTTATTGGGGTAACGAATTGGACATTGATATCCGCCGGGTCGCTTACCGGCGGGTGATGGATATGAATGACCGCGCCCTGCGCCAAGTGGTCTGTAATCTTGGCGGGGTCGCCAATGGCTTCCCGCGCGAAGCCGGGTTTGATATCACCGTCGCCTCAGAGGTGATGGCGATCTTGTGTCTGGCGAACGATCTCGCAGATCTTGAAAAACGTCTGGGTGATATTATCGTGGCCTACCGTCGCGATCGCTCTCCGGTCTATGCGCGCGATATCAAAGCCGATGGCGCGATGACTGTTTTGTTGCAGCAAGCTATGCAACCGAACATTGTGCAAACACTTGAAAACAATCCCGCCTTTGTTCACGGGGGGCCTTTTGCTAATATAGCGCATGGCTGCAATT
>CALFSV010000434.1 GCA_937916485.1 uncultured Paracoccaceae bacterium | reverse complement strand
CACTAACATTTAAACTGGACCACTCAATGGGGGCAGACCAATAGCCCGCGCCTTCAGCTTGATCGAGATGGTGCAGTTCTATGCGTTCGATCTCAAAGAGCACACCCGGAGTGACCGTTCCGCCGATGGCAGACTCTACCAGCGTCGCTTTGCCCGAGCTATCTTTCCCCAGTTTGCTGAAATTTAACTCAAAGTTTTGCGCCGTCGCCGTTCCGATTACACGCGCCGTGCTGCATCGCGCTTGTAAACGAGCGGGTAGCATGTTTGAGCCATACGCAAAATAAAGAAATCCCATATTTGTCCCCAAACTTCTGAGCTTATCTCATCTTATTTGACGAATTGGCGCCGCCCCAACACAAATTCGAGATTAAACATGTCCGGGTCACTCATTTCTCGTGATTTTCTGAGACAACCGAACGACCAAATCTATTCAATCTGATCTCGACACTGCGATCTTTCCTACAGGCATCGGCCGCTGTTCAGTGACTAACGTGGTCTATCAAGGCGTCGATGAATGCCTCGCAGGCTGATAGCTCATCGCGTGTGATGTACTCGTTGGCCTTGTGCGCACGTTCGATATCGCCGGGACCACAGACGACCGTGGGGATATCGCCGGTTGTACTGAATAGTCCGCCCTCGGTCCCGTAGGCGACCTTACTGTGATCATTCCGCCCTGCGAGCCGTTTCGCCAAACCGACGATCTCTTCAGTGGGATCGGTATCAAGACCCGGGTAAGAGGAAAACCACTCGAAACGGAACTCTGCGGCAGGACTGATCGCCTTCATGCGCGGCAGCAGCGTCGCTTCCGCAAAATGCTGCATGCGGGTGACCATAGTATCGACATCATCGCCCGGAAGAGCCCGAAATTCAAACTCGAAACTGCAATGCTCGGGCACGATATTGAGCGCCTCACCACCTTTAATCAGGCCGACGTGGGTGGTGGTGAAGGGAACGTCGAAAAGTAGATCATGCGCTCCGGTTTCCTCGATCTCGCGCCCCAGTCGACGCAATTCGACAAGAAACTCGGCCGCGTATTCAATCGCGTTGACGAAACTTGGGGCAAGTGATGAATGCCCCGGAGTTCCTGTCACCACGCCGCGAAGCGCGCGTTTGGCCTTGTGGCCAGTCACAACATGCATCGCCGTAGGCTCACCTACAAAACAGCCCTGCGGGCGGATGTCCCACTCGTTCAGCCGGTCGATGAGATCGCGCACGCCTATGCAGCCAACTTCTTCGTCATAGGAAAAGGCGATGTGCAGCGGTGCCTGCAAGGGCGCGGTCGCCATTTTGGGCGCCAGGGCGAGGCAGCACGCCAGAAAGCCCTTCATGTCAGATGTGCCGCGACCGAACAGTTTTCCGTCCTGCTCGATCAGCGTGAATGGTGCGGTTAACCAATCCTGTCGCTCTACAGGGACCACGTCGGTATGGCCCGACAAGATATAACCCGCACCGTCGGTCGGTCCAAAGCTGGCCAAAAGATTCGCTTTTTGACCAGTACTATCCTCGATTCGTTCAAGCCTTGCGCCCAAAGGGGCCAGCACGCTTTCGAGATAATCGACAAGCGTCAGGTTCGAACGATGGCTGACCGTGTCGAAACCAACAAGGGCGCGAAGATGCTCAACACTGGAGGCAGCTTTGTTCTGTGCCATGGCTGGTCCTTCTTAATTCACGAGGGGTGAGATTGTGCGACGGAAAAATTTCGCAACCTGACCAATGCCTTTGCTTTGCACATTTCACCAGATGTTGAAATGCACACGTTATGATTGCCCTTGGCTTAGAGCGCGCATATCCGGGCGAGAAATAAAGCTTCCCTAACGTCGAGCAATGCGTCTAACCTGAAATCTGCATGGAAGGCTGGGGGCTTTTTGATCACCACCTGCCGGGCACATCAGGGCTGCAAATAGGGAGTACTATCAATGAGAAAATCGCTGTCTGTCGCGACTCTTGCCATGGGAATGGCTTTGGGCACAGCTGCATATGCTGAAGATATCACCATCGCGGTGGCATCCGAAGTCACGGCTATGGATCCGCACTATCATAACACCGGCAACAACAACCAGATTGTTGGCACCATATATGATCGCATGCTGCATCAAGACAGCAACCAACAGGTCGGGCCGGGTCTGGCCGTCGAGTGGGGGCCGATCGCCGACGATATGTGGGAATTCAAGCTGCGTGAGGGTGTGACCTTCCATGATGGCTCTGCATTCACGGCCGAAGACGTGGTGTTCAGCTACGAGCGCGTGCCAAACGTGCCCAACAGCCCCTCCTCTTTTGCCACCTACACATCAGGTATCGCAGAAATGATTGTTGTGGATGACTATACCATTCATTTCCGCACCAACGGCCCATATCCGCTGTTGCCCATCGATTTGTCGACCGTTCAGATTGTAAGTGCTGATAACCCGGATGCGACCACCGAAGACTACAACAGCGGTGTAGCCAGCATTGGTACCGGACCCTATAGGTTCGTCAGCTATACGCCCGGCGAAAGCATCGTCATTGAGGCCAACCCCGACTACTGGGGCGACGCACCACAATTCGACACAGTCACCTATCGTCCGATCAGTTCGGACGCGGCACGCGTCGCAGCTTTGCTTGCTGGTGATGTCGATGTGATCTCGGGTGTGCCAACGACGGATATCGCGACGCTGGAAGGCAACCCCGACATCGTACTAAGCCAGGGTGTGTCGAACCGGGTGATCTATCTTCATATCGACAGCAAGCGCGTGTATTCGCCCTTCGTGACCGACAATGACGGCAATCCGATGTTCAACCCGTTGCAGGATGTCCGCGTGCGCAAAGCCCTCTCCATGGCAATCGACCGCGACACCATCGTGGACGAAGTGATGGAAGGCATCGCCATTCCGGCTGGACAGGTGCTGCCTGATGGGTTCTTCGGTGTTTCAGAAAACATCGAAATCCCCGAGTACGATCCAGAAGGCGCAAAGGCATTGCTTGCCGAAGCAGGGTATCCTGATGGTTTCCGCCTGACGATCCATGGCCCGAATGACCGCTATATCAACGATGAGCAGATCGCGCAGGCTATCGCGCAGATGCTGACCCGTGTTGGCGTTCAAACCGAGGTCGAAACCATGCCGCGTTCTGTCTACTTCGGTCGTGCAACGGGTGATGAAAACGGTTCCGAGTTCTCGCTTATGCTCGTAGGCTGGGGATCTGGCACTGGAGAGGCATCCTCGCCGCTGCGCGCCTTGTTGCACACGCGCGATGACGACGCGGGTCTCGGTCGTACCAACCGCGGACGTTTCTCGAGTGCTCCGTTTGATGCGACTGTTCAGCTTGCTTTGAACACTGTTGACGATGAGTTGCGCCAGGCTCTGCTTGCGCGGGCAACAGAGATCGCGATGCGCGAAGTCGGTCTGATCCCGACGCACTTCCAGGTGAACACCTGGGGCACGCGCACTGGCCTGCGGTATGTTCCGCGGACCGATGAGTACACGCGTCCCACCAACGTGGTGATCGAGTAAACTCACTATTGATGGGCGGGGGCTTGGCAAAAAAGCCCCCGCCCATTCTTTGTCATTCGGCCACCGAACGCGCCGCGAAGGCGTTTCTAGGCGGCCATCCGGGACAGGTTGACGACCATGACGGTCTTTATCATTCGGCGACTGCTCCAGAGCCTGCTCGTAGTTGGAGTCATGACGGTTCTCGTGTTTGCGGGCGTATATGCGATTGGCAATCCAGTCGAAATCATGATTAGTCAGGATGCAACCGAGGCTGAACGCGCGGCTGCGATTGTGCGATTGGGTCTCGATAAAAGCCTGCCTGAACAATACCTGTCTTTCCTCAGCAACCTCTTGCAAGGCGATCTGGGACGCAGCTTTGTGTTCGGCGAACCTGCGTTGCAGCTTGTCTTGGACCGTTTCCCAGCAACGATGGAACTGGCGCTTTGCGCCATGATGATATCGATCTTTATCGGTGTACCACTGGGCCTTTACGCGGGTCTGCGTCCCGATGGCTTTGCGGGACGTTCGATCATGACCGGATCAATCTTCGGGTTCTCGTTGCCCAATTTCTGGCAGGGCCTAATGCTGATCATGGTCTTTGCAGTCATCCTGCAATGGCTTCCCGCCGGTGGTCGCGGTGAGCGCGGCGAGTTCCTCGGGATCGAAAGCAGCTTCTTTTCATGGGATGGCATTAGCCACCTGATATTGCCGGCAATCAATCTTGCCCTTTTCAAGACCAGCCTTGTGATCCGCCTGACTCGGGCCTCGGTCCGCGAAACGATCAATCTGGACTATGTAAAATTCGCCCGCGCCAAGGGCCTCAAGCCGCGACGGGTTATCGGCGTGCATGTTTTAAAAAACATTATGATCCCGCTCGTCACGATCATCGGTCTTGAGTTCGGGTCAGTGATTGCCTTTGCCGTTGTGACCGAGACAGTTTTCGCTTGGCCCGGCATGGGCAAGCTGATTATCGACAGCATCTTCCAACTCGACCGCCCGGTGATCGTCGCCTACCTGATCGTGATCGTGTGCTTGTTCATAACGATCAATCTGGTCGTGGATATCCTTTATGCCGTCCTGGACCCACGAGTCAGACTGTCGGATCAAAAAGCATGAGCAGCGTTGACACCAACTCCGCCGCAGAGCCGATCGCCGATACCAAGGCGGCAAAGCCGGTGCGTCCGGCCGTCAGGATTGCCAAGGATTTCGTCGAAAGCCCTCTTGCGGTCTTGGGGCTTGGGATCTTGCTAATCGTATTTGTTATCGCGATCTTCGCGCCTCTGATCGCCCCACAGAACCCCTACGACCTGTCAGAGATAAGGCTGGAAGACAGCCGCCAGCCCCCCGGATCACAGCGCACGACCGTCCCATGGGAGATTGACCTGGCTCTCGCGATAGACCCAACAATCGAAGGCAGAACCGAATTCGCGCTTGGAGCAGAGGCTCCAATAGAAAGTGCTACCCTTGTTTGGACTCCGGTCAGCGGCGAAGACGCCGTGGCGGTGAGTTTGACTTTCGTCCCATCATTGGATGGGCTGCCGCTGGAACCCCTGCGTCTTGATGATTTGCCACGTGGCGCCGAACTGGATGTGGGCGAGAAACACAATTTCCGATCCTTCTGGACGATGCAGCCCGCCGATCTTGAGCAATTCAAGGTGTCTTCCAGCCGAGGCCTGGACAAGCCTTTCGAGCTTGAACTGGCCATCAAGGCCACAGAGGGCGAAGCGATTATGACATACTGGCTCGGCACCGACGGCCAGGGTCGCGATATGCTGTCGGCCATTATGTACGGTCTGCGCACCAGCCTTGCAGTGGGCGTCATAAGTTGCTTTTTCGCGATGGTGATCGGCCTTAGTCTGGGCATGGTCGCCGCCTTTTTTGGTGGCAGGATCGAAACCGTCATTATGCGCATCGTCGATCTCCAACTCAGCTTTCCCACGATCCTTGTGGCGTTGATGCTGCTTGCGATCCTCGGCTCTGGCGTAGAGAAAGTTATGCTTGCTCTAATCATCGTCCAATGGGCGTATTTTGCGCGCACCGCGCGGTCCGTGGCATTGGTCGAGCGCAGCAAAGAATACGTCGAGGCGGCGCAATGTCTGGCCCTATCAAAGGCCCGTGTCATCTTTCGCCATTTGCTTCCAAATTGCCTGCCTCCGATCATCGTCGTGGCAACAGTACAGGTGGCGAATGCCATCGCGCTTGAGGCGACACTGTCGTTCCTTGGCATTGGCCTTCCGGTGACAGAGCCAAGTCTTGGCCTGCTCATTTCGAACGGCTTTGAGTTCATGCTGTCAGGACGGTACTGGATCAGTATGTATCCCGGATTGGCGCTTTTGGTGATGATCATCGCCATCAATCTGGTTGGTGATCGTCTGCGCGATGTATTGAACCCGAGGCTGCAAAGATGAGTTTGCTAAGCATTGAAAACCTGAAAACGCATTTCTTCACCAAGGCGGGGGTGGTCAAATCCGTGGATGGGGTTTCGTTCGAACTCGACCGCGGTGAAATCCTGGGCATTGTGGGGGAAAGCGGATCGGGGAAGTCTGTGACTGGCTTTTCAATCATGGGGCTGGTGGATCCGCCCGGGCGCATCGTCGAGGGGTCGATCCGCTTTGACGGGCAGGAACTTGTCGGGATGAAGGAACCCATTATGCGGGATCTGCGCGGGCGCCGGATCGCGATGATTTTTCAAGATCCAATGATGACCCTAAATCCCGTACTGCGGGTTGACACACAGATGATCGAAGCACTGCGTGCCCACGGCCCCTGGAGCGATGAAGATGCGCGGCAACGGTGCCGCGATGTTTTGGGACAGGTCGGAATTCCCAGCCCTGAAGAGCGCCTCAAAAGCTATCCGCACCAATTCTCTGGCGGTATGCGCCAACGCGTCGCCATCGCCATTGCGCTGTTGCACCAACCGGACCTGATTGTCGCGGACGAGCCCACAACGGCTCTCGATGTTACTATTCAGGCGCAGATATTATTCGAAATTCAAAAGTTGGTCGCGGAAAACAACACGGCTATGGTCTGGGTCACGCATGATCTGGCTGTGGTGGCTGGTCTGGCGGACCGGGTTGCCGTGATGTACGCAGGGCGCATTGTCGAAATGGGCACCACCGATCAGGTGGTGAACCGTCCGATGCACCCGTACACATCTGGCTTGATTGGATCATCACCGTCACGAAACGAGCGTGGATCACGCCTGACCCAGATCAGGGGAATGGCGCCCTTGCCCATGGACCTGCCAAAAGGATGCGCCTTCCACCCACGCTGTGACAATGTGAGCAAGGCCTGTGCAATCGCGCCTGAAGCCACCACGCCAGAGCCAGATCATCTGGTAAGATGTCACCACCCGCTTATTGCCGGGTTGGATCGGGGGACCGCAGCATGACGCTTCCGATAATTGAACTGGATGGGGTGTCCAAACGGTTCGTCAAAAAGCTGGATGTCGCCGAGAGATTTGCCCGACGCCTGGGGGCAAACGTTGAAGAACACACCGTCTATGCGGTGGATAGTGTCGATATGGCAATCAAACCTGGCGAAGTCGTCGGGCTCGTCGGCGAAAGCGGCTGCGGCAAGAGCACACTTGGCCGCTGTGTCGCAGGGGTCCACCAGCCTTCGGATGGCACAATTCGCTATCTCGGCAAAGATGTGACGACCCTTCGCGGCAAAGAAGCGCTGGAAAGCAGACTCAAGGTCCAGATGATCTTTCAGGATCCGATGAGCAGCCTTAACCCGCGCCTCAAAGTGGCCGAGATCATCAGCGAAGCGCCTTTGTATCATGGGCTTATAGATCGCAGCGAGGTTGACGAATACGTCGCGCAAACCATGCAGCGTGTGGGGCTTGATCCGTCCTATCACCAACGCTATCCGCACCAGTTTTCCGGCGGTCAGCGGCAGCGCATCGGCATTGCAAGGGCGCTTGCCGTTCAGCCGGATTTTATTGTGTGCGACGAAGCCGTCGCCGCTCTGGATGTGTCGATCCAGGCGCAGGTTTTGAACCTGTTCATGGATTTGCGCGAAGATCTGGGGCTGACCTATCTGTTCATCAGTCACGATCTGGGTGTGGTGGAACATCTCAGCGACCGCGTGATGATCATGTATCTCGGACGAATTGTCGAAACAGCACCAACCGATGATCTTTTCCGCGCCCCGAACCACCCCTATACGCAGGCTCTTTTGGCTGAAGCGCCGCGTTTGGAGACGGACAGACGGGTCTATGCGCCGATCAAGGGCGAGATCCCGTCTCCGCTCAATCCTCCGAAGGGCTGCCATTTCCATCCGCGGTGTCCACATGCAATGGACCGCTGCCGGATAGAAGTGCCTGCGCTGAAAGAGATCGCGCCGGGCCGCGTGAGTGCCTGCCATTTGAACGACGGGTGACGGGTGGATTTCTACGTTCCGACACGCGACGAGATCTTGGAAGCCGTCCAAGCGCAATCCGCACCACTTGTCTTCGACAGCCCCCACAGTGGCACATGGCACCCGCCTGACTTTGCATTCGTCTGCGACAAACAGCGGCTACGCAGGGCTGAGGACACTTATGTTGACGCGTTATGGGCTGCCGCACCGGCCGCTGGTTGCGGATACTTAAGAGCCTTCTTTCCGCGCAGTTATATAGATCCGAACCGCGCAGAGACCGACATCGACGAAACGCTCTTTGAAGCACCGTGGCCCGACCCGGTGGAACCGGGAGAGAAGTCCAAGGCGGGTATGGGGTTGATCCGCCGATTGTCGCTGCCGGACGAACCGATCTATGATCGCCAGTTGTCGATTGCCGAAGGTCAACACCGGATCCGGCACTATTATCAACCCTATCATGCAACACTGGAGCAGTTGATCGGTGCCGCATTTGCCAAGTGGGGAAGCGTTTGGCACATCAATTGCCATTCGATGAAAGAGCACGGCAACGCGATGAATATCGATGCAGGACGGCGACGTGCCGATTTTGTGCTAGGTGACCGCGAGGGAACGACCTGTGGTCCGGAGTTATTGCATACGGTGCGGTCGTTCCTGACCGACAAAGGTTACTCGGTGTCCTTGAATGATCCCTACAAGGGTCTGGAACTTGTCCGACGCCATGGTCGCCCGTCCGAGGGAAGACATTCGTTGCAGATCGAGATCAACCGGGCGCTTTTTCTCGACGAAGTGCCCGTAGAAAAGACCGGAAACTTTGCCCGCCTCCAGTCAGATCTAGCCGAACTGATTTGTGTTCTAGTCGAGGCGCAAACCGCCGAATCTGTCAACTAATCCAGCGTCCTAGTCGAACTGCAGTTGCCCCCGGGGTAAGCCGACGGCTTGGCATGATCAGAACACATCCATCATGCGGCGCGCGGATTTCCTTATCCCCGTCTTTACCGATCATTTCGCCTTTGGCCAACGTCTCAAGCCCTGTGAATTGCTGCGCAAACTCAAAACTCTCGGTTTCGACGGTGACTGGCTTCAAGACCTCAACAACCCTCTGTGTTGACGGCAAGGGACGCAAATGCGGTGCGGCCACATCGGCGTCGATCATGTCATGCAAAAGAAGCCAGCGATAAACACTGTCGATGGCGACCGGTCCTGCGTCGGCTTCCCAATGCTGCCCGCATTCGATCAGTACGGCCGTCTTGGCGCTGTCCGGATCACCAAACCCACCATAGTCCCTCAAACGACACCCGGCTGCGTGACCCGTATCTGCGACGATGATGTCCGGGGTCCCAAGTTCCTTTGACATCGCGACACTCTTGTCCAGCTGTCCCGCTACAATCACCGGCGCGGTCTTGTGTTGCATGGAATGTACGTCGAACAACAAATCAACCGTGTCGATCAATGGGCGGATTGCCCGAGCGCGCTCCAACTCGCGCGAGTGTCGGTCGCCATCGAGTGTTTCGCCATCCCAGACCCGGTTCATGTCCTCATCCAGAAACCGGCTCGCCATGGGGTCTTCAACGTCGAATGCCTGATAGGCGGCAATATTCGAGAAACCCAAGGTCAGCTTGCCGATCTTGGGTCTGATACCTGCCTTGAACAGATGCTCGAGTGCGATCACGCCACACACTTCGTTGCCGTGAACCAGCGCGTTGATCAGAACGTGAGGGCCCGAGACACCGCTGTCGAAACTTGTGTAATAGTCGACACCAGTATTTCCGCTTTTGTACGGCGTGATGTCAGGAAACGTCAGTTCGAGCGGATACTTGTTGGGGTCGGTGGCGCTCATGATGTCGCCTGTTTGACGATTGGCGGCTCGACACCTTCCGGCAACGGACAAACATAAGGGATTTTCTGCAGATAGGCGGAATGTGTCTCCTTGGCTTTTGCACGAAGCGATGGATCTTCGATTGCACGCTTCGCCGTCGCCGCCATGACCTTGGCCGCGTAGACCATTCCCTTGTGTGCCGCCGGCACCTTGCCCTGCGCCACCGTTTGCCACGTATGGAACGGGGTGCCCACCGCGCAGGTCGCAATGCGCGCCTGAACGGTTGGCACAGCCCAACTGACATCGCCCACATCCGTTGATCCGTCACCGCCCGCGCCCGGCAGATCGAGGGGAGCCACGAAATCGCAGAGCGCCAAACCTTCCTCGGGCGGCGGCATGCCGCAGCGCCGGAAGGAGACAGCAATGTCGTCTTCGGTCAGCGTCTTTTGGATCTCGCGCGCAAAGGCGCGGTCCTCATCGTCAAAGGGGATCGGACCGAGGCGGTCCAACTCAGCTTGCATGGCCTCTTCCAATGGCCGGTTGCCAATCAAATTTGAAACACCGGTGAACACGTTACTTTCCACGCGTGTTTCGGTCATCAGTGCGGCGCCTTCTGCGATCTTTTTCACCCGCTCAATCAGTGAGCGCAGACCGGGAAGATCTCTGGCACGCACCAATTGGCGCACCGTAGCGCGATGCTGGACCACATTCGGCGCAACGCCACCCGCATCAAGATAGGCATAATGCACCCGCGCGTCGTCCGGCATGTGTTCACGCATGTAATTAACGCCGATATTCATCAACTCGACCGCATCCAATGCACTGCGGCCAAGCTCAGGCGAAGCGGCGGCGTGAGACGCCTTTCCATGAAAGGTGAAATCAATGCGTGTGTTGGCCAGCGAATTCGCCCTGCTTACTGCCGTAAAAGTCGCCGGGTGCCAAGAAATGGCGACATCGACATCGTCAAAAAGACCCTCACGCACCATAAACGCCTTAGCGGCTCCGCCTTCTTCTGCAGGACAACCGTAGTAGCGCACACGCGCCTTGATACCGGACTCTTCCAGCCAGTCCTTAACGGCTATGGCGGCCAGCAAAGCTGCTGCCCCCAAAAGATTATGCCCACAGCCATGGCCATTCCCCCCATCTTCAAGCGGGCTCGGCTCGGCAATACCAGGCTCCTGACTGAGATAGGGCAGAGCATCGAATTCACCGAGGATCGCAACAACCGGGCCCTCATCACCAGCCTCGCCAAGCACCGCCGTCGGAATACCTGCCGCGTTCTCGGTTACGCGAAAGCCTTTTTCGGTCAGCATCGCCGTATGCTCAGCCACGGATCGATATTCGTTATAGAGAGTTTCCGGCATGTCGAAAACGCGGTCGGACAGTCCGATCAAATCACGCTTGTGGCGGTCGACATTGTCCCAGATTACGTCAGAATTCTGCATTGCCACTCTCCTGTTGGTCGGGTGTTTCTCGCAAAATTTCACATGACTTGCAGTCAATGGCAAGCAATCAAAAACGCTAAAGATCATCGCCAATCACGGGTGTGATTTGGCGTAAGGCCCCCGTTGTCGAGCGTTGCTTCGGATGGGTCGATGTTACATAGCACCGCCGCCACCGACGGTCATATCCATTGACGAAACCTCTCGCTGCAAGACTTTCTGCCGATGCCAGAAAAGCAGGTGGCTCACAGCCGTCGACTCGTCCGCTTTGTCCGCGATGCATACCTCCGAGGACGGAAATGCTGCAGGGTGCATGAATGGCCGCTCTTGGTATGCCGCGCCGCGGTAAGGTTAATCTTGGTGAATGTCGGCTCTGGGCCG
>CALFSV010000433.1 GCA_937916485.1 uncultured Paracoccaceae bacterium | reverse complement strand
ACAGAACGGATGAAATGCTTTGTCCTATACAAAGCTTTTCCAAATGATAAACACGCATACATCAGCATTTCGAAAGAAAAAGCCATGAACCTGCGACAGCTTGAGGCTTTCCGTGCAACCATTCGGGCCGGGTCTGTGACCGAAGCCGCGAAGATGATGCATATCTCTCAGCCCAGCGTCAGCCGGTTGATCGCGGAACTTGAACGCGCAACGGGCTTTGCGCTCTTCGCACGGGTCGGGCGCGGGCTGACACCGACCGTTGAGGGCCAGCAATTCTACAAAGGCGTCGAAGGAATGTTCGTTGGCGTCGCACGGCTGGAGGACTTGGCGCGCTCTATCCGCACGACCCAAGGCGGCACGATCTCGATCTCGACGATCCAGTCGCTGGCCGCCATCGAACTGCCCGCCGCCATCGGGCGCGTCTACCGCGAGAACCCCGATATCCGGTTCAAGATCAATTCCCGCAACACGCCGGCCATTCTGGAAGCGGTGCAGATGCATCAGGTCGATCTTGGCATTGTGGGACGCGAGGCCACCCATGAAGGTGTCGAGACGCTGTTTCGGACTTCCGCGCCTTATGTCTGCCTCTTGCCAGAAGATCACCCTTTGGCCGATCAAGGTGGTTTGATCGACCTTGAAGAGTTGGTCGCAAACGAGACCTTCGTGACATTTGGTGGCACCTATCCTGATACGATGATGTCGATGGACCCCGCGCTATCGCGCAAGCTGCAAGCGCGCTCTCGGCTTTCTGCCGCGAATATGCCGCTGGCAGGGGCGCTGGTGCGCGAGACAGGTGCATTGGCCATTGCCGATCCATTCTCCGCCGAACAGGCCACCCGAATGGGAGGGGTGGTCTTTCGCCCGCTTTCGCAAAACTTGACCTATTTCGTGTCGATCGTCGCCGCAGGCCGCGAACAGCTATCGCGCCAAGCGCTGGCCTTTTCGGATCTCTTGGCTGCGCAATTATCAGCCCGCGTCGCCTATGTTGAGGCGCTCAGTCGTCAGCCCTAACAGCACCGACAGGCCCCTGGACCCTTTGTCATAGAATTGGCGAATAGAACCCGGAGCAATTTCGATTGGTCCGTTCAGGCGACCTGCCGCTAGGCTGGAAATCACGCAAAATCCTCCCGACGGATCATAGCCTGATGACGCGACGGCCAAGCATATTTTCGAGCGAAGATGCCCGCATCGCGGCACAAAAACGGCTGCCGCGCATGATCTTTGACTTCATCGAGGGCGCCGCGGGCCGCGAAGTGGCCAGCCGCCGCAACCAATCGCGGTTCGACGACATCTTACTGCAGCCACGGGCCATGGCTGACATTGGGTCACGCACACTCACAACGCGGTTCTTGGGTCGCGACTATGCCCTACCGCTGGGGATTGCCCCGATGGGCATGTGCAACCTCGCCCATCCGCGCGCAGACAGACAGATCGCGCAGGCTGCGGTCGATTGGCAGATGCCGGTTTGCCTCTCTTCCGCTGGCTCAAGCGGCCTTGTCGACATGCTGCGCTGGAGCGATGGGCTTGCATGGTTCCAGCTCTATTTTGGGCAATCGTCCGAGGTTTCGTTCCAAACCGTGGACCGCGCGCATGCCGCAGGCTACGAGACACTTATCCTGACCGTGGATGTGCCCGAGGTCTCACGCAGGATCAGAGATCAGCGCAATGGCTTCGGTTTGCCCTTTCGCCCTACCCCACAATCACTTTTGGATTTTGCGCAACACCCAAGATGGGCACTCTCGACACTCTTGCATGGCGTGCCAGCGCCGCAGAATTTCGCGTCCTCGGGCAAAAGCTTCGACCGCACGGCGAGCCGCGCCGGGGCTGATTGGCACTTTTTGCAGGCTCTGCGGGACCGTTGGCCCGGGAAGTTGATCGTCAAGGGCATCACATCGCCCGAGGATGCGCTCAGGGTGCGCAGCCTAGGAGTGGACGCGATCTATGTCTCCAACCATGGCGGTCGCCAGCTGGACAGCGCACCTGCTGCAATCGATCTTCTGCCGATCATCCGGCGCGCCGTGGGGCCAAGCTACCCCTTGTTGTTCGACAGCGGCGTGCGCAATGGCGATGATGTCGTCAAGGCCATAGCGCTTGGTGCGGATTTCGTGATGATCGGTCGCCCGGTGCTTTATGCGCTTGGCGCAGCCGGCGGCCCTGGTCTGCAATCCCTGCTGCAATGTTTTGCACAGGACATCGACCTTACCATGGCGCAGATCGGCATCGCCCGGATCGAGGATATCGATACGCGCACCCTGTTTTCCGCCGTACCGCAAGTCTCATCCGGCGACACATTGTTAGGTCCGCGCACACTGGCGACGGCCCTTCGCCCCCTGCAGGAGCCCGCAAGAAAATGACACAGACACCATTCCTGCGCGGTGGCGCATTACTGGCACGCGCGCTCAAGGAAAAGGGTGTGGAGCATGTCTTCACGCTTGCAGGGGGCTTTTGCAATCCCGCGCTTGAGGGCTTCATGGAATGCCAGATGCCCGTCATCAATTGCCCGCACGAACAGGTCGCGGGGCATTTGGCGGATGGGCATACACGGGTTACGCGCAAACCTGCGGTCTGCCTTGTCGGGCCCGAAGGTTTTGCCAACGCCATACCCGCCATGCTTGAAGCTTGGGGCGAGCGCGCGCCGGTTATTTTCGTGACGGGATCGTCGACGCTTAAGCGGCAAGGTGCCGGCGGCTTCAAGGAAATCGATGATGTTGCCATCGCCGCGCCCCTGACAAAGTACTCTGTGCAGATCACCGACGGCACGCGGATCAGCGAATTCGTCGACCGCGCTTGGCGTGCGGCCACCACTGGCTACCCCGGTCCCGTACACCTGTCTTTGCCTGTAGATATCATGTTCTCGTCTTTTCCCGAAGATGCTGGGCGCGCGGAACGCCCCTTTGACCGGAGCGACCGACCAGTCCCGCGCGCATGGCCTGACCCCACACGGCTGGAGGAGGTGCTGACCTTGCTGCGCGGCGCGGAACGCCCGGTGCTGATCGGCGGCCACGGAGTCTGGTGGTCGGGTGGCGAGGACGCGCTTGCCCATGCGGGCAACCATCTGCGCATCCCCATTTTCAACGTGCCCTATCACACCAAGATGCTGGGCGAGGACTGCGAGGCCTTCATGGGGCTGGCGGATTTCCACCAGTACCACCCCTCCAAACCGGCAATCCAAGAGGCAGACCTGGTAATCATGGTCGGTTGCCGTTTGGACAACCAGATGAACTTCGGAAACCCGCCCTTCATCGGCGCGCAAACAAAACTCGTCTGTGTGAACGGCAGCCACGAAGAACTGGACTATAATTTCGGCGCCGATGTGCAGCTGTTATCCGATCCCGGTGCTTTTCTCACGGCGCTTTCAACGCTTGAGTCCCGTTGGGACGAATGGCTGGACTTACAAAAAACCCGGCGCGCGCAATGGGTGCGCCATTGGTCGGACCATATCGCAGCCGAAACGGCCATCGACGCAGCCGAGGGGCGCCTCATGCACCCGCTCCAACTGGCGCTCGACGTACAGGCCGGGATGAAGGATGGCGACTGGCTAGTCTTTGACGGCGGCAACACCCATTTCTGGAACGAGATCGCCACCAACATTGCAGCGGCGCGCGGGCGGATACTTGGCGGCGTGCTGCATCCAGGCAACTATAGCCTGCTTGGGGTCGGCGTCTCGTTTGCCCTGACCGCTAAGGCGTTGCACCGCGACCGGACCTGTGTGCTGGTCACAGGCGACGGTGCCTTTTTGTCAGGTGGCCTGTCGATCGAGGCATGTTTCCAAGAAGATATCCCGATTGTCGTTGTTGTGGACAATAATGGCGGGCTTGATTGTATCAGCCAACAACAAGAGCGCCTTTTCGCGAATGGGCGACATTTTGCGACCGACTTCCGCGACATCCCCTTCCATGCGATGTTCGAAGGTCTCGGCGGGTACGGTGAATTGGTGACACGGCGTGAAGACTTGCCCGGCGCGCTGGAACGAGCCATCGCCAGTGGCAAGACGGCCTGCCTGAACGTCAAATGCCGAGGGGTCATCAGCCCCATCGTCGCGGCGACCTCGGACAAGCGCGAAAAGGCCTCGATCGAATGACCGCAATCGTCTCTTCGCATCTGCTCAACAGTGTCGATGGCAGCCATGCTGGCGGGATAGCCGTGCGGCTGATCAATCTGGCCAGCGGCGCAACTTTGTTTGAGACCGCATCCGATGACGCTGGACGCCTTTTTCAGGAAATCGCCGATCCTGACCCGGTGGCACGCTTTGAATTGGTGTTTCACACTGGCCCCTATTGGCAAACCCGCGTGGGCCAAACTCACGGCGTGCGCATCATGGACGAAATCGTCCTGCGCTTTGCGATGCCCGACAGCACGGGCCGCTACCACATGCCCTTAATACTATCACCGCATGGCTATGCGCTTTGGAGCTCAACTGAACATGGCTGAAGGATTGAACTTCTCGCGCCGCCTACGACGCACACCTTATACTTCCTCGGCCGAGAAGGCAGGCGTGACGGGGTTTTCCATCGTCAACCATATGTTGTTGCCAAAGGCCTATCGCCGATCCGTCGAAGAGGATTATTGGCACCTTCGCGAGCATGTGCAGATCTGGGATGTCGCGTGCCAACGGCAGGTGCAGATACAGGGCCGCGATGCGGCGCGCTTGGTGCAATGGATGACGCCACGTGACATCTCGCGCGCAAAGGTCGGTGATTGCCTCTACCTGCCAATAACAGACGACACCGGCGGATTGATCAATGACCCGGTTCTGCTGAAGCTGGCCGAAGACCGCTTCTGGCTTTCTATCGCCGATTCCGATCTTTTACTCTTTGCCAAGGGCTTGGCCCTTGGGCGCGGATTTGAGGTCAGTATCGATGAACCTGACGTGTCGCCGCTAGCCGTTCAGGGGCCGAAAGCCGAGCAGCTGCTTGCGGAATTATTTGGGGCGCATATTCGCGACATCGGGTTTTTCAAATTCGGCTGGATCGACGTTTTGGGCACACGCCAGCTGATCGCGCGCTCGGGCTATTCGCGTCAGGGCGGCTTTGAAATCTACCTCCAGGGGGGCCACCTCGGCGCCGGGCTTTGGGACATGATCTGGCAGGCAGGGCTCGCCCATGACATCGCCCCAGGCTGTCCAAATCTGATCGAAAGAATCGAGGGTGGGCTGTTTTCTTACGGAAATGAGATGACACGCGAGACCACACCTTTCGAAATTGGCCTACAAAAGTTCTGTAGCCTCGATGGTAGCATCGACTACTTGGGCCGTGCGGCCCTGCAACACGCGGCCGCGGCAGGGCTGAGCCGCCAGATCCGGGGTGTGTTATTCGACGGCGGCCCCTGCCCCACATGCGCTGCGCCTTGGCCAGTGCATGTCGGCGACAAACAGGTCGGACAAGTCACTAGCGCCATCTGGTCGCCGCGCCTCAAACGCAATGTCGGGCTCTCACTGATCAACCGCGCATTCTGGGACGCCGGCCAACAGGTCACTGTGCACAGCACAGACGGCGCGATACGCAGCGGTGAGGTCTCAGGCTTACCCTTCTCATGAACTTAAGGGGTGTCATGTCGATCACTCCATATGCCCCCAGCTGGTTCAAGCCGGGGTAAGGTTGCACA
>CALFSV010000432.1 GCA_937916485.1 uncultured Paracoccaceae bacterium | reverse complement strand
TGATGTATCGCTGGATGCGGGCGGGGATACGATCGAGGTGCTTGGTGTTGCGGTGGATCAGCGCAAACTGGCACAACAATCATCCCCAGACGGCAATCATGGAGCCACCTTGGCTGCGACCCTGCGGCCCCATCTAACGCTGTGGCCTGGCACGCGCAGGGGTGCCGAAGGGTTGGTCCGTGACATGGCGACCGCTCCACCAAACGCGCCTGCCCTGTTCTGGTGCTTTCAATCCCGCGATGAATTCGCCGCGCTTACCGACGCGCTTGGCGGACGCATCCGTCTATATGGACTGCGCTCGGGCCACTTGGCCTTTGACTACGACGCAGAGACGGTCGCAGCGCTTGCAACGCTATACGCCGACGAGATCGAAGCAGTTGACAGGCGCGGAACCCTCGCTTTGGGCGGCAATTGTCAGGGTGGGATGGTGATGGCCGAAGTGGCTCAGGAACTTCGGCGGCGCGGGCGGCGAGTGGCCCTGACCGTCCTGATGGAGCAGAGCCGCTTCCACCCGCTGTCGGGCGATGTGCTCTTGCTGTTCGGAGTCCGCAGCTACCTGAACCCTTATGGCCAGATTGATGCCCCCGAGCGGCTGTTCCGCCAGGCCTATGGCGACGGGTTCAGTGTCAGCATGTTGCCGGGCGGTCACGGCCAATATTTCCAACCAGCCAACGTGGGCACTCTGGCAGACATCTTGGCAGCGCGGATCACCGCCTGCCTCTACGACAATTCGCAAACGCAGGCCGCAACATCCTAATACCAGAAGGACCCAGGCTTTTGGGCACCTATAACCTTATCTCGGACCGGGCAGATCCTGCTGACGTCGCGCTGATCCGCGACAGCAACCTGTTTGACGCCGCTCATTACCGGCATCAAAGAAGTCTGCCGCAGGCGACCGATGACGATCTGATTCGGGATTATGTCGCAAACTGGCAGACCGCCAGAGTCGAGCCTGCGGCGCATTTCGATGGTGAGGCCTACAGACAGAGGCACCTTGGCGGTAGCACAGATCTGCCGCCGCTAGTGCATTTCCTGCGCTTCGGCCTTCAGAAAGGGCTGAATCCATGGACCGAGGCCGCCGTTCTGGCGTGGCAGAAGCCGTTTCTGAGAGACCCTGACCTCGCCGTTTCACTCTTGGATAAGGCAAAGGGCGCATGGCCCCACCTTGGGCTCGGTGCGCGGGTTGCCGTGCATGTCCATCCCCAAAGCCACATCGTATTTCACGAATTCCAGTCGATGCTGATCGCCGGGTTCAGGCATCTGGGGATCAAGGCCCAACCCGCACAAGCCGATTTCGAAACATCCGCCGACCTAAGGCTTATCATCGCGCCGCACGACTTTTTCAACCTCGAACCCCGCATTGATCCGGCCTTGATCGATCTGAAGACCTGTATCCTCTTCAACACCGAGCAAATCCCCTCGTTCTGGTTTGGACGTTCCTATCGCTTTCTGCGGGCGGCAGCGGGTGTGCTGGATATCAATCTACAGACGGCAGCCTGCATGTCCCAACTGGGCCTGCCAGTCCGGTTCCTGCCCTTGGGACGGATCGAAGGCTTCCCGCTGTTCCAGAAAACCCTACCAACTCCGAAGGAATATGCCGATTGGAGCGGAACGTATGCGGCGGGCACAATCGACGCAGACCGCCCGATTGCGGAACGGCCCATTGATCTGCTCTGGATCGGATCAAATGCGCGGCGGCGTCAGGCCTTCTGGGAAAAGGCTAAGCCAGTATTCGATCAGCACGCAAGTTTTGTCCGGCTGGTGAATGTCAAAGGGGCCCTGAAGTCCGACCACCCTGACGCCATTTCAGGATTGGCCTTTGCCGCGCTGGCCCGTCAAAGCAAGATTCTGCTAAATGTCCACCACTTCGACGCCCCCTATTTCGAATGGCAGCGACTGATGCACTTCGGCTTCTTGCAGGGCGCCTGCGTGGTCAGTGAAACGCTGAGCCAGATCTCCGGCCTGCAACCGGGTACGCATTATCTGCAAACAGACATCGCCCGGCTTCCCGCCTATGTCGACTGGCTGCTGCGTGATGATGAAGGGCGTGCTACTCTGGATCGAGTGCGGCGGCAGGGTCAGACGGCAGCGATACAGCATTATGATCTACCCCAGACACTGGCCGCGATATTTCTGGCACGATAACGCGATCGGGCCGGGCAAACGCGACAATCGCCTTTGACATAACCCTCAACCTTCGTCCCGCGCGGGGCCACATCTAAACCCTTAGCTGTTGCACTTGGCAAGCCTCACGCGTGAGGCCTCGGGACCGCCTTTCCACAAGTGAAAGGCAATCCAATCCGGTCACGGTGCCCCATGGAATGATCTGCTGAGCCACGACCTCTAACCCATGGCGGTTCGCCATGTCGGCAAAACGGGCGGCTGACATCGAGGAACGGCCATGCGGACGGTCCTGCACGGCAAGCGTGTAGTCAAACAGGAAATTGGAGTGGTGGAGCAAGGCCAGCCCTTTGTCGCGCAACGCACAGGCCGTTTCCGCCAGAAATGCGTCCAACCGAGCCTCGGGCATCCGCACAAGGCAGTCATAGCTGAACAGGCTGTCCACACTTCCCACGTCACAGCCTGAAAGAAATCGCTCGTCAGCCACGCCATATGAGAGGTTGGCGACAGCGTTGAGCCGCAGCCGTGCGTTTGCGAGCACCTCGGTGGTTTCGGCGATGGCAATCACCTCGTCCGCCAACTCCGCTGCCCTTCTTGCATGAGTTCCGTCACCAGCGAAAAACACAACCATTCCCCCCGGGGCAAGCTTGTTGCGGGTTTCGGTAATTCCCGGACAAGCATTTCAGTAATTCCCGGACACGCGTTTCGGTAAATCCCGGACATTGATTTCGCTAATTCCCGGACAGCTCCGGGAGGGCTTTGGGCCGGTTGATCATCGCCTGCGCCGTTACGGCATTCTGCCGGTCTTGAACAAGGCCGGGAGGGACCATGCCGAGACAGAAGCGAGCGAGGCGCACGACTGTGCAAGACATACGATCAATACTGCGACTGACGCATGAACAGGGGCTTTCGGCGCGTGAGGTTGCGGCGCGTCTGAAGCTGAGTAAGACATCCGTCGCGACCTATCTGCACCGGGCCCGAGAGGCTGGGCTGAACTGCTGGCCACTGCCCAAGGGCCGGGATGACGATACCACGCTGACGCAGGTTGTGTTCCAGCGCGTGGGGCGTCCGCCCCGGGACCTGACTGAGCCCGACTGGCCGAAGCTGGCGGCCGAGATGAAGCGCAAAGGCGTGACGTTGCTGCTGCTCTGGGAGGAATATCGGCTACATGGTCATCAACCTACTATCCGCGAGCTTTCGGTTCGTCATCCGAC
>CALFSV010000431.1 GCA_937916485.1 uncultured Paracoccaceae bacterium | reverse complement strand
AGCCCTCTCGCAGAATTGGTGGGTGGAAATCGTCCCCAATCCCCCTACCGTTACCTCAATATACCCGTATAGAGTTGGAGAATATGGAATGATGTCGATCACAAAAGCTTTTGTCCTCAGCCTCTCAGGTCTCGCCTTCGCGTCCCTTGCACATGCCCAGTCTGCCGACCATTCCGGGGCAATCAAGGCCCGGCAGGCCCATATGACCCTTTACGGCACCAATCTGGGTGTGCTGGGGGCGATGGCCCAGGGCAACATGCCCTATGACGCCGAAGCGGCAACGGTGGCCGCCGAAAGCCTTGTGGCACTGGCCGGCATCGATCAGCGATTCTACTGGCCCGAAGGCTCAGCCAGCGGCATGGCCGAAGGCACCCGCTCGATGGAGGCCATCTGGACCGATCCTGAAGGCTTTAGCGCCGCACAAGAGGCGCTGCTGATTGCCGCAACCGCTATGGCGGCCACAGCTGGTACCGGTGTCGAAGGCATCCAGGCCGGCATGCAGGCCATGGGCGGCGCCTGTGGCGCCTGCCACCAGAACTACCGCGTGCGCCAGTAACGAAAAGCTCTCGGCAAAGGGGGCACGCCCCCTTTGCCTCCTAACCGGAAGAGTGTGATGATCTTGCGTCTGGCGATCGTTGTTGTGCTGGCTTTGGCCGGGGGGGCGTGGTTCCTGACCCGGCCCGCTCCCTTGGCCGCCGATGCGCTAGATGGGTTGATCGGTGACGCCGCGAATGGGGCCGTGATCTTTGCCGCCTCGGGCTGCGCTTCTTGTCACACCGCGCCAGGGGCCGAAGACGAAGGACTGCCAGTCCTTGCGGGAGGCCGGACCTTCGCGTCCGACTACGGCACATTCATGGCCCCCAACATTTCTAGCGATCCGGAGGCAGGCATCGGACGCTGGACCGATCTAGAACTGGCCAGCGCCATCCAAAGCGGTGTGTCGCCGGAGGGTGCACATTACTACCCCGCCTTTCCCTACACTGCCTACGCCAAGGCCGCGCCGCAAGATATCGTCGACCTGATCGCCTACCTGCGCACCCTGCCTGCCGATGCCTCCCCCTCCCTGCCCCACGATCTGGACCTGCCGTTCCGTTTTCGGGCCAGTCTTGGGGGATGGAAGCTGCTCTTTGCATCGACCGACTGGGTTGTGCCTGACCCCGTCTCGCCCGAGGTTGAACGGGGCCGCTACCTGGTCGAAGCGCTGGGCCATTGCGCCGAATGCCACACGCCTCGCAATGCGCTCGGCGGCCTTCAGCGGGACCGTTGGATGGCGGGCGCACCCGCGGCTTCGGGCCCCGGACGGGTCCCGAACATCACGACAGGCGGATTGTCATGGTCTGTTGATGAAGTGGCCGAATACCTCAAAAGCGGTTTCACGCCCGAGTTTGATACCGCGGGCGGTGAAATGGTCGAGGTCATCAAGAACACCCGCCAGCTAAGCGATGCGGACCGGCTGGCCATCGCAAGCTATCTGGCCGCTTTGCCGCCACTGGGCCCCGACAGCTAGGCGAGGACCTGTCGTTTTGACAGGTCGTCTTGCCTGGCCACCGTTTTGCCTGGCCAGTCGTTGCCGCCTGCTCAGGCGCGTCCGAGCTTCGCCATTCGGGCCTCGCGAAGGCGGGCGAAATCGTCACCTGCGTGATAGCTTGACCGGGTCAGCGGGGTAGCCGACACCATCAAGAAGCCCTTGCCATAGGCCGCCTTTTCGTAGCCCGCGAATTCCTCGGGCGTGACAAAGCGGTCGACGCGATGATGCTTTGGCGTTGGCTGAAGGTATTGGCCGATGGTCAGGAAATCGATATCCGCCGCGCGCATATCGTCCATCACTTGCGTGACGGACTGACGGTCCTCGCCCAAGCCTACCATAATGCCAGATTTGGTGAACATCGTCGGATCAAGCTCTTTTACCCGTTGCAGCAAGCGCAGGGAATGGAAGTAGCGGGCGCCGGGACGAACCTCGGGGTAAAGGCCGGGCACGGTTTCGAGATTGTGGTTGAACACGTCCGGACGGGCGGCCACGACCACCTCAAGGACGCTGGGATCGCAGCGCAGGAAATCGGGGGTCAGAATTTCGATCGTCGTTCCCGGCGCCTGCTTGCGGATGGCGCGGATGGTCTGCGCAAAATGCTCTGCCCCGCCGTCCTCGACATCGTCGCGATCAACCGAGGTGATAACGACATGGTTCAGACCAAGCTTTTTCACCGCGTCGGCAACGCGGCCCGGCTCGAACACGTCAAGCGCCTCTGGCGGCTTGCCCGTTGCGATGTTGCAGAACGAGCAGGCGCGGGTGCAGACCTCGCCCATGATCATCATCGTGGCGTGGCCCTGCGACCAACATTCGCCAACGTTTGGACAGCCCGCTTCTTCGCAGACGGTCGTCAGGCGGTGTTCGCGCATGATGTCGCGGGTTTGCTTGTACCCTGCCGAGGTCGGCGCCTTGACCCTGATCCAGTCCGGCTTTTTGGGCTGGGCATTGTCGGGGCGGTGCGCCTTTTCGGGGTGACGCTGCTCTGGTATCTTGATGTCGCGCATTTGGTTTCCCATTGGCTGTTAGAAAACAGATAGCGCCTGAGGCGTCCCGGTACAACACGAGGCGTATGCATCCCGGCCTTGCAACAGGTGCAGAGAGGTTTGCAGGAAGGGTCCATAAATTGCCGCAAAGTCGACCCATTCGCGCCTGACATCACGCATACGTTAACCAAGTAGTTGCGAAATGCCGCGCGGCCCATGTCGGGCCGAGTCGGTTTGTTCATCAGTGTGCGGGTAAGCTTATGTTTTATCGTGTGTGGACACGTGCGTCCCGTCGATATGGGACCTTTCATCGCCGTGAAGACGGCTCGATGGTTATTTTTACCATATTCATTCTGGCGATGATCCTCATGGTTATGGGGATGGCCGTCGATATGATGCGGTTCGAAAACTATCGGGTCCGTCTTCAGGCGGCGGTGGATCAGGCCGCCCTTTCGGCCTCGGCGCTTGCGGTCTGCGATGGAGCCGACGATCCATGCGCGGCGGCGTTGGATGTCCTGCGGTCCCGCGGTTTCGGGGACGAAGTCATCTCGGTTAATGTCGATCGCGTTCCGGGCAGTTGCGCTGTCGATGTCCATGCCGAGATTTCGGTGGACACCATTTATATGCAGATGCTGAGCATTGATCAGCTGTCCACCTACGTCACCGCCTCGGCGGTCGAGCAGGCGGAGCGGGTGGAAATTTCATTGGTCCTTGACCTTTCGAACTCAATGGGCGGGCCAAAGTTGGCACAACTGCGCCAAGCTACAATAGACTTTGCCGATATCGTGCTGGCGGCGTCTGGCACCGACGGCACCTCTATCAAC
>CALFSV010000430.1 GCA_937916485.1 uncultured Paracoccaceae bacterium | reverse complement strand
GGTCCTCCACATTACGGAGCGAAAGCGGAAATCGAACGTACATCATTACTGCAAGACGGATGACTTCAGGGCTGGTTTTAATGTAGCGAAATGGGCTAATTTTTAGCGTCTTCGGACAACAAAATAACCAGGATTTCGATATTTCAAAACCAGCCCTTAGATTATTTGTTTGACATTAACGACCGCACCGTTAGTTTTTTTTGACCGGATGCAGTATGACAAATCCAGTGAAATCGAACCCATCAAGAAAACGCAAACCGAAACGCTACGCGAGATGTTACCACTACGACGGTAAAATTCATCACTTTTAGTGGCTGCTACAAAGCTACTGAAGAATAACGAAACGTCCACAAGGAGAGAAAAGAAATGTCTATCAAAAAAATCTTGACAACTGGCTTGCTGCTTAGCACGCTCGGCGTTGCAGCACAGGCGCAGTCGCTGGTGTATTGCTCCGAGGGCTCGCCAGAAGGCTTTGACCCAGCTCTGTTTACGGCTGGCACCACATTCGATGCATCAAGCCACCCGCTCTACAACCGGTTGACAGAATTCAAGGTTGGGACGACCGAAACTATCCCTGGTCTGGCAGAAAGCTGGAACGTGTCCGAGGATGGCAAAACAGTGACGTTCAGCTTGCGTCAGGGCGTTTCGTTCCACGCGAATGCTGATTTCACCCCAACACGTGATTTCAATGCTGACGACGTGATCTTTAGCTTTGACCGTCAGGGCAACCCTGAAAACCCCTATTTTGAGGTATCCGGCGGCACATGGGAATACTTCGGCGGCATGTCGATGCCTGACTTGATCGAGAGCATTGAAAAAGTTGGCGATTATACTGTTGTGTTCAATCTGACCCGCCCAGAAGCACCGATCATTGCCAATATGGCGATGGATTTTGCGTCAATCGTGTCTAAAGAATACGCGGACGCAATGATGGACGCTGGTACACCTGAAATGGTCAACCAAGCACCAATCGGCACAGGCCCGTTCACGTTCCAAGCCTACCAAAAAGATGCCGTCATACGCTATCTGCGCAACGACGCATATTGGGGCGATAAGGCAAAAGTCGAAAGCCTGATCTTTGCTATCACACCAGATGCTTCCGTGCGGTACCAGAAAGTCCAAGCGGGCGAATGCCACGTGATGGCTTATCCAAACCCTGCGGATGTATCGGCAATGAAAGACGCTGAAGACATTATTGTGATGGAGCAAGAAGGCCTGAACGTTGGCTACCTTGCCTATAACACGCAGGTCGCACCCTACGATAACGCCAACGTACGTAAAGCATTGAACATGGCGATCGACAAGCAAGCCATCATCGACGTGGTATTCCAAGGCTCTGGCGAAATTGCCAAGAACCCGATCCCACCAACGATGTGGTCTTACAGCGAAGACACAGTTGACGACGCTTATGATCCAGAAGCAGCCAAAGCCGCGCTTGAGGCTGAAGGCGTCACAGACCTGACCATGAAAATCTGGGCCATGCCTGTTCAGCGCCCGTACAACCCGAATGCACGCCGCATGGCCGAGTTAATGCAAGAGGACTTCTCGAAGGTCGGCGTCACGGTTGAAATCGTGTCCTACGAGTGGGGCGAGTATCTTGACAGATCCAAAGCGCTTAATCGCGACGGTGCGGTTCTACTGGGTTGGACTGGTGACAACGGTGATCCCGATAACTTCCTCGCAGTTCTGCTGGGTTGTGACGGTCTTGAAAGATCCAACCGCGCACAGTGGTGCAACGAAGAGTTTGACGCTCTGATCCAGCAAGCTAAAGTTCTGCCAACACAAGCAGAGCGTTCGGCGCTGTATAAAAAAGCACAGGCGATCTTCAAGGACCAAGCGCCTTGGGCCACCATCGCACACTCGGTTGTCTACATGACCATGCGTCCAGAAGTTGAAGGCTATGTTGTTCACCCATTGGGTGGCCACATCTTTAACCAAGTTGGCATTTCGCAATAAGCGGATAGATCATCAAGGGGCGGCGCCGCGCCGCCCCAACCTTCTTTACGACCACCAAGGGAGCACACTGCAAGTGCCAAGATCTTTACCCGACCGCCTGTCTGACTATGCCCGCGTAGCTGCAAATCTGAACGTGGATGCCGTAGCCCTAGTTCCTGGCCCCAATTTTGCGCGCGCCATTGAACACAGCTTCATGAGCCACGAACGCCCCTTTCTTATTGTGATCCCTGCGGATAAGCCTGCTGCTGCTTTGGTCCCTAATCTTGAACTTGGAAGCTGGAACCTTGTCGGGTTTGAGGGCGCGGTTTTTGATTGGCGCGATCAAACTGGGTACGCTGACGCCTTTTCGCAGCTGATGGCCCATCTGGATATTTTATCCCTGGCCGTTGAAGGGCAAGTCATGCGCGTTTTTGTGCATCACGCCTTACTCGCGGCCCAACCTACTTTGAAAATCACTGACGCGGAACTTGAAATTTCGGGTCTTCGCATGATCAAGACCAAAGCGGATATCGCCGCTATGCAAGCCGCGATTGATATTTCAGAGCGTGCGCTGCATCGCACATTGGACAGTATTGAATTGGGCCAGTCTGAGACAGAGATTGAGCAAACGCTGATCAAATGCCTGTTTGATGAAGGCGCGGATGGTCTGTCGTTTGCGCCAATTGTGGCCGCTGGAGATAACTCGGCTATGCCCCATGCGCACGCGCGTCACGACTATA
>CALFSV010000429.1 GCA_937916485.1 uncultured Paracoccaceae bacterium | reverse complement strand
AAGTGCAGATCGGCGAGGGTCTATGTGATCATCAGGGATGGAACACCTACGCAACGAAGGGAGGGTTGGCTTTATGGCCGCGATGAGCCTTCTGGTGTCGATTGCAAACATCGTCTTCAACTCTGTCCTTATCGCTATTTTGGACATGGGCGTTGCAGGATCAGCTTATGGGACTGCGGCGGCACAGGCGCTGGCCTTCGCAATCATTCTTACGTTCCGAATAATCGGCACGACGTCGCTGCGCCCCGCAACCTTGCTGTCCCATTCTGTGCACGGAAAATGGGGGCGGATACTCGCACTGGGTGCGCCACAAAGCCTGAGCTTCATCGGTCTTGCGCTCGGCTCTGCGGCGATTCTCACGGCGCTGCAATGGGTTGGTCGCCCGGGTTACGCTGACACGATTACCGCCTATGGGATCATCACACGCGTCATCACCTTTGCCTTCCTGCCGCTCTTGGGGCTGTCGTTTGCAATGCAAACGATCACGGGCAACAACTATGGTGCAGCCCTTTGGAAAAGGTCGGATGCAAGCCTGCGCATGGCGCTTTGCATCGCGTTTGTTTACTGCGCCATAGTGCAATTCGTCGTGAAAAGCATACCCGTTCAGATCGCCGGAGCCTTTGTGGATGATATGGCGGTCATTGCAGAGGTCGCGCGCATCTTGCCCATCATGACCTCTGTTTTCTTCCTGATGGGACCGTTGATGATGATCGCGGCCTACTTTCAGGCGATCGGCTCCGCGGGCAAAGCCGCTCTTTTGGGGCTGACAAAACCTTACGCCTTGGCCATCCCTTTGACGTTCCTGTTGCCCGGCTGGTTCGGTGAAACCGGCATATGGTATGCGGGCCCAATCGCTGAACTGATGATGTTGGGTCTCACAGCTGTGGTGCTATGGCGCACCGGCCAAGAGAACGAGCTAAAATGGGGTACTCTCCACACCACCGAAGGAGCCGCGTCATGAACACCCAACTTCCATCAGCAGCGCGGGCCAAAGAACAAGCGCAGCTTTTGCGCGCAAAGATGGCCAAGGACGGGTCACCGATTGGCCATGCCAAGTCCCTCGAATTGGTGGCGCACCAACACGGGTTCCGCGATTGGAATACGATGTTTGCAGCCATCGGAAACGGGGGCCCCAAGGACTGGGCCATCGGTGACAAGGTCAGCGGAACGTACCTGTCGCAACCGTTCACGGCACACGTCGCTTTAGTTTCAAGCATACAGCCAGGATGGTTCCGGTTGGAATTGCATTTGGAGGAGGCCGTTGACGTTGTCACATCAGAGAGATTTTCAAATTACCGCTCACGCATTCGTGGCGTAGTAGGTCCCAAAGGGCATTCAGTTGAACGGACAAACAACGGAAAGCCGCACCTTCAAATCGATCTATGGTGACGTTTGCACACCATTTTCAGATCTGACTACAGCCATTGACGCCAAGGAAGCTACGGCCACGCAAAACTTGGATCTCGGGATCCTGTCATTTGAGGTCTTTGCTCAATCCTCGGGTGCCACACCACCTTTTGCCGTTTCATCAGCGATGAATTGTGCGAGCCTTTCGTCAACGCCGTCCGCGGTTGGTGGAGGGATGAAGGCTACGAGTTTCTCTTGCCAGATGCCGGTGGCGCGTTGGTCCGCGCTCAGAGCACCAGCTTCGGTCCACGCTCCATGATTTCTGAGGTCCGCAACGAGAGGCTGATAAAAGGCATCCTTGTAGCGGCTCATGGTGTGTTCCGTGTCGAAGAAATGGCCCCCAGGAGCAACCTTGGCGATGCTGTCGTATCCAATATCATCGGCAGTTGCAGGTGCTGGTCGGGCGAGATGGGCGATGGATTGAAGGGCCTCCACATCCAGAATGAATTTCTCATATCCAAAGGTCAGGCCTCCTTCCAACCATCCTGCCGCGTGCAGCGTCAAAGTAGCTTGGGCAAGCACCGCGCCCCAAAGTGCCATTGTGGTCTCTTGCACGCCTTGACCATCGGCCAAGTTCGAAGCCGCGCCGGATGCTGAGCGCCAGGGCAGACCGATCAGACGTGCAAGCTGGCCAGAACCAAGGCAGGCACGGATATGCTCTGGGGTGCCAAAAGCGGGCGAACCGGACTTCATATCTACGTTCGAGGTAAAGCCACCATAGGACACAGGTGCGCCGGAGCGTGTCAATTGCGCCAGCGTAATGCCTGCCAGCGCTTCGGCATGTTGAAGCGCGAGCGCACCAGAAATGGTGACAGGTGCCATGGCACCGGCAAGGCAGAATGGCGTGATGATTGACATCTGTCCTGCGCGTGCAAAGTCGATAATACCGCGCGTCATTGGAATATCCAGCTGACGCGGTGAGTTCGAATTGATGACTGTGGTAGCCCAAACGCCGTTTTCAAACTCGGCTTCGCCAATCTGATGCGCTTGGCGGATCATCTCGAACGATTGCAATGTCTGGCCGCGGCCGCGTGCATAAACGAATACTGGCTTGTCACCCAGCGTGAGCTGGCCCCGCATGATGGCATAATGGCGCAAGTTAACGGCAACGTCTTGTGGCTCTGCAGACGGGCCATGTAGGTGGATCACGTCGAAGGACTGCTGAAGTTTCAGCGTTTCGCAATAGTCTCTCAGGCTGCCGGGGCGCCGGCCACGGATGTTGTCAAAGGCGTTGGGGCAGCCGGATCCCGCCTCGAATAGCATGGAGCCGGGGGCAAAGGTCTGTTCCCGCATTGGGTTGGCAGCACGCATGCGGATGGATTTAGGTGCAGTCGCCAAGGCTGCCTCGACCATTTCGCGGCCAATGAAGACCATCATGGCTTCTTCGTCGACGAGCGCGCCACCTGATTTGAGAATATCACGACCCTCGTCTAGCAGCACTCGGATCCCAAGGTTTTCGAGGATGCGCAAGGCAGTGTCATGGATTGCCGCAATCTCATCTTCCGAGAACCCGGGCTGCGGTGTGAAGGGGTTCCGCAAATGGACATATGCTGAGTCATGATGGGAGGAAATGTTGCGCGAAAGGCCGCCCCTGTGGCCGCCGCGACGTCGATTTTCGGTCAACCTTCAGTCCCCCTCGTCATGTTCAAGAACTCTAGGGGCTAGACTGAGTTTGGATTGTCTGAACGCGACATTGCGGAGGTCGCAGCGCCCCCTGGCAAATGACCCTATTTGGTCCCATAGGCGCTGACGTCAGACAGTGCCAATTCAGTTCGATGCTGAGGGTGGACATCGTTGCAGTACATCTACGTCACCCCAAAGCGGACATCTTGAATAACGCAACGAAGGGCAGGTCTGAGCCCAAAGCACCCCTAGCCCAGGATCATTGAGATAAACCCAAGGCAAGTTGTTCCTTGACATCTAAACCATATTTTCCAGCGGGCCTCACTCGAGCTGTTAATCAGAAAGGGTGGCAGTTCTGCCGCCTTCGCCATCGGAGCGCAATTCATCAAGCACAGTGCCGTTCTTCGCAAATTTCACTGTCGAAACGTCGACTACGTGCCAAATTTCCCAATTCAATACATCCGAGATTCTGTTAGT
>CALFSV010000428.1 GCA_937916485.1 uncultured Paracoccaceae bacterium | reverse complement strand
CACTGGACTGTTGACCTGTCCTCGCACGGGCCAAGATCGCACGCTGTATAGCTTGCGCCATACTTATGCGACGTTCTCACTGCTAAATGATGGAATGGACGTACATACTCTGGCTGTCCAAATGGGTACGTCTATTTTGATGATTGAGCGCCATTACAGTCATCTCACGCCGCGTCTTAAAAAAGAGATGCTCACGGGCAAGCGGTATGAGTTGTCGCGAGATGAGTTTGAAGATCGCTAGAGTGAGGACAACTGATCAGGATCAACGTAAAGGGCGGATTGCGGACCTTCGCTGCGCCCGCATACTAAATTGGGCAACTTGAAGAAAGCGGACGCTCGAGGCCGCGCCCAAGTACGTTTCAGGGTGCATCCGGAGAGATGGTCGACAGTGAGCCGTATCATATACATGTTGCGACGTCGCGAATGTCGGCTTCTGTGTGGCTTGGACAGGGTTCATGAGAGCTCAATCAGCTAAGATGGCGTCGGTGTGGATTAATCATATAGATATACCGCATATCATACGCGTCCCTCGATGATTGACGTCGCTTTTCTTGAAAGAACATACCAGTTTCAGCGCTGTTTATGTTTAAGGATCTTGTGCATTATGCCCCTGTTTAAGCCCCGCATTCAAGGCACGCAGGCCTGCCACAGCCACGTTGATCGCATGAGGATTTCTGGGATGCTTGGAATGAACCAAGTAGGAAGGCCGGTTGAGGACAGGGGCGTCCTTTACGATATGCAGCCGGTTTTCCGCGAGATCATCGGAAACATAGGCACGCGGCATGTAGGAATAACACTCGCTGGCATAGAGATACTCCAAGGCGATCTCTCCGTATCCGACGTTAATAGTCGAGGTCGCGAACTCTGGTAGCTTTTCCTGATGTTCTTCGCGGTATCCATAGCTCCAATCGACAAATATGTAGTCGGCTGGATCACACGATCCGAAATCACGCGCGATGCGTGAGACCATAATCAACTCGTCTTCCATAAAAGGCTCAACGACCAGTCCGGGTAACCCTGACGGCATGTGTGTTATCGCAAGATCTAGGACACCTTGAGAGACGTAATCAACCAGACGTTCAGAATAATCCGCCTCAACTTGAAGGGCAAAGTGGGGATGATGTTCTTGCATCCAGACCAGCCAATCAGGCATAAACCGACGCCACATCGTCATATGCAATCCGACGCCAATCGTTTGTTTGGGGCTGGAGGATCGCGCCATTTCTTGACGCCCTTGCTGCCATGTCTGGCGCATCGAGGCAGCGTACTTATAGAATTTCTTACCTGCATCGGTTAGCAGAACACCTGACGAGGTACGCTCAAATAGCTTTACGTTTAGCGTGTCTTCCAATACTTTAATGCGCGAGCTGACGGTTGACTGTGTGAGGTTGGATCTCTCGGCGACGCGGCTGAAATTACCTGTCTCAGATAGCAGTAAGAACGTGTTTATGGCATCGATATTCATAGGTGCTCCAAACCGAAATAGGGGCGGTTGACCGCAACCTTAGGGATTTATGAAATCTGAGCAATCATTTCCACTTCGACAGCGGCATTTCCTGGTAACGAACTTGCTCCCACGGCCGATCGCGCATGGATCCCCGCATCACCAAACAAATCATGAAGTAAGTCAGAGGCACCGTTTGCCACCTGCGGGTGATTTGTAAAACCCTTTGCTGTGTTAACAAAGACAGTCAATTTTAAGATACGTTCGACATGGTCCAACCCATCCGCCGCGGCGTGCAAAACGCTCAGCAGACGGAGTGCGCAAAGCTGTGCGGCCTTGTATCCTTGCTCAACTGTCAGATCCGTTCCAAGCTGCCCTTGGTATTTCAGAACTGTCCCATCCTTAGGCGTTTGACCCGCAAGATAGATTGTTCCATTTCTAACAACCCAAGGTACATAATGCGCAGCGGGCGTCGGTGTTGGAGGCAAGATCAAGCCCAATGAATCTAGGCGGTCTGCGATGCTCATGCCAGCGCCTTTGTGGCGGTAAACAAGCGCCCCCCTGCGGCCATATCCCGATACGGCAGATTGAGGCGGGTGAGACATGCGAACATCAGCGCCTGATTACTGGTGATAACAGGTTTTCCCAACGCTTTTTCAATCGCAGGCACGGCCTCCAATGCCCGGTAATCCGTGCACGAAATGACAATCGCTTGGGCATCACTGTGGTCTGCTTTCAAAGCCATCTCATAGGCGTCTTGCGGGGTCAGCGCGTTCTGCTCAAGGCTGCTCAACTCGCGCTCAAATCCAATTTCGTTCACGACATTAATCCCACTATCGCTCAGGAATTTCACGGATTCCGCGCTCAGCTTTCTGACATAGGGCGATGTAAACGCTACTTGTTTGGCACCGATATGCTGAATGGCCTCTACAAGTGCACCAGCCGTTGTGACCGCAGGGCGGCCCGTTATTTTGGTAAGTTTAGCGCAAAATGCGGTATCAAATGCAGGACCATCCGCCAGAGTGGCCGATGTGCAGCCGTAAGCGATCAGGTCAACGCGGGCGTCCATCAGATCCTTGCAGCTTTGATCTAGAGACTGACGCACAAATTTCCGCATTTGCGTGGAATCAGGAATGGCATTGACATCATATCCGCCACTGCGTGCAGAGTGGATTGTAACGCCTGTGGGGCATAGCATCAGGCAGTCGGGCTCAACATTGGTGTTGGAGGACGGCACTATAAGGCCAATGCGCGTTGATCTGGGGGCGTAGTGAATATGGTCAGGCATTTCTGTGTCCTGTCGAAATTTCGCGTTGCACTGCATCAATGGCTTGCCGCAAATCCGCAATTAAATCGTCGGTATTTTCAAGCCCGACAGAAACGCGCAGCATGTCGCGCGGTGTGGGTGAATCTGGTTTCTCCATACCTGCGCGATGCTCGATGACGGATTCAGTGCTGCCAAAGGAGATTGCCTGCCGGAACACTTGGACTTCGCTGGCGATCAGTTTTGCTGCGTCCTCGCCGCCCTTCACGCGAAAAGACAACATACCACCAAACCCGCCCTGCATCTGCCGTGCTGCGACGTTATGATTAGGATGCGTTTCCAATCCTGCGTAGAGGACTTGATCTACCAGATCGCAGCCGTCCAGAAATTGCGCAATCCTGAGCGCGCTTGTGGAAGCGGTTTTGACGCGAACCGCCAACGTGCGCATGCCGCGCAACAGCAACCATGCCTCAAAGCTGCCGAGCACCCCCCCATATTCATTCCGGATGTTCTGGATATCGACCAACACATCCTCATGACCCTCGGCGACGACAACCGCGCCGCCGATCAGGTCACCATGACCGTTCATGTACTTTGAGCAGGAATGTAAGATGATGTCTGCGCCATGTTCGAAGGGGCGCGTCAGAATTGGGGTGGCTACGGTATTATCGATCGCTACCAAGGCACCGGCAGCATGGGCAACGGCAGACACTTCCGCTATATCGGTGATTGCCCAAGTCGGATTGCTGGGAGTTTCCAGCCAGATGACTTTGGTTTTACCCTGCTGGATCGCTGCGCCGACACCCGCAGCTGTGCATGCGTCAACATAGGTGACCTCAAGCCCCCAACGCAGCCCGTGGGTGTTCATCCAGTCGCGCAGGCCTGAGTAGACGAGTTTCGGCAGAATCACATGATCGCCGGGAGCGAGTCGTTGAAAAACAGACGTGATCGCTGCCATGCCTGACGCGAACAGCAGGCAACCTGCACCGCCTTCCAGTGCATTTATCAAGGCCTCCGGTTGCGCAAAGGTAGGGTTGTCGTCACGCGTGAACATGCGGCCTGTACGGTCCAAATCTGTTGGGTCGCGCAAGAATGATGTGGATGGACGCAGGGGGGCCGCCATTGCATCGGTTTCGGGATCGATCCATCCTAACCCAGTCGCTGCGAGGGTTTCAGGGTGCAGTTTCTTGTTCATTTTTGTTCCTCCTCGCCTGGTCGGTGACCATAATCTGAAGCCGCAGCATCGGCGCTGATGAGGCCAAAGTCGATATCTTGTGCAATGCGTTCGGGCGTTCTGTCCTTTGGATCGCCGTAGCCTGCGCCGCCTGGGGTTAAGACTGTCAATCGTTGTCCTGCGGGAATTATCTGCTCACCTTTGGGGCGCAGTTTTGTCCCGTTACTCAGTGTTAAAGATCCAAGTTCGCCATTTTTGCCGCCCTCTCGACCACGAGGGGCGTGATTGATGCGGTCTAACGCCGCAAACAGTGAAATCGGAGCATCCTCGCTGCTCGATATTTCCAAAACTTGCCCCAAGCCTCCGCGAAACTCGCCAGCCCCGGCGGAATCTTGGCGGTATTCGCGCTGCCAAATAATCAGGGGAGAGACACTTTCCGTGATCTCGACCAGAGACCCCATGACCCCGCTGGGGAATGCGGTGGCTGACAACCCATCCTTGCTCGGGCGCCCTCCCGTGCCACCGTTGTGGACGAGTTCGGTTGCGAATTTTGTTTTGCTGGCATCTGTGTTGACGGAGTACCCGCCGCGCATCGGCAGGTCCCACAAACAACAGGTGCCCTCAGCTGGAACAAGGCCCGGCACCGCTTGGTGCAAGCATCCGAACACCACATCGGGCAAAAGCTGTCCGACCACATGCCGCATCGCCACAGGGGCGGGATACTGCGCGTTTGTGATGCTGTTTTCAGGGGCTTTTATGACCAATGGTGCTAGCGCGCCTTCGTTATTTGGAATATCGGGGGCAAGCGCGCATTTCAGAGCAAAACACGCATAGGCACTGGCATAGTTCAAAGGACAGTTAATGCCCTTGGCCGAGCGGCCAGAGGAGCCTGCGAAATCAACTATAACTTCACCGTCCGAAATGGTCATTGCCGCAACCAGATCAAGCGGTTCGTCGTAGCCATCGACGCGCATCTCGTAATGGTAGGTTCCTCTGGGCAGTTTATTGATCAGATCACGGGTACGCTCGCGGGAGGTGTCGATGATGTAGTCGGATATCTGGACAAGATCGGTGATCCCGATGTCGGCCAAGCATTCGGATGTGCGCCTGCTGCCACATTCAACGCAGGTCATCAGGGCATATGTATCGCCCTCCACCTCGATGGGCACGCGACTGTTTGCTTTGAGGATGGTCATGAAGGTCTCGTCCAGCTTACCTGCATTGACCAGTTTAAAAATGGGAACAAACAACCCTTCGTCGAGCACGTCAGAACCGTCAGGGCCAAAGCCAAGCCCGCCAAGGTCAGCAAGGTGGCTGGTGCACGAAGTGAACCCAATCAAAACACCTTGATGGAAACAGGGGCGCACCAGCATGAAATCGTTCAGATGACCCGCTGCTTTCCACGGATCATTGGTCAGATAGATGTCCTCGGGGTGCATATCCTCTAATGGGTATTTATCTAGAAAGTACCGTACAGAATTTGCCATGGTATTCACGTGCCCCGGCGTACCTGTGACAGCCTGCGCAATCATACGTCCCTTTAGATCGAACAGACCCGCAGACAGATCACCGGACTCGCGTACAATAGGATTGAAGGCTGTGCGCATGAGTGTCTGCGCCTGTTCTTCCACAATCGCTATGAGCCTGTTCCAAAGAATTTGCAGCTCGATCACGCTCAGTTGCCGGTCGGTCATGGTGCGATCCTATCCAATATCAAATTCATTTTTCCATCCAAGTGGCCCGAAAAATGTCCGGTGACGAATGTTGTGGTTTGCGGTTCTTCAACAAGGACAGGTCCGCGCAGGGTGTCTCCTGATTTCAGGTCAGGACGCCAGAATGTGGGCACTGTTTGGAAACCTGTTTGCGTAGGTACGGACACAGCACGTACCCCTGAAGGTACTGCGGTGTTGGGTTCAGGTGCCTCCGATAAAGCCAAAGGTGCCTCGACATGTGTTGAAACCACCACCGACCATGACAGGACTTCAATGTCCCTGCCAGGGATCAAACGCCCATAAAGCTGACGGTAGCACCTATCGTAAGTAGATTTGATCGCTGCGATATCTGCCGCTGTCAGCCCGCGTGCTGGGATTGGCACCTGAATCTCATGGCCCTGCCCAACATAGCGCATAAAGGCGGTGCGGCTTTCAACTAACTCGGTATCCTTTGCCCCTGCAACAACGATCTCATGCGCCTGCGCTGAAATACTGCTCAGCACATCATTCACCCGCGCCAGATTAAAATCCGTCAGCGTGGTATACAGGCTTTGCACCACCTCATAAGAAATCGGAGCGCTCAGAAACCCCAAAGCGGACCCGACACTGGAGTTCGCCGGCACGATAACACGGTTCATTCCCAGTTTCTCGGCCAACCGAACGGCATGCAGCGGCCCGCCACCGCCAAAGGCAATCATGCTGAAATGCGACAGATCAACACCGTGTTCAACGCTGTGGATGCGCGCAGCATTCGCCATGTTTTCTTCGACCATTTCGGTAACGCCGAACGCGGCTTGATGTGCGGAAATGTCAAGTGGCTGGCCGACATCTTGGGTCATCGCGTCCTCAGCGGCCTTGGTGTTCAACCTCATCTTTCCTTCGGCAAAAGCGTCTGGATCGACGCGTCCAAGCAGCAGATTCGCATCTGTGACTGTCGCCTTTGTCCCACCTTTGCCATAGCAAGCCGCACCCGGCAAAGCGCCAGCACTTTCCGGCCCGATATTGAGGCGACCAACTTGGTCCACATGCGCAATTGATCCTCCGCCTGCGCCGATCTCAATCATCTCGATCACCGGAATACGCACCGGCATGCCGCTGCCTTTTTGGAAACGGGCCGAGCGGGCAATCTCGAAATTTCTGGCCGTCTTTGGCTTAAAGTCTTCGATCAACGAGATCTTTGCAGTTGTTCCGCCCATATCAAACGACAGCACTTTCGATTCATCTAATTGCTGTGCGATCCGCGCAGCCAAAATGGCACCCCCGCTAGGACCAGATTCCACCAGCCGGATCGGAAATTTAATGGCGCTCTCTAATGTGGTCATGCCACCGCCAGAGGTCATCAGGAAGATCGGGCAGGTAAAGTTTTTGTCATGAAACGCGACCTCTAGCGCGCGCAGATACCGCGCCATGATCGGTTGAACATAAGCATTGCAGGCCGTTGTCATCAGACGTTCATACTCGCGGACTTCGGGGCAGACATCGCTGGAAAGTGTGATCTCGGCTTTGCACCCTTGTGCGATCAAAAGGTCGCGCACCCGTTGTTCGTGCTTTGAGTTGGCGTAAGAGTGGAGAAAACCGATAGCAACCGCGCCTATGCCCTTTGCATTCAACCTATCACTTAGGGCAACAACAGCCGCTTCATCCAAGTCAATCAGGACGTTCCCACGCACATCCATGCGCTCTTTGACTGTGAAACGCAGGTTGCGCGGAATCAGTTGTTCAGGCTTGTCGATCATCAAATCGAACTGGTCGAACCGGCTCTCATAGGCAATCTCCAAACTGTCGCGGAACCCTTCTGTGGTGATCAGGGCCGTCTTTTCGCCTTTCCGCTCAATCAGCGCGTTGGTCGCCAAAGTTGTGCCGTGAATGAAGATATCGACGTCAGCTGAAGTGATTCCAGCATCGCTCAAAACGACTTCAACGCCAGCCAAAACGCCCAGTTCTGGCTGCACCGTGTCTGTCGGCACTTTTGCCGTAAAAAGGCCCGTTGGAGTTTCAAGTACGATATCCGTAAACGTCCCGCCGATATCTGCGGCCAAGCGCGTTGAAGTTATATATTTCTTCATTTTTGTTTCCTCTGAAAGGCCAGCCACCAATGAAGGTATTGGATTGATTTAAATCAAGGAAACGAATTGTTTTTATGGAGGTATCGAATTTTTCGATTTCCCGAATATACTATTGATTTCAAGAAGTCTGACAGAGAGCGGCGTAGAGGGAAGATGAGGTCGCCGAATGTTCATATCAATTTCGATATCAAGTTTGTTGACAATTGCAATATCTGACGGCGATTTTCTGGAGTAGCGTCCTGGGTGACTTCTACGTCCAGCCAAGGGGGCCCTATGTCGTCAGAGACCACAAACACATCCGAATTGACAGCTGGCACACCTGCTGGCGAAAGCCGCGAATGGAACTGGCATCCCGATTTGCCAATCAATACATCGCCGGTGTTTGAAAAGCCGCCCCGCCCCTTTGCCTCGTTGAGATGGTACGCGGGCGCTTGGCTGCCGATTTCGGAACTGTTGCTCTACGTCGTGATCGCATTTGCTGTTTGCAGCTGGCTTCAGCCGCCCCTGGAGCAGACCCAAACACTGGCGCCCGGCTGGATCGCTGCGATTTGGCTGCGCAATATTGCGATGCTCGTGGCGTTTGCGACGATTTTGCATCTCTGGCTTTACATATGGAAGAAGCAAGGCGATGCCTTGCGGTATGATCGCCGGGGGCCAACAGCAAAGGCCCGCATTTTTGCCTTTGGCAGTCAGCTTTGGGACAATGTGGCCTATTCCCTGATCAGTGGGGTGAGCATCTGGACGATCTATGAAGCGGGTCTTTGGTGGGGCTATGCCAATAGCGTGCTGCCGACCGTGACGCTGAGCGCAAATCCGGTTTGGTTCGTCCTGTGGTTCCCTTTGATTGGCGTTTGGTACTCGTTCCACTTTTACTGGGCGCATCGGTTCCTGCATTGGGCCCCGATGTACCGCCGTGTGCACTCAGTGCATCACCGCAATATTGCGGTCGGCCCTTGGTCGGGTTTTTCGATGCACCCGATCGAACATGTGTTGTACCTGTCATCGCTGCTGATCCATCTGGTCGTCCCGTCGCACCCCATTCACATGCTGTTTCATTGCTATTGGCTGACGCTGGCGACGACGACGTCCCACTCTGGCTATGACGCTTTGATCCTTGGCAAGAATGCGCGGATGGAGATGGGGACATTCTTCCACCAGCTGCATCATCGGTATTTTGAGTGCAACTACGGTACGGCGGAAATGCCTTGGGACCGCTGGTTTGGGTCATTCCATGATGGCACCGCCGAAGGGCTGCGCACGGTGCGTGCGCGCAAGAAACCAACAGCATTGCGGAAGTAAATCATGACACAACGTATCCTTGTGACCGCCGGAGCCGCCGGCATCGGGCGCGCCATTGCCGAAGCATTCCTCGCCGACGGCGCAGATGTCGCGATCTGCGATGTGGATAGCGACCAGCTTGCCGCAATGCAGGAGGCATATCCGACGCTGATTGCCAGCCACGTAGACGTGACCAATGAGGCAGAGATGGATGCCTTTTTGCGCCAGCTTGAAGAGCGATGGCAGGGGATTGATGTTGTCTGCGCAAATGCGGGAACAGGCGGGCCAGCGGGCCGCATTGAAACGCTCGATTTCAATGAATGGCAGCAATGTGTGGCAACCAATCTGCATGGAAGTTTCCTGACCTGCAGATGGGCTGCCCGCCTCATGCGCGCGCAAGGCAGCGGCTTGATCTGCCTGACCTCCTCAACTGCTGGGCAAATGGGCTATCCTCTGCGCAGCCCCTACGCATCAGCAAAATGGGCCATCGTCGGCCTGACAAAGACCCTCGCAATGGAGTTGGGCGAGGCTGGCGTGCGGGTGAATGCCATCTGCCCGGGCGCGGTTGAAGGGCCGCGCATGGACCGCGTCATCGAGAATGAGGCATCCGCACGCGGACAAGCTGTTGACGCTGTGCGCCAAAGTTATGTCAAAGGCGTGTCCATGAAGACATGGGTCACTGCCCAAGACATTGCCAATACGGTCCGCTTCCTTGCGTCGCCGTCAGGGTCCAAAATCTCGGGCCAGATACTTGCCGTTGACGGCCATACAGAAACACTGGCTCCCTGAGGGACGAAACACATGACGCTCAAGAACATATACACATATGGTGGCGAACCTGCTCAGCGGCTCTTGACGGTTGCCGACTTTATCGGGCTGCGTGGAACTCGTAAATTTACCTCAACGGTGCCAAACACATTCGAGGAGGCCCAAGCCTGCGCCGAGGCGGGTATTGACCATTTGTCGATTTGGGATGAGCTGACGCCGACCATCCGCGCCGCCGCCCCGCAAATCTTTATCAACGCTGCACTGCCGATGTCGCAATACGTGACTAAAGATGAGATTCTGCGTGCCGCAATGAAGGCCGCCGAGGCGGGAGCCGATTCAATACAGACGCCGCGCAGTTTGGAAGTGGTTGAGATGTTGGCGAAAGAAGGTTTGTCCGTTCAAGGCCATCTCGGCCTGATCCCACGCCGATCAACGCAAGTTGGCGGTCTGCGTATAATAGGAAAGACGGCAAAAGAGGCGCTGACGCTGCTGGATCAGTTTCGCAGGTTGGAAGATGCCGGTGCATTCGCGGTTGAGGTGGAATGTGTGGCATCAGATGCGCTTAATGCCATTCGCCACCATTCAAACCTCGTGACCCATTCCATCGGGGCAGGCCCATCCGCCGATGTCGTCTTGCTGTATCTTGAGGATATCTGTGGAGATGTTGAAAATCCGCCGCGTCACGCAAGGGCATTCGGTGACCTGCTCACTATCCGCAAAAAGCTCGCATCCGAACGGGCCAAGGCGCTCCGAGGGTTTCGAGCCGCCGTCGTTGAGGGACAATTCCCCGGCGAAGAGGAGTCTGTCAAAATGTCATCAGGCGAATTCGGCTTGCTCAAAGAGGCACTCGAAAAGCACTGAGCACCGTCAAGCTCCCGAGCGGGACAGACAGTAGCTTTGGGAAATGACGCTCAATCATCAATTGAAGCCGGTTTCGTTGCTTGCAACCCCCAAGGCATTGCAAGTGTTTCGCATTCCAAAAGACTTTTCAACAGTTAAAAAACAAAAATTGGAGATTAGTTAAATGGCCAAGTCTTTAAAAATTTTACGAACTCTGCACTCTTATCTTGGAATACTTGCATTGCCTTGGATCATTTTCTTTGGCGTAACTGGATTGTACCTTAACCATCCTGATACTGTTTTGTCCCTATTTCCATATAAATCTTATACAGACTCTGCATATGAGTTCGAACAACTTGATGCGCCGTTAACTGCGGAGCAAGCTTCTGAGATAGCTCGCCCTATTTGGCCACAAAGTGATATGAAAGCCGTCGAACGTGTTAAGTATCATGGCTATGATACAATACATTTTGTTAGGGAGGCAGGCACGATCATTGTTGCTGTCGAGACTGGACATTATTATGTAAAATCGAACCTGAAGAACACATTGTACTCGCCAAACGGGGAGGCTTTAAATCGCAAAATTTACTGGAATTATGTTTTGGGAGTATTTCACAGGACGGGCTGGTTGGGTTGGAGCCTTGGAACTATTTTGGCAGACATTACTGCGATTGCTTTGATCGCGTTCGGCCTCTCAGGTGTGACGCTTTGGTACCTACCAAGACATAAACGTTTTTTGCGCAGGGTACATTTTTCCAAATAATTAGAGAGATGGCTCTGTTACCGGTGGACGTATCTGGACGCCGCCTTTTTGCACGCCTTAGTTAGCGTTAGATAGGTTTCACGGCTTTGTCAGATTAAACTTGGCTCAAGCGGGCAGGGTGTATTTGTAGCGTCTGGCGATGACAAAACACTCTCCATTCACGCTTCAATCCAGAACCATTTTAACCAGGAACGCCATCTCTACTCACACATCAATTTCAAGCTAAACCGTGCCGCTGCTCTCGCTGAGTGGCGTCGATTATCGAGCGCATAAATTTAGACTGTGCTAGCAATCTGATGCGAGTTCTCATTAGTTTGACAGCTGCGGCCTGGGCATTGCTCTCGAAAGGAGAAAGCTACAAGGCCGTGCCGGCGATTTG
>CALFSV010000427.1 GCA_937916485.1 uncultured Paracoccaceae bacterium | reverse complement strand
AAGGCCGACCATGCACTAACATTTAAACTGGACCACTCAACGGGGGCAGACCAGAAGAAGCTCTGTATCCATCTCCCAAGTGGTGCCGTTCAGCGATCTGTCGGTCCAAAGGGCAAGTTGAACGCCCCAGGCCGCCGCCGTCGCAGGGTCCAGCCCATCGGGTATGCCCATTTTTGTGGCGAGCCGGCCCGGTAGCCAATCGGTGATGATGATCCCGGGGAATCGGTCGCCAAGATCGGCCACCACCGCCCTTGTAAACACCCGGGCCGCCCCGTTGGACACTGAATAGGCCGAGCTTGCGGCCATCGGGGCGATGTCGGCAAAGCTGGCGACATTGAGGATGCGCCCTTGCCCGGTCCGGACCATTCGGCCAAGCGCCTCATGGGTACAGGCAACGACGCCGCCAAGGTTGACTGCCATGGTGTCCTGAAAGGTGTCAGGCGTTTCGTCCAGGATATCCCGTCGAGGGTATACGGCTGCGTTGTTGATCAAAAGCGTCACGGGGCCGATAGCGTCCGCCCGGGCAAAGGCCGCAGCGACGGAGGCAGGGTTAGCCACATCTGCGATCACAGGGTGAAAACCCCTGCTGGCCAATCCCCCGGTTTCGTCCAGTGCATCCCCGTTTCGGCCGAGGCCAACGACGGTAATCCCCTTGGTAGCAAGTCCAATGGCCAAGGCGCGGCCAAGGCCCGCTCCGGCCCCGGTGACAATCGCCACTCCGTCGGTCATTTCTGATCCTCCACGATGCAGGTTGCCACCCTGATTGCATTTGCTGCGATGGTCAGGCTGGGGTTCACCCCCATGGATGTCGGCATGAATGAGGCGTCCGCCACCCAAAGGTTGTCCACCTCATGTGCCCGGCAGTTGCGGTCAACCACGCTGGTCGCGGGATCATCGCCCATCCGGAGTGTCCCGCAGGGATGGCCAAAGTTTGGATCCGCCGCCCGGGTGAGGAACATCATCCGTTGCCCGCGAAAGGCGGCCTTGATCGCCTTGCGATAGGGTTTGCGCCGCGACCTGAGCTCGGGTCCGATGGTGTAGTCGAACCGGATAGCGCGAGGGTCTGCCTTGTCCAGCAGTATCCGGTTTTCGGGCATCGGAAAATCCTCAAGCAGCCCAACGTAAAGCTTTGCCCCGCCCAGAAGCCACGAAGCGACGAAGGCGGGAACGCGTGTCAACTCACGCACAAGGCGAAACCGACGCAGCGCCGAACGCTCTACCAGTGACTTGAGGTGGAAGGCGATTTCTCCGTAGGAGAAGTCGACGCCCATCGCCTGCACCATGCCGAACCGTTTGCCCTTGTGGTAGTAAAGGTCGCGAAAGCCGACGGCCTTGGACGCCCCGGCGAAACGGGCCGATTTTCCAGGCCAAAGGGCAAAACGTTCATCGAGGTGAAACATCAGGTAACGTCCGACCTGATCGTTGCCGTTGGCGCAGCCATTGGGCCAATGCGGGGCCGAGGAAGCGAGCAAAAGGCGGGGGGACGAATAAGCCCCTGCTGCCAAAACAACTTGTTTGGCAGCGATCAAATAGGTCTGGCCGTCTCGCTGGACTTCGACCTCATCGATATGTCCGGGCCGTCCCCGGAGGGCAGTGACCTCGCACCCGTCAAGCAGGGCGGCCCGGCCCGTTGCCAGGGCTGGTTCCAGCCCGGCCGACCGGCCGTCCATCTTGCAGGGTCGTGGACATTTTCGGCCAAGGCATTCGGCACAACCGGGCAGGTAGGACAGTGCCGTATGCAGCCGATAGGGATGAATTCCGTTCGCCCGTAGCCGTTCGATGATGGCGGCATCGCCTTCTCCGAGAGGCGGAGGCGGTGCCAAGGAGGGGGTGGGCCGATCCGACAGGGGATCAGGTTCCCCATGCAGGCGATACATCGCTTGGGCCTTGTCGTACCACGGCGCCATTTCATCGTAGCTTACCGGCCAACCGCCAGAGGGGTGGGGACGATCTGGGCTGTCGTCAAGATCATGAGGTTCCGGTCGTTCAAGCGTGGCGGCGTAAAAGACGGAACTGCCGCCTGCGCCGCTTCCCAAGGGGGCAAAGAACCGGCGGGTCTTGCCGTCGACATGTCCCTCGATCGGGTCCGGCCAATATCCCCGCACGGCCCGGGCCACTGGATCGGCCATACTGATGTTTATCGGGGTCTCTTCTGTCCTTTGACCCGCATGTCCCTTTTCAAGGAACAGGACGGTCTTTCCGGCCTCTGCCAGACAACGGCCAATCGTTCCGCCGCCCATTCCGGTTCCGATGACGATGACATCCCAGTCCCGCAGCAGCGTCTGGTCGATCATGATCCGACGGTCCCAGTGAGGAATGGCATGAACAGATCGCGCAGCGCGCGCGCCCCGGCATTGTTGATGTGGTTGTTGTCAAAGTAGACCGGTTTGCCGTCCATCATGACAGAGCACCGTTCCGGGCAAAGACGGGGCCAAGGGTCTATCAGCGTGATCAGGCCCTTGGTCGCCATCGGGTAAAGGCAGGTTTCCGCCCCCATGACGCGGGCGGCCAGCGTTTCTGACTTGGCGCTGAAGGTAGCTGTGATCTCGGACGGGCTGGCCCGACCATGGGCAAGCATGCGAGCCACCTCGCGCGAGCTGTAGTCGGGTATCTCGGGCACTTGGCGCAGGACATGCACCTCGCCAAAATCGTCGTTCAGGGTCTTTACCGTCTCTTCCAGCGCCAGATCGAAAAGGACCGCCTGGTTGTCTGCCTGTAACCCCGATCCTGGTGCAGGCCGCAAGGTGATCAGGTTGGCAGCGTCCCGCCCGATGCCGGTGCCTTCGGCATAGTAGCTCCAACGACCAACAAGTAGGATGCGCTCAACGCTGTCCATCTGTGCGAAGGCCTGTTCAAGCTGGTTGTTGGCGCGAAGGCAGCTGGCATCCTGCGAGGGAGTCGAGGCGCTTTCGTCCTTGGCTACACCAAAGAGGGGCGGACAGCCGCCGCGCCAGATGATCATCCCGGGCGTTCCCGCCTCATCCGCGGCGAGCGCCAGCCCGTCCATCAGGGCGCGCAGATGGCTATCGCCCCAGATCAACACCTTTGGAGCCCCTTCCGGCCCGATGTCACATGTTTCGATACCCGCGAGCGGGCCGCTTGCGGCGGTGTCACACCGGCTCCAGTCCTGGAGAAAGTCCTGGCTGGCGTCGATATGTGCCCTCACTTCCGGAGGAAAGCGATTGGCGACGCCGTCTCGGACATAGATGAGCCCGCCAAAGGTCAGGACCACCAACCCGACAGCGATCGACCCTCCCAGAAATGCCGGTGCGCCGATCCAGTGCGCGTGACGCAAGGGCCTTTCGACCAAGGCCCAGCTCAAGATAGCGAGGATTGTGGCAAGGGCTAGCCACCCAGCGGCCTCAAACGGCGAGGCGTAGCCATCCCGCCAGTAGCGCGACAGGATGAGGACCGGCCAATGCCAAAGATAAAGCGAGTATGAGATAAGCCCGACAAAGACCGGTCCCTTGAGGGCAAGCAGCCTGTTGGCCAGATTGTCCTGACCTGCGTTCGCGAGGATCAGTGCGGCACCTGCCACGGGCAAAATCGCCTGCCAGCCTGGAAACCCGTCAGAGCGCATCGCGATGATCGAAACCGCAACAAGAGCGAGCCCGATCCAGGACAAGCCCGGCCAAGGACGGATCGACTGGTTCCTCAAGGCGATTGCAAGGAGAACCCCCGTCAAAAGCTCCCAAGCCCGAAACGGGAACAGAAAGAACGTCGCTTCGGGATACGTCGGTGTCATGGCGATGCAGGCAACGGCCGAGACCAGCCAGATCAGGATCAAGGCAGGAATTGTGGCCCCGCGAACAATTCGAAGGGCGAGCAAGGCGAGCGGTAGAAAGACGTAGAACTGCTCTTCCACCGAGAGGGACCAGGTGTGCAGAAGCGGTTTGCTTTCGGCGGCCACGTCAAAGTAGCCCGCCTCGCGCCAGAACTGCACATTGGACAGCCAAACGGTCGCCGCGATCAGCGATTTGCCGAACTCCCGAAACTCGAACGGCAGCAGGACCAACCACGCAAAGACCGAGCTTGCGATGGCCATGGCAAAGAACGCGGGTGCCAGGCGCCGCATGCGGCGCATATAGAACCGACCCAAGTCTATGCGGCCGGTTTCACGCAACTCCGACCACAGAAGGCCGCCGATCAGGAAGCCCGAGATGACAAAGAAGATATCAACCCCGACAAATCCCCCGTCGAGGCCCGGAACACCGAAGTGGTAGAGAACGACTGACAGGACGGAAAACGCTCTTAGCCCGTCGATTTCGGGTCTATAGGCCAGATGCCGCGCGGCGGCTCCGGAGAGAGGTTTGGATGTCGAAATGTCTGGCCTGCTCAAAAAGGGGTGGGACCGGGTGATCCGCTTTGATTAAGGCCAGACTAGACCGGAATTGCGACTAAAATCGGACGAGCCTTTGGGTATCCTGCGCCTATTTCTTGGCTGGACGCAGAAAATCCCAACCAGCGAGCGCCAGGGTGATGGCAACGATGATGGATATGTCTACACGCATCAGCTTGAACACAAGGATTCCAAGAAACCCGATCAGTACGGCAAGGGCGATGAACCCCAAGATGCGATCAGTCATGATTCAGTCTCCTCGGTGAGGGTTTTCCAAAGGGAGTTGGCGCTGCGCAGCAGCCGGCCATCGTCGCCCATCCGGCCAACAACCTGAAGGCCCATGGGCAGGCCGTTGCTGGCCTCGAAAAGCGGAAGGTTGACGACGGGCACGCCGCAAAGCGTCCAGAGGCCATTGCAAATGGCTGGCCCGGTTGAGTCGAGCCCTTCTGGCGCTGGGCCCGGGGTCGCGGGGCAGATGATGGCATCGCACCGTTCAAACACCTCTGCCAGCGCGCTCCGCAGAACGCCGGGCCAATCAAGGGCCGAGATGTAGTCGCGGGCCAAGGTATCCTTGCCCTTTTCCATTGCTGCCCGGATCTCGGGCGAGAAGTGGTCACCACCGCGCCTTTCCAACCCGTAGTAGCACTTGGACATTTCGGCAAAGTTGATCCGCTCACGAATCGTGGCAGCCTCGTCGAAAAGGGGTGGCAGGGTGATTTCGAAGGCGTAGTCGCCCAACACTTCGGTCAACTCAGCCATCGCGCTGGCCATATCGGGGTGCAACTCGACCGCGCTCGGCATGGCAGACAGGACTGCAAAGGTTGGCCGGACGGGCGGCTTGCTTTGGCAGGTGCTGAACAGACGGGGCGGGGCGCAGGGTTCGGTCGCGGTATCGCCCGCGTCGTAGCCCGCCAGCACGTCGGCCACCATTGCCGCTCCGGCTGTCGACATCGCAAAGACGCCGATCGTATCAAGGCTGGGCGACTGGGGCAGAACACCGGTACGCGGGATCAACCCGAATGACGGTTTGAATGCGACAGTGCCGCAATATGAGGCTGGCCGGATCACTGATCCGCCGGTCTGGGTGCCGATGGCCAGAGGAACCATCCCGGCGGCCACAGCTGCAGCCGACCCTTGCGAAGATCCACCCGGCGTATGGGCTGCGTTGTAAGGGTTCCGCGTCTTGCCCGGGTGCAGGTAGGCAAGTTCCGTCGTAACCGTTTTGCCCATGATCAGGGCACCGGCGGCCTTCAGACGCGATACGATCACCGCGTCCTCTGTCGGAACGCGACCCTTGTCGATCGGTGTCCCGTTTTCTGTCTGGATCTTTTTGGTGTCGATAATGTCCTTGATCCCGATGGGCATGCCATGCAGCGGCCCGATCGGTCGGCCCGCCTGGCGCATCACATCAAGACGGTCGGCCTCGGCCAGGATGTAGCTTTCTTCGAGCCAGGCCCAGGCCAGCACTTCAGGCTCAACTGCTTTGATGCGGGCAATGCACGCTTCGGCGAGATCGCGGACCTTAAGGGCACCCTTGGCTAGCCTGTCCCGCATTTCTACGGGATCAAGCGCCAGGATGGCCTCGGGCTTGGGCTTATGCCGTGGTTCAGTTGCCATAGATCGCATTCGGCAGGTTAAAGACCAGACCCGGGAAGACGTAGACGCAGACCATCGACAGGATCACCATAAAGAGGAACGGCATAACGCCTGCAAAGATCTGGGTCAGCCGAACTTCGGGTGGGGCGATCCCCTTCAGGTAATAGGCCGACATGGCCATAGGGGGGGTCAGGAAGGACGTCTGCAGGTTCAGCGCCACGAGGATGCCGAAGAACAGCGGATCGACCCCGAACAGCGGCAGAAGCGGCAGGAAGATCGGGACAAAGATGATGATGATCTCGGACCACTCCAGCGGCCAGCCCAGAAGAAAGATAATCAACTGTGCAAGGATCAGGAACTGAATCGTCGTCAGGCTCAGGCCACCGACGAAATCGGCAATGATATGCTCGCCCCCAAGGTAGGAGAACACGGCCGAGAAGGTGTAGGAACCGACGAACAGCCAGCAGACCATCGCGGTCGTCCGGACCGTAAGGTAGACGCTTTCGCGCAATCGGTCATAGCTCATGGAGCGGTAGATCACGGCCAGAACCATGCCGCCAAGGGCACCGATGGACGCTGCTTCAGTCGGCGTCGCAAGGCCGAACAGGATCGAGCCGAGAACGGCAAGGATCAGTGCTGCCAGCGGGACGAGCGAGGTGAAGACCATCCACATCAGTTTTCCGAAGGGCACTGAGGGGACGTCTTCTTCGGTCAGACGTGGGGCGACAGAAGGCTGAATGATCGAGCGGCCGACCACGTAGACGAGGTAGAGGCCCACAAGGACCAGGCCCGGAAGCAGGGCAGCGGCGTAGAGACGGACGATCGAGACGCCAGAAGCCGCGGCATAGACGATCAGCATGATCGACGGCGGGATAAGGATGCCGAGCGTGCCGCCAGCGCAGATGATGCCAGAGGCAAAGGAAGGATCGTACCGCGCCTTGAGCATCTGGGGCAGCGCCAACAGGCCCATCAGCGTGACCACAGCGCCAACGATACCGGTGGCGGTCGCGAAAAGGGCGCAGGTGATCAGGGCCGCGACACCCATGGAGCCGGGAACGTTGCGGGCCGCGATGGCCAGTGTGGAAAAGAGCTTGTCGACGATGTTCGCCCGTTCCACGACGTAGCCCATGAACAGGAAGAGCGGAACGGCGGTCAGTACTTCGTTCGACATGACAGTGTAGGTCTGGTTGATAAATAGGTCGAATATTCGGTTGTTGTAAAACCCGTCTATCCAAGTTGACCAAGTCTCCCAGGTGCTGGCGACAGTTTCATCAAGCCGGTTGAAGGCGCGCCATTGCCGGGACGGATCAAAGTAGGCGTAGTAGCCAAAGCCGATGCCAAGGGCCATCAAGGTGAAGGCGATGGGAAAGCCCAGGAATACGAGAAAGATGAAGATGCCAAGCATCATCAGGGCGACTTGGGGATCGGTCACTTTAGCGGCTCCCTATGGCACCAGGCGGCGCTTTGGCCTGCGTGGCGGGGTATTGTCATGAATTGGCGCGGCACGAGGCCGGTCGGATCAGGATGAAGCGGATTACGGATGTGCGTCAGATTCGGCGATGTTGGCCTGCTTGATCAGCAGGTCCTCGGTCTCTTCGACATCCTCTGCCGCTTGACGCCAGTAGCCTTCGCGGATGCACAGAATGCAGCGGCAGACCTGGGCCATGCCCTGGATGAACAGAAGGGCACCCGCCAGGACCATGATCGACTTGAACTGGTAGATCGGGATGCCGGCCGGGCTGTTGATGCTGACCTCGCCACCCGGATAGGACCAGGAGCGGGCTGAATACTTCCAGCCGGACAGGACAAGGGCCGTGATGCCGGGAAAGAAGAAGAAGATGTACAGAACCAAGTCGACCCGGGCCTGTGTCCGCGGCTTCCAAAGCCGGTAGAGGAAATCGCCACGCACGTGGCCTCCCCGCGAAAGGGTATAGGCGCCACCCATCATGAACAGTGTTCCATACATGATGAAGGACACGTCCAGTGCCCAGGGCGTCGGGCTGTTCAGCAAGTAGCGAACAAAGACCTCATAACTCATGCCGAGCGTCATCATGACGATCAGCCAGGCAAAGGCCTTTCCAAAGAAGCCCGAAAGCTTGTCGGCGAAATCGATGAAGCGGACCATGTCCATTCCCGTCGTTGGAGCTTGTGTGGATCGGGGGCACCCGCTGGGCGCCCCCGATCATTTGATATCGCGAAGGACGCGCTCTTAGAGCGACAGCTTGCCGGGGAAGTAGTGCTCGTAAGCCAGCTGGTAGTCCGGAGCGTTCATCAGCTCGTAATAGGTGACCTGCTCGACCCATGCGCGCTGGCTGTCCAGAACGCGCTTGGAGAACTCGTCCTGCTCCAGATCGGCGATCAGGGAGTCCCAAGCGGCCAGCTGGCCCTGCAGGATGTCCGTCGAGGTCCGGCGAACCGTGACGCCAAACTCGTTCTGGATCCGCTGAAGGTCGCTCGAGTATTCGCGCATGGCCAGAGCCGTGTTCGAGGTCGAGACGGCTTCGACGGTGTGACGCAGGATCGCCTGCAGATCGGGCTCGAGGTCGTCCATGAGGTCCCGGTTGAACAGGAATTCAAAGGACTCCGAAGCCTGGTGGTAGGACGACAGGTAGTAGTTCTTGGCCACGTCCGGCGCGCCGAAGCGAAGGTCGGAGGACGGGTTGTTGAACTCGAACGCGTCGATAACGCCACGCTCCATGGCAGGCACGATCTCGCCGCCGGGAAGCTGAGCGACGGACATGCCCATCGACTGCAGAAGGTCAGCAGCCAGACCAACGGTCCGGTACTTGAAGCCGTTCAGGTCAGCGGTCGTGTTGACCTCTTCCTTGAACCAGCCGAACGGCTGAGCAAACATCGGGAAGCCGAGCATGCCGTAGACGTTCAGGTTCAGCGTGTCCTGGGTCAGTTCGCGATACAGTTCTGCGCCGCCGCCCTGGTAGAACCAGCTCAGCATGGTCGTTGCGGAACCGCCGAAAACGGGGCCTGTGCCAAAGAAGGAGGCGGCCTTGGACTTGCCGTACCAGTAAACGGGCACAGAGTGGGCGATGTCGAGGACACCGTCGCTGACTGCGTCCATCACCTGGAAGGCGCCGACAACGGCACCGGCAGGCAGAAGGTCGATCTGAAGACGACCGCCGGACATGGCTTGGACCCGCTCCACGTACTCCTGAGCAAAGGTCATCCAGATGTCGGAAGCCGACCAGGAGGTTTGCATCTTGAGAACGAGGGGTGACTGGGCAAGGACAGCCGGAGCGGTCAGCGCGGCACCCGCGGCCACACCGCCACCCAGCGCACCCTTGCGCAGGAATGAGCGACGAGACATCGCCGATTTGGTAGTATCTGTCATGGTTTCCTCCCTAGGAATTCGTATCGAGCGGCAAGACCGCTGATTGGTCAGGTTTATTCACCAATTGGCTGTTTAGCAATGCCAAGAAGCAGCGTTCAAGGAGAATTAGGAGGATGATAGCGCAATCATCCGTCTTTGATGGGGTTTGGCGCGAAATAAAGTGACGGCAATTGTCGGGGTTGGGCCGAATCCGACAAGATTCGCAAAAAAGCTATGTCTTGCTGGCTCAATGCAAAGGACGCCGGTCTGGGTCTATTTCTTCCGCGCCCATTGCTCATATCGCTGGCTTCTAAGATCGTGCCAAAATCGGGCCGAGCGACAGGCCGAGCGACAGGCTAAGAGACAGGCTGAGAGACAGGGGACAGATATGGCGCGCATTGGTTTCTTGGGGACCGGAGAGATCGCTTCTCAAATGGTTCGTGGTCTGGCAGGGCAAGGGCATGCCATCATGGTTTCGGATCGGAACGCTGATGTGGCCCGGTCACTGGCCGACGACCATATTGAAGTGTCGATTGTCAGCAATGCAGAGGTTGTTGGTCAAAGCGACATTGTCATTCTGTGCCTGATGGCCCCGGTGGCCCGAACCGTTCTGGCAGACCTGCCTTGGCGAGCTGAGCAGTCAGTGATTTCGGTCATGGTCGATGTGCCCTTGTCGGACCTTGCCCGACTGTGCGCCCCGGCGACCGATATTGCCCTGACCATCCCCTTGCCCTTTGTCGCGACAGGCGGCTGTCCTTTGCCGGCGTTCCCCGCAAGTCCGGCCCTGCAGGCCCTGTTCGGTGACCGAAACCCCGTCTTTCCGGTCCCGTCCGAAATGGCGCTGAATGCCCATTTTGCGGCGACTGCCATGTGCGCCCCGATGATTGCCATGGTCAAAAGCGGGTCCGATTGGCTCGCTGAGGTTACAGGAGACAAGGCCGGGGCAGAGGCCTACGTCGCAGCCCTTATCGGTGGCTTCATCAGCGCTTTGGCTGCTGAAGAGGCTGGCCGCTTCGACCGGGCCCTACAGTCTCTGGCGACGGAGGGAGGGCTGAATTCGGCCCTGCGCCGCCATATGGACGTCGCGGGTGCCCCAAAGGCATTGCAGGATGGAATGGACGGTTTGCGGGGACGGTTGGGCCTTCCGGACCGGGGCTAGTGTAGGGTTCCTGTTGGGTGGGTTGAAACCCACCTTACGCCAATTCCAGCGCCCATTTGCGGCCGTCATGAAAGGCGAGGGCGGCCATCCTTGGGGCCGCGGCATCCCCGAGTTGGGTATAGCTCACCCCAAGCTGCGTCAGTTCGCCGGGCAAGGCCGTGTCCGACCGGTTCACGGTGCTCATCACCAGATCGTCCGCCTCTATCCGTTCAACGGCACCGGTTAGCATGTTTAGCACGTCGGCCCCGCCGCCGTTGCCCAGCCATTCGGCGATGGCGCTTTCGGTGACAAAGCGGACGCCCAGCCCTGCCAGCCGCTTGCGCAGCGGGAAATCGGCGGCGGACCGTTGGAGTTCCTTACCGACCAGCCCGTCCGGAGTGACCAGAGTGACCTGATGCCCGGCCTCGGCAAGGGCCCAGGCCGTCCCGCAGCCGCGCCAATTGCCGCCTTCGTCCAGCACGATCACGCGTGGACCGGGACGGGCGGTCCGCGTCAGAATGTCTTCGGGCGACCAGACCCTGCCCCGGTCGATGCCGGGCAAGCGAGACAAATGTGTCATGGCGCGCTGGAACCCGTCCTCGTCAGGCAGGGATCCGGTGGCCAGTGCGAGGTGATCCGCCCGAAAGGCGGCGATATCCTCGGCGTCCATGTAATGGTTCAGGCGGACATCGACACCCAGCGACCGCAACTGCCGGTCGTACCACCCCATCAAATCGGTGATCTGGCCTCGCCTTGGCTGCAGGCCTGCCAGCCGGAACTGGCCGCCAAGGTCCGGCCCGGCCTCGGCCAATGTCACGGTAAATCCACGCTCGGCCGCGGCCCGCGCCGCCTCCATCCCGGCGGGGCCACCGCCGACGACAAGAACCTTGCCGGTGCCCTTAGCCTCGAACCGGTCGCCGCCCCATTCCCATTCCCGGCCCGCACTTGGATTGACCAGACAAGAGATCCAGTAGTCCCTCGACCGCCGCCCCCAGCACATCTGGTTGCAGGAGATACAGCCCCGCACATCGTCGGCCCGCCCCGCAGCGGCTTTGTTCACCAGATGGGGGTCGGCGATCTGCCCCCGGACAATGCTGACCAGATCGGCCTGCCCCGACCGCAGGACATCTTCGGCATTCTCGGGTGTTCGAATATGGCTTTCAGAGGTGACAACGGCCTGCTGCACCACGCCCTTTAGGGTTTGTGCCAGGTCAACACTTAGCTTTTCGGGGTACAGGAAGGTCGGCATCAACTTGTAAAAGTCGAAGTATGACCCTGACCCGCAAGTGACATAGTCCATCGCCCCTTCGGCATCGTGCAGGGCCACGATCTCGGCCAGAGACTCGCGCCCCAGCGCGACGGGCACGTCCGGCTCATCGTTGACGGCCAGCCCGACGATAAAGTCATCGCCGCAGGCGGACCGGATGCGGTGGCAAATCTCGCGGCTGAACCGGGTGCGGTTTTCCAGCGATCCGCCCCAGCGATCATCGCGGGTGTTGGAAAAAGGGGTCCAGAACTGGTCCGGCAGGGCGTGATAGGCCGCCCAAACCTCGACCCCGTCAAAGCCAGCCCGATGGCAACGCCGGGCGGCAAGGACAAATCCCTCGATCGTTTCTTCGATCTCGGCCTCGGTCATGGCATGGCTACCGTCGCTGTCGTGCCAGCTTGGCCCGCCTGAGGGCGACCAGGAGGGATGCCAGGCGTTGTCCTGATCGCCGTGGGCGCCGACGTGATAAAGCTGTTGCAGAATGACCGCCCCTTCGGCCTTGACCGCCTCGGTCACCTTGCGAAACGCTGGGATCACCGCGTCAGAGCCGGGAGTAAAGTTGCCGCGGGTCAGAACGGCGGCGGGATGGACCGGCACGGGTTCGACCACCACCATGGCGGCACCACCCAGCGCCCGTTCCCGGTAGTAGGCGACATGCTGCGGCCCGGGCAGACCGCCACGGGCCATGTTGGCGGTATGTGCCCCGAACACGACCCGGTTCCGCAAGGTCTTGTGGCGCAGGGTCAGCGGGGCAAAGACGTGAGGGTAGGCCATCGGCGGCCCCTAGTACCAGGCATCCGGCATGGAGGCCTTTTTCCGGGCCATAAAGTCCTGCAACCCGTCGTCGATCCCCTCGTCCAAATAGGGGGCCTCGTAGCTGTCGATCACCTGCTTCCATCGGGTTGTTGCCCGGCTCATCGCGTCGCCGCGCCCAGTCTCGTCCCATGTTTCCCAAGGGCGATAATCATCGAGGGCGCTGTCGTAGTAGGCACTTTCGTAGTGGCGCAGGGTATGGGCGGTGCCGAACATATGCGCGCCGGGCCCACCCTCCATCAGGGCATCGAGGCCAAGGGTCTCATCGGTCACCTCCAACCCCTTCATGTAGGCATGCAGCGCCCCGCAAAGATCGGCGTCCAGAACGAACTTTTCAAACGACATGGACAAGAGACCATCGAGGTATCCGGCCGAGTGCAGGATGAAGTTGGCCCCGCATTGCACCGCCGCCATCATCGACATGACGGACTGTGACATTGACTGGGCGTCGGGCAGTTTCGAGGTTGAGAAGTTGCCGGAGCAGCGCAGCGGCAGGTTTATCCGCCGGGCCAGCTGTCCCATGACAAGGCTGCCCAATGCCGGTTCCGGCGTTCCAAAGGTCGGCGAACCTGAACGCAGGTCAAGAGAGGACAGAAACGCGGCCAGGATAGCTGGTGCCCCGGGCCGGACAAGCTGGGTCAGGGCAACGCCGACCATCGATTCCGCCAATGATTGGGCGCAAGAGCCCGCCATGGTGACAGGCGTGACCGCCCCGCCCAGAAGGAAGGGCAGGTGGATCGAGCCTTGGCCTGCCGCGGCATAGGTCCGGATGCCTTGCGTCGTCACCCCGTCCCAGACCAGCGGTGAGGTCGAGTTGAAGTTGCCAAGGATCACGCAATTCTGGTCCACCACATCTGCCCCGAACAGGATGCGGCACATCTCGATCGAATCGGCGGCCCGTTCGGGCGCGGTGATCGACCCCATGAAGGCGTGGTCCGAGTAGCGGATATGGGAATAGACCATATCCAGATGCCGTTTGTTGACCGGGATATCGGTCGGCTCGCAGATGGTCCCGCCCGAATGGTGCAGCCAGGGCGACGACTGGGCCAGCTTTACCAAAGTCTGAAAGTCGTCGAGCGTCGCATAGCGCCGGTCGCCGTTCGGTTCCAGAATGAAGGGAGAGCCGTAGGAGGGGGCAAAGACCGTTGCATCGCCACCGATCTCAACCGTGCGGGCCGGGTTGCGGGCGAGTTGGGTGAACCGGGCCGGGGCGGTCGCGCAAAGGGAGCGGATCAGGCCGGGTGCAAAACGGATATTCCAGACATTGTCCGATATGACCCGCACCTCGCCGCCCGCCGCCTTGAACAGGGCTACGGTCTCGGGGTCATCGCGAAACTCGATCCCGATCTCGGCCAGGATGCGGTCGGCAGCCTCCTCGATGCGAACAAGGCTTTCTTCGTCCAGCAAGTCGTAGGTGGGGATGCGCCGAGTGATATAGGGCACTTCCAGCGTCGGGTTGTGGCCATGTGTGGCGGTCCGTGCCGGCTTGCGGGCCTGACGACTGCGCCGTGTTGGCGCGGCTTGTACTATATCGTCCATGGTCGACCCTCTATCGTGCGTTGATGGACTGCACCCGAAAACGACACACCTGTCAAGTTAGTTGACGCTGGTGTCGGATGCTTTGATATTGCACATAGAGGCGTGCCATCAGGGGACGGTCATGGACGGCAAACCGACCGGTCAAAGAACAGGGCGACAAACAGGGTGGCGAGGGTCCGAAGACCTCTGGCTCGATGCAGCCTATTCCCTTTTGATCGAAGGCGGCGTGGATGCCGTCAAGGTCATGCCCCTGGCGGAATCGCTGGGCATGTCGCGCACCTCGTTCTATGGCCATTTTGACAGCCGCGAGGCGCTACTCGATGCGCTTATCGCCCGCTGGAAGGCCAAGAACACCGGAAACCTCATCGCCCAGACCGAAGCCTATGCCGAAAGCATGCCAGAGGCCTTGTTCAACCTGTTTGATTGCTGGCTACGCCCAGACCTGTTCGATGCCCGTTTCGACTTTGCCATCCGCACATGGGCGCTGGGCGACCCTGCGCTCAAGGCAATACTGGAAGAGGTCGACCAGCAGCGGATTGAGGCAATCGCCGCCATGTTTGCCCGCCATGGCTTTGGCGAAGAGCAGGCAAGGGTGCGAGCCTATGCCGTCTACTATACCCAGATCGGCTATATCTCGATGATGGTGGTCGAACCGGTTGAGCTTCGGATTCAGCGGATGCCGCTTTATATTGAGACATTCACCGGCATCTCTCCGACCGAGGCAGAGGTGGCCCGGTTCTCGGCGCGACATGGCTTTGGTGCGGCTCATGTGCTGGGCGAAGGTGACGGCCAGCGGGACCTTTGATCGTCGCGCTGGATCAGGCCCTGTGACGACCGCAACTCCCAGCGGAACGTTAAAGTAAGGTGGGTCCGGACCCACCTTACCTCAGACCTCCTTCATCAGCCGAAGGGCCTCGTAGATCGCTGCATGGGTGTTGCGACCTGCCACCGCATCGCCGATCCGGTACAGCTCAAACCCGTCGCCCGCCCAGGGCTGCGGCTTGCCTTCGATCAGGGACGTCTGATCCATCTCGCCCTTGTTGAGGGACTGTGGCTTTAGCTCAAAATACAGGTCGTCTAGCGGCAAGGTCCCGTGGTTGACCACGATCTGGTCAAAGTGCCGCTCTTCCCGATGCTTGGAATAGTCGGTTCCGATCACGGCCTTAAGCTGGTTGCCCTCCTTCTCGGCCGCCATCAGCCGCCAGGTCACGGTAAACCGGACATCCTTGTCCTGAAGATTGCGCATATAGGGGACAAGGTTCATCGCCATGACATCAGGTGCAAAGGTCCGGTCCGGGGTCATGACTTCGACATGGGCGCCGGTGTTGGCGATGGTTTCCGCCGCTTGCAGCGCTGAATGGTCGCCCGCATCGTCATAAAGCAGGACATTCGCCCCCGGTTTTACATCGCCCGAAATGATGTCCCAGGTCGACACGACCAGATCGTTGCCCGCTTCGAGGATATGGGTGTTGGGCAGGCCACCCGTGGCGATGATGACGACGTCGGGGGCCTCTGCCAGAATGTCGGGGGCCTCGGCCAAGGTATTGAACCGGAACTCCACATCGCGGGCGGCGCATTGGGCCATCCGCCAGTCGATGATCCCGATCATCTCGCGCCGGCGGTGGTTCTGGGCTGTCAGCCGGACTTGTCCGCCCGGATCGGGGGCGGCCTCGAACACCACGACCGAGTGCCCGCGCTCGGCTGCAACGCGCGCCGCCTCCAGCCCGCCGGGGCCTGCGCCGACGATGACGACCTTGCGGGCACGGTCGGCGGGCGGAATATCATGCGGCATCGTCAGTTCGCGGCCCGTTGCCGCGTTGTGGATGCACAGGGCGTCGCCCGCCTGGTAGATACGGTCGAGGCAATAGGTGGCCCCGACGCAGGGCCGGATGTCGTCCTCACGCCCTTCGATGATTTTGCGCACGATATGGGGATCGGCCATATGCGCCCGCGTCATCCCGACCATGTCCAGCTTGCCCGATGCGATAGCATGTCGGGCCGTCGCCACATCAGGAATGCGGGCGGCGTGAAAGGTCGGCATGCCGACCTCGGCCCGCATCCGCCCGGCGAAATCCAGATGGGGCGAGGCCGCCATGCCCTGCACTGGAATGACATCCGTCAGGGCGGCGTCGGTGTGAATCTGGCCCCGGATGATGTTGACGAAATCAACGCCTTCGGCCTTGAAACGCTGCCCGATGGTGATGCCCTCATCGACAGTGATGCCGCCCGGCGCGGCCTCGTCCGCCTCGTAGCGCATCCCCAGCAGAAAACCTTCGCCGACCCGATCCCGGCAGGCCCGATAGACGGCCAAGGGAAAGCGCATCCGGTTTTCCAGATCACCGCCCCAGGGGGCGTCGAGCGTATTGGTCAGCGGCGACATGAACTGGTCCATGAGGTGGCCGTAGCATTCAAACTCTACCCCATCGAGGCCGGCGGCCTGCATCCGTTCCGCCGCGTTGGCGTAGTCCTTTATGATCCGCTCGATCTCATGCTCTTCGATCACTTTGGGAAAGGCCCGGTGGGACGGTTCGCGGAACGGACCGGCCGAGACGACCGGCAGCCAGTCGCCCTTGTTCCATTGCGTGCGGCGGCCAAGGTGCGTGAGCTGAATCATCACCGCGCACTCATGATCGTGGCATTCGTCGGCCAGCTTCTTCATCCAGCCGACAACGTCGTCCCGCCAGGCCAGCACGTTGTTGAAGACGGGTGGCGAATCCCGCGACACAGCGGCAGAGCCTGCCGTCATCGTCAGGGCTACCCCCGCCTTGGCCCGTTCGACGTGATAGGCCCGGTAGCGGTCTTTTGGCATCCCGTCCTCGGGGTAGGCCGGTTCATGGCTTGTCGTCATGATCCGATTCTTGAGGGTCAGATGCTTGAGCTGGAAGGGCTGCAGAAGAGGGTCGTTCGACATGGGATCGGACCTGGATCAAGGGGCGTTTCGTCAAATCCTATCGCCACCGTGCACTGCCGTCATCCCAAATCCGACACAAGTGTCGTCTTTGCGGACAGAGACGTCGATTGGCGAAATCCCTGCAACCCAAACAGGAACAGAAGGGAGGGCAGAAAGGCCATCCCGCAATCTTCCACAAATCCACCGGCATAACGGCACGTCGCCTGCCCTTGGCCTTCGGGTGCAACGGGTCTATCAGCGAAGCCAACCAATTCGGAGAACGCTTCATGTCCCCCATCGTATCGGTCCGGAACCTGGTGAAAACTTACAAGACCGGCTTCCAGGCCCTCAAGGGCGTCAACCTGGATATTGCTGAGGGTGAGATCATTGCCCTTCTCGGGCCGAATGGTGCGGGCAAGACCACCTTGATCTCAACCATCTGCGGCATCGTTCATCCTACCTCGGGGACGGTCACCGTTGGCGGGCATGATGTCCTCACTCAGTATCGGGCGGCCCGAAGCCTGATCGGCCTTGTCCCGCAAGAGATCACGCTCGAGCCCTTTGAAACGCCGCTCAACACCTGCCGCTTGTCGCGCGGTCTTTTCGGCAAGGCCCGGGACGATGCCCATATCGAAAAGGTCCTGCGTCAGTTGTCTTTGTGGGACAAGAAGGACAGCCGGATCGTGACGCTGTCCGGTGGAATGAAGCGCCGGGTCCTGATTGCAAAGGCCCTGTCCCACGAACCCATGGTTCTGTTCCTTGACGAGCCGACAGCTGGTGTCGACGTCGAACTGCGCAAGGATATGTGGAACGTGGTCGAGGATCTGCGGGCCTCTGGCGTGACAATCATCCTGACCACCCATTACATCGAAGAGGCCGAAGCCATTGCCGACCGGGTTGGCGTGATTGCAAAAGGCGAAATCCTGCTGGTGCAGGACAAGGCCGAACTGATGGCCCAACTGGGCAAAAAGCAGCTTCGCATCGACCTTTTTGACCCTTTGGACACTTTGCCCCCTGATCTGGCTGGGCGGGGCCTTGAGGTGACGCCGGACGGTCACGCCCTGATCTACACCTACGACACCCGGGCTGAAAGGACGGGGATCACCACCCTTTTGAACGATCTACAAAGGGTGGGGCTGCACATGACGGACCTGTCCACCAGTCAAAGCAGTCTGGAAGACATCTTTGTTGGTCTTGTGAAGGAAAACGCGTGAACACTCAGGCAATCCGAGCGATCTACATCTACGAGATGAAGCGGTTTTTCCGCACACTTCTGCAAAGCTTTATCTCGCCCGTCATCTCTACTTCGCTGTACTTCGTGGTTTTCGGGGCGGCCATCGGCAGCCGGATCGATACCGTCGAAGGCGTCAGCTACGGGACTTTCATTGTCCCGGGCCTGATCATGCTTTCGGTGATGACACAGGCAACGTCCAACGCCTCATTCGCGATCTACTTTCCCAAGTTCATCGGCACGATCTACGAGCTCTTGTCGGCGCCGGTGAACTTCCTTGAAATCACAATCGGATATGTCGGGGCGGCGGCGACAAAAGCACTCTTCATCGGGACGGTCATCCTCGCTACGGCAGCCCTCTTTGTTGATCTGCATATCGCGCATCCGTTGGCAATGGTGGCCTTTCTGGTGATGACCTGCGTCAGCTTTGCCCTTTTGGGGTTCATCATCGGGATTTGGGCGCGCAACTTTGAACAGTTGCAGTTGATCCCGCTGCTGATCATCACGCCCCTCGTCTTTCTAGGAGGGTCCTTCTACTCGGTTACCATGTTGCCCCCGATCTGGCAGGCGATCACCCATTTCAACCCGGTCCTCTATCTGATCTCGGGCTTTCGCTGGTCATTCTTTGGGATGGCGGATGTCCCGATCGGGTTGTCGCTGATGGCAATTGCCCTGTTTACAGGACTCTGTGTCGGGGCGATCTGGCTGATTTTCCGGACGGGATGGCGAATTCGGCAGTAACCGGGCCACGGCACACGGGAAAGCTGGGCCGCCGTCTTGTTCCTTGACGTGACGCGGCCTACATCCACTTGCATGAACAGATTGCCCCAGTTTCTTACGGCCGCCCCCTTTGTTGCGGTTATTCGCCTTCAGGGGGCGATTGCCAACGGCAGTCGCGGCCTGGACGATGTATCCCTTGCCCCGGTGATTGAACGGGCTTTTTCGAAGGGTAAGCCCAAGGCAATCGCGCTTCAGATCAACTCTCCTGGCGGATCGGCGGTGCAGTCCTCTTTGATCGCGGCCCGTATCCGCCGCCTGTCCGAAGAGAAAAAGATCCCTGTTTTTGCCTTTGTTGAGGATGTTGCGGCGTCAGGCGGCTATTGGCTGGCCTGCGCGGCGGACGAGATCTACGTGGATCGTGGTTCGATCGTTGGCTCCATCGGCGTCATCTCTGCCGGGTTTGGTCTGCACGAGCTGATCGGCAACTATGGCGTCGAGCGCCGGGTGCATACGGCGGGCAAGTCCAAGTCCATGCTGGACCCGTTCCGCCCCGAAAAGCCTGAAGATGTCGCCCGCCTCGAAGGCTGGCTGTCTGACCTGCACGCCTACTTTATTGATCACGTAAAGGCGCGGCGAGGGACCAAGCTGAAGGACAACCCGGAGTATTTTACAGGCGAGGTCTGGATCGGGGACAAGGCGGTGGCCGAAGGGCTGGCCGATGGCATCGGCCATTTGGTCCCCATTATGAAGGACCGGTTCGGCAAGAAGGTCCGCTTTCGCAGGTACGGCGTTCGCCGGTCCCCGCTAAGCCGTTTCGGAGCGGCCTTTGTTGGTGATGCCCTGGCCGAGATCGAGGATTGGGCAGCCTTCGCCCGGTTTGGCCTCTGATCACATGGCAATCAAAGTCATCCTATTGTTTCTGATTGGCATGGCTGTGCTGGGCATGTTCGGAAAGCTGCGCTTTCCCGGGCAGGACCTCATCGCCTCTGCCAAGTGCAAGTCCTGCGGGCGATACCGTATTGGCAAAGGGCCCTGCGCCTGCGGAAAGGATCGCCGCTGATGGATTGGCTTTATGTGGGCCTTGGCCTGCTGATCCTGCTTCTGGCCGGGGATGCCCTTGTGAAAGGGGCCGTGAACCTTTCCTTGCGCCTTGGTGTGCCGGCGCTGATCGTGTCGCTGACGATCGTGGCCTTTGGCACCTCGGCGCCCGAGCTTCTTGTGTCGGTCAATGCGATCCTTGACGGGGTGCCCGGCCTCGCGCTGGGCAACGTTGTCGGCTCCAATACCGCCAACGTCCTTTTGGTGCTGGGGGTGCCGGCCCTGATAGCTACCATGCACACCAGCCATATCGACACCCGGTCATGCTATATGCAGATGATCGCCGCCTCGGTGTTGTTCATCGTGCTGGCCTCCTTTGGGGCGTTGACATGGTGGTCCGGCCTGATCCTGCTGGCCGCCCTTGCGGCCATGTTGCTGCATGCGGCGAACGAGACATTGAAACACCGCAAGAAGGCAGCCGAGGCCGCACTGGCCGAAGACGAAGTTGAAGGGGCCGACCCTGACCTGCCGTGGTGGAAGATCATCCTGTTCCTCGGCCTAGGCCTGGTGGGTCTGCCGCTTGGCGCTGATCTGCTGGTGGAAGGGGCCGTTAACATTGCCCGCACCTTCGGCATGTCCGAGACGGCTATCGGTCTGACGCTTGTTGCTGTCGGAACCTCTTTGCCGGAACTGGCCACCACCGTCATGGCAGCCATTCGCCGGCAGGCTGACGTTGCGATTGGAAACGTCATCGGGTCGAACATGTTCAACCTGCTTGGCATCATCGGCGTGGCCAGCCTTGTTGGCCAAATCCCGGTAGACCGCCAATTCCTCGTGTTCGATTTCTGGGTGATGCTCGGGACCTCGCTTCTTCTGGTGCCCTTCGTTTTTCTCAAGAAGGACATAACACGGGCCTGGGGGATCGCCCTCACCGGGCTATATGTCGTCTACGCAGTGATTGCGCTCAGCTAGGAAGAGGTCCGACATGCAACCTGCCACCAAACGTGCCCTCGTCACAGGAGCTGGGGCCCGACTGGGTCAGGCTATGGCGATCTACCTGGGCAAACGGGGCTATGACGTTGCCGTCCACTACGCCGGTTCAGAAGAAGGCGCCGCACGCACGGTCGAGGCTATCCTGGCAGAGGGCCAGACGGCAACAGCACTTCAGGCCGACCTGCTGGACGAAGGGGCCTCATCCTCATTGGTCGGGCGTGCAATGGAGGCGCTGGGCGGCTCGATCACCTGCCTTGTCAACAACGCCTCGATCTTTGAATATGACACGATCGCCTCCATGACGCGCACGTCCTGGGACCGCCATATGGACTCCAACCTGCGGGTTCCTGTCGTTCTGACCCAGGCGATGGCCGCCGCCATTCCTGACCCTTTGACGGACGACGAGGGCGAACCGCTGGCCCAGGGTCTGGTGGTCAATATGGTCGATCAGCGGATCCGCAAACTGACACCCGAATTCATGTCCTACACCATCGCCAAGATGGGTCTTTGGGCATTCACACAAACAGCGGCGCAAGGACTGGCGCCAAAAATTCGGGTCAACGCCATCGGCCCCGGACCGACGCTGCAAGGTGCGCGTCAAAGCGCAGCCCATTTTGCGCAGCAGAGGGCGGCAACAATTTTGCGGCGCGGTGCCAGCCCGTCGGACATTGCTGCCGCCCTTGGCTACTTCCTCGACGCGCCCGGTGTCACAGGCCAGTGCCTATGCGTAGACGGGGGGCAGCATCTTGCCTGGCAGACGCCCGATGTCCTGGGTGTTGAGTGATCGAGGCTGAGTCTTGTCCACCGGACAGAGATAGGGTCACGAAAGGTTCATAAAATCTTAACAAATTCAAAATCTTGTAGGGGTGGAAATTTTTTTACAAATGATTTCAAGATGTTGAATTTGCGCCTAATTTTTGGGCAATCAGGTGAAGTGAGCCGAAAACAACGAAAATCTTGGATCGTTCAGAGTTTGCCCACCGATTTATCCACAGGTTCAGTGGACAGCTTTGCCCTTGCCCTGACCCGGTCAAGATTGCAGACAGAAGACAGAATCGGCATATCTGGAACATGACAGAAGCCTCGCCCCCAAAGCCCGTCACGGGCCACGCCCGCATTCAATCTTACCTGCGAACGCTGGACACCTCTCCGGGCGTCTATCGGATGCTCGACGCCGAAAGCCGCGTTCTCTACGTCGGCAAGGCGCGCAATCTAAAGGCGCGTGTGTCAAATTATGCTCGGCTCGGTCAGCATTCAGGGCGGATCGACCGTATGATCCGTGAAACCCACTCGATGATGTTCCTGACGACCCGAACAGAGACCGAGGCGCTGCTGCTTGAACAGAACCTGATCAAGCAGCTCAAGCCCAAGTACAACGTACTGTTGCGGGACGATAAGTCCTTTCCCAATATCCTGGTCAGCAAGACCCATGCCTTTCCCCAGATCAAGAAGCATCGAGGGGCGAAGAAGGAAAAGGGCGACTACTATGGACCCTTTGCAAGCGCGGGTGCGGTAAACCGCACGCTGAACCAGCTGCAAAAGGTTTTTCTGCTGCGAAACTGCACGGATGCGATGTTCGAAAGCCGGACTCGGCCGTGTCTGCTCTATCAGATCAAGCGGTGCTCGGCCCCCTGCGTGGGCTATATCTCTGCCGAAGACTACGCGGCGACGGTCAACGACGCCGCCCAGTTCCTGCAAGGTCGGACAACCCACATTCAAGAGACCCTGGCTGGCCAAATGTCCGCCGCCTCTGACGCGATGGAATTTGAACGGGCCGCCGCGCTTCGGGACCGGATCAAGGCGCTGACGCAGGTCCAGACCGCACAGGGGATCAACCCTCGCGGGGTGGCCGAGGCTGATGTCATCGCCCTTCATCTGGATGAAGGGCAGGCCTGTGTGCAGGTCTTCTTCATTCGGGCCAATCAGAACTGGGGAAATCACGACTACTACCCGCGTGTCGGGCAAGACGTGGATGCGTCAGAGGTAATGCAGGCTTTTGTCGGCCAGTTCTATTCCGACCGGGAACCACCCCGGATGCTGCTGTTGTCACACGGAGTGGACGATCCCGATCTTGTTGCCGCGGCCCTCGCCGAGAAGGCAGGACGCAAGGTCGAGATCATCGTGCCGCAACGGGGCGAAAAGGCGGAACTGGTTTCCGGGGCCCAACGGAACGCCCGCGAAAGCCTGGCACGACGGCTTTCGGAGTCAGCAACACAAGGCAAGTTGCTGCGGGGCCTGGCTGAGGTCTTTGAGCTAGACGCGCCGCCTCGGCGCATCGAAGTTTATGACAACTCGCATACCATGGGTACCGATGCGGTGGGGGCCATGATCGTCGCAGGGGCCGAAGGGTTCGAGAAAAGCCAGTATCGCAAGTTCAACATCAAGGGGACAGAGATCACGCCCGGCGACGACTTCGGCATGATGAAAGAGGTGCTCACCCGCAGATTCTCGCGTTTGCTGAAAGAGGATCCGGATCGGGAAGGCACTGCATGGCCCGATCTCTTGCTGATCGACGGCGGCGCCGGCCAGGTCAGTGCGGTGCAGCAGATCCTGGAGGACCTCGGAGTCGAAGACGTGCCGATGGTCGGCGTCGCCAAAGGCGTCGACCGGGACGCCGGCAAGGAAGAGTTCCACAGAACGGGCAAACGCCCCATGGCGCTGCGGCACAACGATCCAATCCTCTACTTCGTGCAGCGCCTGCGGGACGAAGCCCACCGTTTTGCGATCGGTACCCACCGCGCCAAACGCGCCAAGAGTGTTGGGGCCACTCCGCTCGACGATGTGCCGGGCGTCGGGGCCACGCGGAAACGCGCGCTACTGGCCCATTTCGGCTCTGCCAAGGCGGTCGCGCGGGCCAACCTGGCCGATCTCAAGGCTGTCGACGGTATCTCTGAAAACATCGCCCAGTCCCTCTATGACTTTTTCCATGATAAGGGCTGATCCAATAGAGCGCCTGCGGCGCATTCGACTTCTTTTCTGCCTCCGGCGGGGATATTTGTGGCGAGATGAGGAGCAACACGACGATCAGCTTTTTCTTGCCAAAAATATTCCCCCCGGAGGGTCCGCCCTCAAAGCCGGCACCGACATATGGCATCCGGGCTGGCGAACGGCTATGACACGATCATGACCTGGACCCTGCCCAACATTTTGACCGTGTTGCGACTGTTCGCGGCCCCTGGGGTTGCTGTCATGTTTCTGTATTTTGCTCGTCCCTGGGCCGATTGGTATGCGCTTGCGCTATTCGTGACGGCCGCGCTGACCGACTTCTTCGACGGCTATCTCGCTCGCGCGTGGAAGCAGGAATCGCGGTTCGGTGCGATGTTGGACCCGATTGCCGACAAAGCCATGGTGATCATTGCGCTTTTGGTGATCACAGGGTTTTCCGGCATGAACCCTTGGATTCTTCTGCCCGCGACCCTGATTTTGTTTCGCGAAGTCTTCGTTTCGGGACTGCGTGAGTTTTTGGGTTCGGATGCCAGCACTCTGAAGGTGACCCGCCTCGCGAAATGGAAGACGACCCTGCAGATGATCGCCATCGCAGTCTTATTTTCAACCGGCGCGTTCGAGCACTATTTCGGCATGGAGTCCTTTGGCATGGACCAGGAGATGATCTTGGAGATTCTTGCTGGTCGTGTTGAGGATACTTTGGGATTGGCCTGGAAGTACTACGGCATGATATACAGCTGGTACGCCGGGATCGTGCTTTTGTGGTGTGCTGCAGTGCTGACGCTGGCGACTGGATGGGATTACTTCAACAAGGCCCTCCCGTTCCTGAAGGGTTCGAAATGATCGATGTCCTCTACTTTGCCTGGGTGCGTGAACGGATCGGTTTGCCGAGAGAGCGGATCGAGACTGAGGCTGCAACAGTTGCCGACTTAGTCGCGGAATTGCGTGTCCGAGAAGCCCGCTACGATGCAGCCTTTTCGGATACCTCAGCTTTGCGTGTCGCGCTGGATCAGGAACTTTCCAGTTTTGACGCCTCTCTGACGGGCGTCCGCGAGGTGGCGTTTTTCCCCCCGATGACTGGTGGCTGACATGGACGTGCGCGTTCAGGCGGAACCCTTTGATGCCGGGGCGGAGTTGACCCGTTTTTCCCTGGCCAGCGAAGGGGCCGGGGCAGTCGTGAGCTTTACCGGACTCGTCCGCGACGTTTCCGGTGGTTTGTCGGTCATGGAGATCGAGCATTATCCCGGCATGACCGAGAAGGCGATTGCGGATATTCTGGCCGAGGCCAGGTCCCGCTGGGACTTGTCCAACGCGATGGTCATCCATCGTTTTGGGTCCTTGAAGCCCGGCGATCAAATCATGATGGTGGCCACAGCGGCCCGCCATCGCGCCGAGGCGTTTGCCTCGGCAGACTTTCTGATGGACTACCTCAAGTCCCGCGCCCCCTTCTGGAAGAAAGAAGTGACGGGCGCAGGTGCTGGTTGGGTCGCCGCCCAGGACGAGGACGAGGCAGCGCTCAAGCGGTGGTGACCTCAGCCTCTGGCCAGAGCAGCGCAAGGTCCGTGCCGGGGGCACTGCACCAAGTGGTCATTGACCATGCCGGTGGCCTGCATAAAGGCATAGATAATCGTCGGGCCGCAAAACCGAAACCCAGCCTTCTTGAGATCCTTTGAGATTTGAGTGGAGAGCGGGGTAAAAGCGGGCACGTCGGCGAGGCTGTGTCGTTCTGCCTGCAAAGCGACGCCATCCACGTAGTTCCACAAGAAAGGCGCGAAGCCCTCTCGTTCCTCGATTGCCAGGTAGGCGCGGGCATTGCCTATGGTGGCTTCGATCTTGCCCCGGTGCCGGATGATGCCGGGGTTGGCGAGGCAGCGCAGAACCTCCGTCTCACCCCATGATGCGATCACTTCTGGATTGAAATCGGCGAAGGCCGCCCGAAAATTGTCCCGCTTTTTCAGAATGGTAATCCAGCTGAGTCCGGCCTGAAATCCATCCAGGACAAGCTTCTCCCATAAGGCGCGCCCATCCCGTTCGGGGACCCCCCATTCGGTGTCGTGGTAGTCGACATAAATGGGCTCTGACCCCGCCCAGCCGCATCGTTCGTCCATTTTTCGACCCCCAGAAAACAGGTATAATTCATGCCAAATTTCGGAGCTTTAGACAACGTTAGCGGTTTTGGTGCCAGAGTGTCGGCGTCTGAAACGGAAACTCCTGATGTCTGCTCTAAACACCCAGAACCTTGACTCGGCGTTGCTGGAATCCTCGGATCCCCTTCAACAGGCCTTTGCCAGCCGAGATCAGGATGCGCCAAAGCTCGTCCGCGAGGCGATTGCTGCCAATCGCACCCAGCTTGCATTTCAACCCGTCCTGCAGGCTGGTCCTTCGGGGCAGGTCGCGTTCTACGAAGGATTGATCCGGGTTCTAGACGACGCCGGTCGGGTGATTCCCGCCCGCTACTTCATGTCAGAGGTCGAGGAAACGGTGCTTGGCAGGGACCTCGATTGCGCCAGCCTTCGCCTTGGTCTGGCAAAGTTGCACGCAAACCCCAAGCTGCGCCTGGCCATCAACATGTCCGCTCGTTCAATCGCCGATGGTCGCTGGCGAGATACGCTAGAGCGTGGCATCCGGCTTGGGGATGTCGGTGATCGTCTGATCCTTGAGATTTCTGAACAATCGGCGATGCTGCTGCCGGATGTCGTCGTCCGCTTTATGGAAGAGTTGCAGCCGCGTGGGGTCGCCTTTGCCCTTGATGATTTTGGGTCTGGGTTCATCGCGTTCCGGCACCTCAAAGATTTCTTTTTTGATCTGGCTAAGGTCGACAAACATTTCATCAGATCGATCGATTCTACCCCCGACAATCAGGTCCTGACCGAGGCGCTGATCAGCGTAGCTCATCAGTTCAAGATGTTTGTTGTCGCGGAAGGGGTCGAGACTCTCGAAGAGGCCGGGATGGTCCGCCATCTGGGAGTCGACTGCCTTCAAGGTTATCTTTTCGGTGTGCCGAAGGCATCGCTTTGATGGCCAAGCGTTTCGGGTATGCGATCGTCCACATTTCTGGGAAATTCGTTGCCCTTCGCGCCTGCGCCCCCTAAACAAAGCCTGACCGGCGGGGAGGGGACCGTGCATCCAAAGCGTGAGCCATACCCCGCAGCCTGGGACCGCACGTAAGAGGAGCACCCCTATGACCAACGTCGTTATCGCTTCAGCCGCACGCACCGCCGTGGGAAGCTTTGGGGGGTCATTTCAGAACACCCCCGCACATGATCTGGGGGCAGCCGTGCTGGCCGAGATTGCCGCGCGGGCTGGCGTCGACAAAAGTGAGATCAGCGAGACGATTCTTGGGCAGGTGCTGACCGCTGCTCAAGGGCAAAACCCGGCCCGTCAGGCGCACATCAACGCGGGCTTTCCGCAGGAAAGCGCGGCATGGAGCATTAACCAGGTTTGTGGCTCGGGTCTGCGGGCCGTTGCGCTGGCGGCGCAGCACATCATGCTGGGCGATGCCAAGATCGTCGCCGCTGGTGGCCAGGAGAACATGTCGATGTCTCCTCATGCCGCGAATCTGCGCCAGGGCAAGAAGATGGGCGATATGACCTACATCGACACCATGATCCGTGATGGTCTTTGGGATGCCTTTAACGGCTACCATATGGGCCAAACCGCCGAGAACGTGGCAGAGCAGTGGCAGATCAGCCGCGAGATGCAGGACGAATTTTCCGTTGCCAGCCAAAACAAGGCTGAGGCCGCGCAAAAGGCAGGCAAGTTTGCGGATGAGATCGTGGCCTACACGATCGCGGGCCGCAAAGGCGATACCATCGTCGATCAGGACGAATACATCCGCCATGGTGCCACCATGGAGGCGATGCAAAAGCTGCGTCCTGCATTCACCAAGGATGGCACTGTCACGGCCGCCAATGCCAGCGGACTGAATGACGGTGCAGCCGGTGCCCTGTTGATGTCGGCAGATGAGGCAGAGCGTCGGGGAATCGAACCTCTGGCCCGCATCGCTTCCTACGCCACCGCCGGTCTGGACCCGTCGATCATGGGCGTCGGCCCGATCTATGCATCGCGCAAAGCGCTTGAAAAAGCGGGATGGAAGGTGTCCGACCTAGATCTGGTCGAGGCGAACGAGGCGTTTGCCGCGCAGGCCTGTGCCGTCAACAAGGACATGGGCTGGGACCCTGCCATCGTGAACGTGAACGGCGGCGCTATCGCTATCGGTCACCCCATCGGTGCGTCCGGTGCCCGCGTGCTGAACACCCTGTTGTTCGAGATGAAGCGGCGCGGCGCCAAGAAGGGCCTTGCGACACTTTGCATCGGTGGCGGCATGGGCGTCGCCCTTTGTGTGGAGCGTTGATCTGACAGGATGGCGAGAGAAATCTCGCTATCGCCGCGCAATAATATTGCGCACAGGTATCGCAAAGCATAACATCGTTTAAGTGATCAAATTTCTGAGGAGGACATCCATGCCCCGTGTCGCAATCGTCACCGGAGGATCGCGCGGTATCGGCGCAGCCATTTCCAAGGCCCTGATGGCCGAGGGCTATGCCGTCGCTGCTACCTATGCCGGCAATGACGAGGCCGCCCAGGCCTTTACGGCCGAAACCGGCATCAAGACCTACAAGTGGGATGTGTCCAACTACGAAGACTGCGCCAAGGGCGTGGCCCAGGTCACGGCTGACCTTGGCCCTGTTGATGTTCTGGTCAACAACGCTGGCATCACCCGCGATGCCCCGTTCCACAAGATGACGCCGGATCAATGGCATGCGGTCATCAACACCAATCTGACCGGTCTGTTCAACATGACCCATTCGGTCTGGCCCGGAATGCGCGAACGGAAGTTTGGGCGTGTTGTCTCGATCTCGTCGATCAACGGACAGAAGGGCCAGTTCGCCCAGGCGAACTACGCAGCGGCCAAGGCGGGTGACATCGGCTTTACCAAGGCGCTGGCCCAGGAAGGCGCGCGCGCTGGCATCACCGTTAACGTCGTTGCACCCGGCTACATCAATACCGAAATGATGAGCACGATCCCTGAAAAGGTGATGAACGATGTCATTCTTCCGCAGATCCCCGTCGGACGACTTGGCGAACCGGATGAGATCGCGCGGGCGGTAGTCTTTCTGGCCTCGGATGAAGCCGGCTTTATCACCGGGTCAACCCTGTCTGCCAATGGCGGCCAGTACATGATATGACGCGATCTGCGTCCCGCATGCAAAAAGGGCCGGTCCATCAGGGCCGGCCCTTTCGCTTTTTCGGGATCACCGCCCCCGGGTCCGACCAATCAGCCAATTAAAGGCGGCCTGAACTGCCCGGGCGCGCTCATCGTGGGCGCGGTCGATTGCGTTCCGGGTGCGGGCCTGTGCGCTTGCCTTGATCATCTTGTCTCTCCATTCGGATAAGTATTGCTGTTCTGTACCCAAGATGGGCCTTTTCACGCAACATTACAAACGAGACTTTCCAGATTCTCAGTTAAGTAATACTGTTCTGAAATGAGCGACCGTCTCCCTCCTTTGACTGCCCTTCGGGCCTTTGATGCCGCCGCCCGGCACATGTCGTTTGCTGCTGCGGCCGCCGAACTCAACGTGACCCCCGCCGCGCTGTCGTTTCAGATCAAGTCCCTTGAAGAGCATTTGGGCCAGCCGGTCTTTCGCCGCCTTAACCGCGCGGTCGAGCTGACGGCGGCTGGCCGCGCTTTGGCCCCCGGGGCGGCAAATGGCTTTGCCACGCTGACGGCCGCCTGGCGGGCCGCCCGTCGTTTGGGCGATACCCGGACCTTGACGGTTACGGCGGGTCCGGGGTTCACGGCCCAATGGCTTGCCCCGCGGATGTTTGCCTTTGCTACGGCCCACCCCGAGATTGAGCTAAGGTTTTCTGCCAGTCTGCGGCTGATGGATTTCGACAGGGACGAGGTCGACGTGGCCATCCGCTTTGGACAGGGCGACGATCGGGGGCTGTACTCCCGCAAGATCATTGATGAGTGGTTGACGCCGATGGTCGCCCCGGCGTTGGCAGAAGGGTTGGTCCAGCCGGCCGACCTTGCCCGTCTGCCACTGTTGCATCAGGACGATGTCGCGTTTCTGGGCCCGTCAGTGGGGTGGCCGGGATGGTTCTCCGCTGCGGGACTGCCACCCCCGCCCGAGGGGGGCGTTCGGTTCAGCCAGGCAGATCATGCGGTCAATGCCGCAATTTCCGGGGCGGGGGCCATCATGGGCCGGGTGTCGATGACCGAACGGGCCCTGCGTGAAGGGAGGCTTGTGATGCCTTTCGCCTTGACCCTGCGGACCAATGCCGCCTATCGCATCGTCTGCCAAAAGGGGAGCGAGACGCGCCCCCAGATCGCGCAGTTCATCGAGTGGGTGGCAAGCGAGGTTTCGGACATCGAGCCGCTGACCGCCACCCGCGTCTTTGCAAAGGATGCAAAGTGACCCGACCCTTGGCGAGCCTGATCGGCTTTGGCGCAGTCCTGCTCTGGGCTCTTCTGGCTGTGCTGACGGTGAAATCGGCCCCGGTTCCTCCTTTGCAGTTGAACGCGGTCTGCTTTGTCCTTGGTGGCGCGGTTGGCCTTGTCTGGTCTATCGCATCGGGCACGCTTGGGGCGCTGCGTCGGGTGCCCGCGAGGGTCTACCTGTTCGGGACGGCGGGTCTTTTTGGCTACCATCTTCTGTACTTTTCCGCCCTGCGGATGGCGCCTCCGGCAGAGGCGGGGTTGATCGCCTATCTCTGGCCGCTGCTGATTGTCTTGTTCTCGGGCCTTTTGCCGGGGGAACGGCTGCGAGCGGGGCATATCCTCGGGGCCATAGTCAGCTTTGCCGGGGCGGCCTTGATCGTGTCGACGGGCGGCAACGGGTTCACAGTCGCGAACCTGCCCGGCTACGGTTTGGCGCTTTTGTGTGCGCTGTTCTGGTCAACCTATTCGGTGGTGTCGCGCGGCTTTGGTGCCGTGCCGACGGCCAGTGTGACGGTGTTCTGCCTGGCCTCGGCCGCCTTGTCGCTTGTTGCGCACCTTGCGCTTGAAACGACGGCTTGGCCAGAAACAGGCAGGGGCTGGGCGGCCATGATCGGCCTTGGCCTTGGCCCGGTGGGACTGGCCTTCTTCTTGTGGGATGTCGGGGTCAAGCGGGGGGACATCCAGCTCTTGGGCGTCGCGTCCTATGCCGCGCCGCTGTTGTCGACCCTTGTGCTTGTGGCATTCGGGGTTTCTGCGCCGTCCAGCAGCCTGTTTCTGGCTGCGGCACTGATTACGACCGGTGCCGCGCTTGCCGCATGGGCAAGCGCGCGTGGTCCCCTGATCAGTGCGTCGACAGACGAGTGATTTCTTCCTTCAGGTGAAGCTTTTGTTTCTTCATCTTGGCGATTTCAAAATCATTCACCGCAGGGCTACGCTGGGCAGCCTCCACAGCTTCTGACAGGCTCTGATGCTTCTTCCAAAGTTCCTCGACATGCGACATCACGCTCATGATGGTCCTCCTGTTTAGGTGTCACTTGGCAGCAAACAAAGTGCACCACACTTTTACAATTCTGTCACGTGGCTTCGTAGCGCATGCGACAACTAGCAGTGTTTCGCCTAAAGGTTGTGCAAAGCTTAATTGAACTGTGTCAGCGCCGCGGCGTCGCGCAGGATGGCCGCCACTTGAGGGGCATAATCGTCGCGATCGGCCAGATGATTGGTCCCTTCATGGAGAATCAGCGGCGCCAAAAGGCGGAAGGGTGCGCGCCCTTCCTTGCTGGCCTGAACGATCACCCGATCGGCTGGACGCGACGTGCGGCCCGCCAAGGGGAGTACCACGACCGAGCCTAGTCGACCTTCCAGCCCTGCCAGGATCTCGGGCAACCGTTCGGCGCGCTGGATCAAGGTGAAGCATCCCCGAGGCGCTAGCCGACGCGCCGCAGCGGCGATCCAGTCGGAAAGTGGTGTCTGACCGGCAAAGGCAATATCGCGCCCCGGATCTAGCGAGGCGCTGCCCCTGTCCCGCCCGTAGTAGGGGGGGTTGGCGATGACATGGTTGAACCTCTGGGCTTTGACTTCTGCCGGAAGGGTGCGCAGGTCCGCGTCATGGACCACCGCCTCAATACCATTCCGAAGGGCATTTTGCCGGGCAAGGTCGGCATAGTCAGGCTGAAGCTCTATCCCGCACAAGGCCACTCCGGGCACCCGGGTGGCAAGGCACAGCATCGCAGCCCCGGCCCCGCATCCCAGTTCCAAAACGGTGTCGCCAGCGAGGGCATTTACAGAAGCGGCCAGCAGAACGGGGTCGACACCGGCCCGGTACCCCTTGCGCGGTTGCAGCAACCTCAACTGGCCGCCCAGAAAGGCGTCGTCGGTCAAATCGGTGGTGTCGGGCCTACCGGCCGAGGTCGATGTCATTGTCCCGCATCGCCTGCTCAGCCTCTTCGAGATCGCCGTCTCGCACCATCAGGCGGCGCGGCAAAATGCCGATGGACCCTTCGAGGACGCTCATATTTACGTCCATTTCAAAGCAGTCTATACCCTCGCCGTTCAGCAGGGCTTTGGCAAAGGCGATGACGGTAGGGTCGTTGGTGCGCAAAAGCTCTCTCATAAATAATCAGCTAAGGTCTCTTGCGGCCTTTGTCGAGGAAGTGACGATCTGAAAATGGGCCTCGATTCCGCTGCTACCAAACCACATGAACGTCTGGCCCAGGCCCTTGCCGGGGATCTGGAGCAGGTGAACACCATGATCCGGGCGCGTATGGCGTCCGAGCATGCGCCGCGCATACCGCAAGTCACCGCCCATCTGGTCGAGGCCGGGGGCAAACGGTTGCGCCCGATGCTGACCCTGGCGGCGGCCCGGTTGTGTGGCTATGACGGCCCGTTTCATATCCACCTGGCCTCTACGGTAGAGTTCATTCACACCGCGACCCTGCTTCACGACGACGTGGTCGACGAAAGCAACCAACGGCGCGGCCGCCCGACAGCAAACCTGCTTTGGGACAACACATCCTCAGTCTTGGTGGGCGACTACCTTTTTGCCCGCTCCTTTCAGTTGATGGTCGAAACAGGGTCGCTGCGGGTCCTTGATATCCTGGCCAATGCCGCCGCCACGATTGCCGAGGGCGAGGTGTTGCAGCTGACCGCTGCCCGCAATCTTGAAACCACCGAGGACATCTACCTCAAGGTCGTGAGGGGCAAAACGGCGGCGCTGTTTTCTGCCGCGACCGAGGTCGGGGGTGTTATCGCAGGGGCGGACGAGGCGGTCGTGAAGGCACTGTTTGCCTATGGCGATGCCCTGGGCGTGTCGTTCCAGATTGTCGACGATCTGCTCGACTATGGCGGCACCGCCGCCACCGGCAAAGACATCGGCGATGATTTCCGGGAAGGCAAGCTGACCCTGCCCGTCATCCGCGCCATTGCCGCTGCCAATGACGAAGAGCAGGCGTTCTGGGCCCGCACCATTGGCAAGGGCAAGGTGGCCGACGGCGATCTTGAGACTGCCCTTGCTCTGTTGACACGTCACGACACCCTTAACAGGACCCGCCAGGACGCCATTGACTGGGCGGCCAAGGCCAAGGCTGCATTGGATGACGTTCCCGCCCATGATCTGCGCGATATGCTGCGCGATCTGGCTGACTACGTGGTCGCCCGCCTCGTCTGATCTGTCAGCCCAGCAAGGGGGCAGGCGCTGTCCACCAGCCCATATGACTGATCTGAACGGCCCGGCTGACCCGTCGGGCAGCACCCATGTCGGGGACCAGCGCTACACAGGTTGCCCCTGATCCCGACATGACAGCGGCCCCAACAAGCGGATGCCTCCGAAGCTGCGTCAGGGCCGTTTCGATTTCCGGGGCAATATGTGCGGCCGGAGCGAGCATGTCGTTGCGCTGGGTGTTCAGCCAACCGCAGAAGGCAGCGTAATCCATCCCCGCCGGGATGTCCGCCATTGGGGGATTGTTCCGGGAGGGTAGGGTGCGGAACACCTCTGCTGTTGGCACGGCGACACCGGGATTGACCAAGACAAGGCCGCAGGGCGGCAGCGTCGGTGCGGCGCTCAGGTCTTCGCCAATGCCCCGCATTCGGACGGGCGCCGGCGCATGGCGGCAGACAGGCACATCGGCGCCCAGTGCCAGGACCGCCGGATCATCGTCTGCCAGCGGCGCCACGTTCCATAGTTGTGCCAGCAACGCCAGGGTCGCCGCTGCGTCCGAGGACCCGCTTCCCAGTCCCGCGGCATGGGGAAGGGCCTTGGTCAGGCGGATCGCCGCCCCCAGCGTCACGCCCCGCGCGGACCGAAGCGCTTCGGCCGCCTTAAGGACAAGGTTGCGCCCGTCGGTTGGAACGCCTGCCGCAAAAGGCCCTGAGACTGCCAGCGTCAGATCGCGTGACAGTGTTGCCTCGATCTGATCGCCCAGACCCGCAAACACAACGAGACTGTCGAGAAGGTGGTACCCGTCTGGCCGCTGGCCCGTGATATGGAGGGTCAGATTTATCTTGGCCGGTGCATGTCCCGGACGGCCCGGTTCCATATCATAGGTCCTGTGACATGTTCAGGGCACTTGGGTCCGCCTCTTCCATCAGGACTGCGTCCAACCCTATCTCAAGCTTGCGACGGATGCGGACTGCCTCTTCTGGGGGCGGGTCAAAGGACAGGGCGCGGTTCCATTGAAAGCGCGCTTCGAGAATGCGCCCAACGCTCCAATAAACGTCCCCGAGGTGATCGTTGACCACCGGATCGACGGGCTCAAGCTCGGCCGCGCGTTCCATCGGTTCGACCGATTCTTCGACCCGGCCAAGGACAAACAGGGCCCAGCCAAGGCTGTCCACAATAGCCCCGTTCTGAGGCGCTTCCCGCACCGCACGCTCGATCATTTCCAGCGCCTCGTCCAGTTTCTCGCCGCGTTCGACGAGGGAGTATCCAAGGTAGTTCAGGACCTGCGGCTGGTTTGGGTTACGGGCGAGGGCAGCGCGGAAATCTGCTTCGGCGGCGGGCCATTGGTCTGTCAGATGGTTGGTGATACCGCGCATGTAATAAACGAACCACAATCTTGGGTCGGTTTGTGGCATCAGGGCCAAGGCCTTGGAGTAGGCCTCACCTGCTTCGGGTAGCCTTTCTGCCCGGCGCAGAGTGTCGCCCAGGTTAGCAAAGCCCATCGGATATTCTGGGAAGGCCCGGACCAACTGTTGAAGGACCTCGATTGCCCGGTCGACCTGACCGTCCTTACGCAGGACCTCTGCCCTGCCAAGCTCGGCCTGATGGAAGGCCGGATCGTCCTGTGGGACAAGCGTATAAGCAGCATTGGCCAAATCGTAGTTGCCCAGACTTTCAAGCAGCGTGGCCGAAAGGATAGCGACCTCGGCGTCTCGTGGGCTAAGGGTCTGAGCGATCCGGGCATAAAGCAGGACATAGGCCTCTGGCGTGTCGGCCTGCAGGACAAGCGCGACCGAGTTGTAGACCTCTGCCAGCCCCTCCCGCGCACTGGGAACCATGTTGAAAGGAATTGCCTCCGACCCGGACAAGCGTTCGCGAAGGGTATCCAGATAGGGGTCCGAATTACCTCCGAAGGCGGCATTGAGCAGAGCAATCGCCTGATCGTTCTGGCCCAGCTGGCTCAGGATTTGGGCGTAGGCAATGATCGATCTGCGGCTGCGCGGAAGCCCTTCTTCAGGGGGCAGCGACAGGATAGCTTGCGCCGCTTCGAAATCACCGACGGACGCAAGCGCCAGCGCCTTGTGATAGAGGCCAAAGCTGCGCAGCCCCCGTGTTTCGATCATCTCGTCAAAGGCCACGAGAGCCTGGTCCATTCGGCCCAGGCCGACAAAGGCCCAACCCCGGGTCAGGCCATCAACAAGGGGGCTGATCACATGACCGGCCTCGTGGGCATCAAAGATTTCCGACCAGTCGCCCCGGATAGCCGCGTCAGCGGCAAGGACCATGTTGCCAAGCTGGCTTTCGATCCCGGCGCTTCTTGCGGCCTGGGCCACGTCCACTGCACCCAAAGGATCGCCCACGCCGATGCGCGATGCGATCAGGTTCTCGATCAGCGCCGGATTGCCTGGATCAGCACTTAGGGCTTGGGCGAACCAGGTCGCCGCTGCCATGAAATCATTTTCACCCGCAGCCGAATTTCCGGCCAGATACGCCCCTGCGTTCACCTCGGCCGATACGGTCGTCGGCAGCGGTGCGAGGACGCAAATCAGGGCAAAACTGTAAAGGATCCGTTTGGTCATGGTCTGCCGTCTCCTGCCCATATCTTTTGAACCAAGGGTAGGCTTTGGCGACGGCAAGGGCAATCGAATGACCGGAAAGAAAGGGCACCGAAGCCGTTTCCGGCGCCCTTTTGCTCATCACATGTTCGGGTAGTTCGGTCCGTCACCACCTTGGGGAACTGTCCAGGTGATATTCTGGCTTGGATCCTTGATGTCGCAGGTCTTGCAGTGGACGCAGTTCTGAAAGTTTATCTGGAACCGGGTCTCGGACCCTTCCCCGACGAACTCATAGACACCGGCGGGGCAATAGCGGGCCGATGGTCCGGCATAGTCCCTCAGGTTGGTCATAACCGGCACGTCCTTGTCGGCCAAGCGCAGGTGGGCCGGTTGGCTTTCCTCGTGGTTGGTAAAAGAGAACGCCACATTCGTCAGGCGGTCAAAGGACAAGGTTCCATCAGGCTTTGGATAGTCGATGGGCGTGTGTCGGACAGCCTTTTCGGTTGAATCCGCGTCAGATTTGCCATGCTTCAGCGTCCCCAAAAGCGATAGCCCAAAAAGGTTGTTCGTCCACATGTCAAAGCCGCCCAGCCCCAGTGAGGCCAGAAGACCGTACTTTGACCAAAGCGGCTTGACGTTGCGCACCTTTTTGAGGTCGGCCCCAATTGGCCCTTCGCGCACAGCCTTGTCATAGTCGGTCAGGGTGTCGCCAGAACGACCGGCCTTGATGGAGGCATGGGCCGCCTCTGCGGCATGGATGCCGGACAGCATGGCGTTGTGGTTGCCCTTGATCCGGGGGACATTGACCATCCCGGCAGAACAGCCAAGCAGCGCCCCACCCGGAAACGCGGTGTCGGGCATCGACTGCCAGCCGCCTTCGGTGATGGCACGGGCGCCGTAGGCAATGCGCTTGCCGCCCTTCAAAAGCTCGGCCACCATCGGATGGTGCTTGAACCGCTGGAATTCCATGTAGGGGAAAAGATGCGGGTTCTTGTAGTTCAGGTGAACGACAAATCCGACGTAGACCTGATTGTTTTCAAGATGGTAGATGAACGATCCGCCCCCGGCATTGCTGCCGAGCGGCCAGCCCATGGTATGGGTCACGCGGCCTTCATGGTGCTTGGCGGGATCAATCTCCCAAAGTTCTTTCATCCCCAGACCGTACTTCTGGGTGTCGTGATCATCATCAAGTCCGAATTTGGCGATGACCTGCTTGGACAGCGATCCGCGGACGCCCTCGCCCAGTAGGACGTACTTGCCATGCAACTCCATCCCCGGTTCGTAGTTCGGACCATGGGTGCCGTCCGCGTTCTTGCCAAACTCGCCCGCGACGACGCCTTTGACGCTGCCGTCCTCGGCATAGACGAGTTCCGAGCAGGACATGCCGGGGAAGATCTCTACGCCCATCTCTTCGGCCTGTTCGGCCATCCAGCGGCAGACGTTGCCCATCGACACGATGTAGGTGCCATGATTGCTCATCAACGGGGGCATCAGGGCATTAGGGATGCGCAGTTGGCCACCCTCGCCCAACATGTAGAACCGGTCTTCCCGCACAGGGACGGTGACGGGCGCGCCTTTTTCCTTCCAGTCAGGCATCAGACGGTCGAGCCCTGAAGTATCCAGAACGGCGCCGGACAGGATGTGCGCACCGACCTCGGACCCCTTTTCCAGAACAACAACGCTGAGGTCGGCATCCAGTTGCTTCAGACGAATGGCAGCTGAAAGACCAGACGGGCCAGCCCCCACGATCACCACATCGTATTCCATTGCCTCGCGTACTATCTCGGTCATACGTCCATCCTCGTTGCCGTCGGGTCCCTGACATGAGGGGTTAACTTAGCCGGGCGGTTCGGGCAATCAGGACATCGCGTTAAATCCCCATACCGCGACCACCTGCCGCTCACCTGACGTGGCAGGAGTTGACAAGTTCTCGCTAACTTATTCCTGTGATCTTGGGTTCTGTGATCGAAGTTGCTAGACACCTCCGATGTGACGCGCAAAGGGCGAGAGTAATGGACAAGATACCGCTGACCAAGGCCGGCTATGACGCCCTGAATGTTGAGCTGAAGACGCTCAAGTCGGTAGAGCGACCGGCGATCATCGCGGCTATTGCCGAGGCGCGAGCCCATGGTGATCTGTCCGAGAATGCCGAATACCACTCGGCAAAGGAAAAACAGTCCTTTATCGAGGGCAGGATCAAAGAGCTGGAGGGCGCAATTTCGCTTGCCGATGTGATCGACACCTCCAAGCTGTCTGGCTCTATCAAGTTCGGTGCGACCGTCGCCTTGGTCGATGAGGACACTGACGAGGAAAAGACCTACCAGATCGTCGGCGAATACGAGGCCGACATCGAAAACGGACGTTTGAACATCAAATCGCCGTTGGCGCGGGCCTTGATCGGAAAGACAGAGGGCGACAGCGTCGAAGTGCGGACCCCCGGGGGCGAGCGCAGCTACGAAATTCTTCAGGTTACCTTTCGCTAGCCGGGCGTCCGCGCCCGGCCTGCCATTGAGATTATTCTAAGGTGCCAGGGGCCTGATATGGCAGAGAAGCAAACCAAGATGGAGCGGCAGAATCTGGCTCTTGCTCCGCGCGAGTTCGATGGCGTTTCGTCGGGCGAATTGATTGCCATCATGCTCAGTCTGCTATGGCTTGTGGGTATTGGCGCCTTCTTCGTGTTCTTTGCCGAGGCGTCAGACGACGGTTCAATGGCCGGCCTGCAAATCGTCATGACCTGGCTCACAATCCTTATGCCAGTGGCGCTAGTCTGGTTGGCTGCCGCTGTAGTTCGCACCGGCCGCGTGATGCGTGAGGAAAGTCGCAGGCTGCAATCAACAATCGATGTCCTCCGCCTTGCGATCCAGGCCGACCGGCAAGGACATGACCGCATTGCGATAAAGCCTGAAGTGGCGTCCGAAGTCGAAAAGAAGCTGGCTGAGATCGCGCAAAGCACCAAACAAACCGAGGCGGTGTTGGCAACCTTCACCTCGTCGCGCCAAGCGGCGCGGCCTGCTTTGCCGACGCCCTCTTCGACGCCGCGCAGAACGACCGTGGAAGAACAGCCCGTGCTTGCCCTTGGAACGCCTGTCGAAGAGATCGGCCCCCCATTATCGAGAGACGACCTGATCCGGGCCATGAACTTTCCCGACAACGAGAATGACAAGGAAGGCTTTGGTGCTTTGCGTCGTGCCTTGCGGGACCGTACCGCCCGCCAACTTATCCAGGCAAGCCAGGATGTGCTGACCTTGCTTAGCCAGGATGGTATCTACATGGACGACCTGCGCCCTGATCGCGCCCGCCCAGAGGTTTGGCGTCGCTTTGCCAAGGGTGAAAGGGGCCGGGCGGTGGCAAGCCTGGGTGGCATCCGCGACCGGTCCTCACTCGCACTGACAGCAGGGCGGATGCGCGAGGATACGATCTTTCGGGATTCGGCCCACCATTTCCTTCGGCTTTTCGACAGGACACTTACGGCGCTCGAGGTTGAGGCTTCCGACGAAGAAATCGTGGACATGTCCGAAACCCGCACCGCCCGGGCCTTTATGTTGCTCGGACGCGCCACTGGGGCCTTCGACTAGGGGCGGCCGTGTCAGGCCTAGCGCCTGACAACCCTTTGCCGTGTCAGGCCTAGCGCCTGA
>CALFSV010000426.1 GCA_937916485.1 uncultured Paracoccaceae bacterium | reverse complement strand
TAAGACTAGCTTGCGTTCACGTTGCACCAGTTGGCCTGATAGCCGGGAAACCACTCCCGAGCATATCCTTCCTCAATCAACCTTTGTCCGACCGTGGACCCATCTGGCAGTCGCAACACAACAAGAGGTCGGCCATAGAAATCTTCGATGCCGCTGTCCTCGACCACTAGCCCCTCCACCATCAGAAACTCTGACATACGCTCCTTTGCCAGCAGACCAAGCCGCTCCTCCTCTGCACATTTTTCACCCCTGATCTCTGGTGTGTCAAAGCCGGATACATCCGGAGCCCCATTACCCATGGGCCTGAGGTTGACGCCATCACACTTGACCGTATCGCCATCAACCGCCGTGAGAGACGCACAAATTAGTATCGTTGCAGCCAGCAATAGATGGCCCTCCTGCAAGCCACCCCATTGGTCAGCTTCGTTTCACAAAACAACTCATATCATGCTAGCCTCGCCCGTTCATCAAACGCTGCAGGGTGGATAATTAGGGGGATAACGATAAATCTGTAAGTAAAACTTTTCAATAAAAACAACAGTTTAGTTGCTTTATCTGGTGCCGCTGAAGGGACTCGAACCCCCGACCCCATCATTACGAATGACGTGCTCTACCAGCTGAGCTACAGCGGCCACCGATGCGCTCTTAACATCGCCCTATTCAGGGTGAAAGACCTATTTTGTGGGCGGGCCGTCCGAGGTTGATACGACGTCCGTGTCTGCCAATACTTCGGCCTCAGGGGCGTCGGCCTCCTCAACCTCGGTTGCCGATGGACCCACGATCAGCGGCAGCATCTCAGTTCCACCGGGCATCGCGACTTCGCTCATTGGTGGCGTCCGCCAGCTTAGGGTGTCGAACCCATGGCAGTTGGTGCAGACCGGTCCCCAGTTCGCGTGGATGTGCTGGCAATTGTCGCAGACCCATTGCGGACCACGCGGCGCAGTGAGCGCCCGTGCCAGCCAACCGCGCACGACGGCATCATCTGCACCTTCTCCGCGTTCGATCGCAGCCATCAGGGTCAGGTTTCGGGCTGTTGGCGCTGAATTGACAAGGTCTCCCAGGTCCCGTTTGGCTGCCGGGAAATCTTCGGCGGCGATGTTGAGTTCGGCCAAAAGCATCTTGGTCTCGGAGTGTTCCGGCCGCAGACGCGTCAAGACCGAGAACCGTTTCAGCCGGGCTTTCGGGTCTTCCTTAGGCTCGATTTCGGCGAATGCGCCTGCAAGATCGGGGTGCGGCGAAACTTCCCAGGCCTTCTTGATGACCCTCGTTGCATACCGCTTGTTGCCTGCCTCGATGTATCCGCGCGCGGCCATCGCGGCAGCGGGGATAAGGTCGGGGGAAAGCCTGTTTGCTTCGATCGCGGATTCACGCGCCTCGATGCTGCTTTTCTCGGACAGGATATCGTTGGCTTCGGACAGCGCCAAGATCGCATCGCGCCGCTTGTGAACGTCTCGCGGCAGGGTTCCGGACTTGAGCTTTTGCCCCAATGTGACACGGGCGGCGGCCCAATCGTGGCTTTCGGCCTGCAGCCGCAGAAGCACGTCCTGTGTTTCCGCATGCTTCGGCTTGAGCTCGAACGCCTTTTGCGCAAGCTTGAGCGCAGTCTCGGTGTCACCATCTTCTAGGCGCTGTTTCATGATGCCCCGAACACCTACAAATCGGGTTTTTTCGTCCTGCAACAAAAGCTTGTAGGTCGCCTCGGCCTTCTTGCGGTCTCCAGACTGTTCCGCCGCCTGGGCGATCAGGAGGTTCGTCAGGTCGGGCCGATCAAGATAACGTTCGGCCTTGGACGCTTTGGCCATGGCTAGCGCCCCTTCGCCTGAGGCGAGCGCCATCATACCCTCGGACAAGGCTTCGAACCCGCGCCGTTCGCGGTTGCGCGAGAAATAGCGGGAAATGGCCGTTTCATCCCCGTTGATGAAGCGCAAGACGGCCACGACAAAGCCAATGGCCTGCAAGGACAACCATACGAGAAAGATCAGAACGATGAACCCAAGGGTAAGCTGAAGCGGACTCAGCGACAGCTCGATCCCGGCTACCGTAACCACGGCCCCGCCGGACACTTCCATCAACTGAGCCGCTCCGAAGGTGGCAGCAGTGACGACTGTCACGAAGGCAAGGATTTTGATCAGGGACCAGAGCATCGGCAAAGCCTTCAGTTGTTAAGTGTTTGGGCAATTGATTCGACGGTAGACATGGCGGCAGCACGCGCTTCGGCCATGCCGACCCAGCTGGACATCTCGCCACGTGCGACCTCGGGAAGGCTGGCAACCTCGGCCAGCGCATCGGTCAGTCGACTGTCCGCCAAGGCAGCTTCGGCCCGCGACAGGATCGCGTCCGGGTCATCCCCATCCTTTGGCACGACCGACCGAACGTCCAGCTGATTGCGCAAGAACGCCGTCAGGGCGTTGGCATTGGTATCGGCAAGACCTTCGCTCCGCGCGGCAGACAGCGCCGCACGGGCGGCCGCAGGAAATTCCTCGCGCAGGGCGGCAATCGTTGGAACGCCAGCTTCCGCAATGGAGGATAGCGCATCGGGTATTTCGGTCCCGCTTGCTGCAAGGTCCGCAAGGGCAGCGTCAAAAGGGGTACCCGAATCCAGAGCCACCTGAACCCGTGCAAGCGCGGCCCTTGCCACAGCCTGCTGGGCAGCCTCTGCGGCGTTCTGTTCCACGGCCTCTGCCGCGGCGCGAGTTGCGTCCAGCTCGGACTGGGCCGAAGTGGCGATGTCCTGCATCCGACCTTGCTGCGCCGCAATCTCGGCGCGCAGAAGGTCAAGCTCCTGCTCCCATGATGCGATTGCACTTTCGGCAAGCGTTCCATCAACGGAAGGCGCCCGCTCGACCTCGGTCAACCGTTCGTCAAAGGCCGCAATTTGGGCGTCAACCGATGTCGAGATTTCAGCAATCTGGGTGGACAGATCATCCCGGGTCGCTGCCACAGCGGCCTCGACCGGGGCAATGTCAGGCACGTCCGTTGGAAGGTCGGAAACCTGCGCCTCAAGCGCCGATAACCTGGCCGAAAATTCGGTTGTCAGGTCCTGCCCCTGTTGTCCAAACGTAAGGTAAGCGGCACCAAAACCCAGACCGCCCGCAATGACGCCACCAAGGACAAGTGGCAAAAGCCCCACTTTCTGAACCGTCACCTGAGGGGCCGGCTCTGCCTTGGCCACGAATTCGGGGGATGGCTCTTGAACCGAAAGGTCCTCGGCCGTGGGCTCATTAACATCAGGGTCGGTAGGCATGTTCTCGGAATCGGCACCCTCTTCCTGAGGGTCGGACAAGGCGGTTTCTACCTCATCCTCAGCATACTCCGGCTTGGTATCATCAAGGTCGTTGGTCACGTCGTCTCGGACGTCCGCTTGGGGTTCCAGCTCGCCCGAATCCGACGCTTCCGTGTCCTGGCCCTCTGGGTCGACCGCATCATCCGCAACGACCACCGCGTCGTGGATGTCGTCCGCGGGTTTGGGGTCGGCTTCGGTCGATGCCTTGGACTTTCTCGAATTCGCCACCTTGGCCCCCTTATCGCTCGTGCATGAAAGACGTCACGCACCTGCCTAACCTAGCCCGCTCAATCTGTGCCCTCAAGCGGAAGGCTACAATTGCTGACTGATCAATAATTTGAGGATCTCCTCGATCATGGTCATGGAATCGGGGTTGAGGGCCTGTTGAAGCGTCTTGGGGCGCAATGCACGACAGGTTTCTGCCGTTGCGGCACTAATTGCCACAATATGAAGTGGCGCAGAAAAAGGGCCCTGTTGCGCAATAATCCGGCCAGTGCGGGGCGAGTACACCGGAAGAATCACTGGGCGATCCCCATTCAAAGCACTTAGCGCCGAGTCGCTCAGGACCTGCGCCTCTTGTCGGTAGGCGATGGCAGACTGGCAAGGGATCCCCCCGGCGATGATTCTTGTTGCGACGTTGCCCCGCACATGTGCCCCATGCAGGTGCAGCAGGGGGCCAAAGGGGCGTTGGTCCAGAATGAGGCGGACAAGGGCATCTGCATCCCGCCCGGCAGAGATGGCTTTGAGGCCGTGCTGACGCGCGACATCTGCCGTATGATCGCCGACGCACCAGGCAGGCAGGCCGGCCAGTTCGGGCAACCGCCCGGCCGCCAAAGCGCCGTTTGCCGACGTCAGGACTAGTCCCGCCGGAGGCGCATCAACTACGATGGGTTCATCGACGATCCTAATCACTGGCGAATAGATCGTGTCGAAAAGAACCGGGCATTGGGCTGCGACGGCCCTTGCCAACCTTTCCCCGTCGGCAGCAGGACGTGTTATCAACAGGATCGGGGCCGTCTGCATCTGACCCTCCCTCTGGTCCTGCCATTGTTCCGGACGCAGGCCAGTGTTACCTGCTGACCATCAGGACGCAACCGGAACCGGCATGGCGCAGACGCTTACCCTTCTTGGCATTGAATCAAGCTGTGATGACACCGCTGCGGCGGTGGTGCGTCATATCGACGGCCGGTCAACGATCCTGTCCAGCGTGGTCGAGGGTCAAACGACCCTTCATGCCGAATTTGGTGGCGTCGTCCCCGAAATCGCGGCTCGTGCCCATGCTGAAAGGGTCGATCTTTGCGTCGAACAGGCCCTTGGTTTGGCGGGCCTCACCCTTTCCCAGATTGACGGGATCGCCGTGACGGCAGGGCCGGGCCTGATCGGCGGTGTTCTTGCGGGTGTCATGTGCGCCAAAGGCCTATCCGCGGCGACCGGCCTTCCCCTGATCGGGGTGAACCATCTGGCTGGCCATGCCCTGACGCCGCGGCTGACGGACGGGCTCGATTTTCCTTACCTGATGCTTCTGGTGTCGGGTGGGCATTGCCAGTTTCTTATCGTTGAAGGGCCAGACAGCTTCCGTCGTCTTGGCGGCACCATAGACGACGCACCCGGAGAGGCGTTTGACAAGACCGCACGCCTTTTGGGCCTGCCCCAGCCGGGCGGGCCAGAGGTTGAAAAGGCAGCCCGGTCCGGTGACCCGAAGCGGGTTCCCCTGCCCCGCCCCCTGCTGGACCGCCCCGGCTGCGACATGTCATTTTCGGGGCTCAAGACGGCGCTTTTGCGGGCCCGCGATGCTGCTGTTGCAGAACAGGGCGGGTTGCGGAAACAGGATCAGGCCGATCTTGCGGCCAGCTTTCAACTGGCCGTGACCGACATCCTGACCGAAAAGTCGCGACGCGCGATCGACGAATACCTCGCCCTGCGCCCATCCGGTCCTGCCTTTGCCGTTGCAGGCGGGGTGGCGGCAAACCAAAGCATCCGGGCGGCGCTCGAGGCGTTGTGCAGTGTTTCGGAGGTGGCTTTCCTCGCCCCTCCGCTCGCGCTTTGCACCGACAATGCCGCCATGATCGCCCATGCCGGGATCGAACGGTTCGCCCTTGGCGACCGGGATGGCCTGAGCCTGTCCGCCCGCCCGCGCTGGCCATTGGATAGCAACGCGGCGCCCATGCTTGGGGCAGGACGCAAAGGGGCCAAGGCATGAAGATCGGCATCGTTGGCGCGGGCGCGTTTGGAACCGCCCTGGCGGTGGTCCTTGCCGATGCGGGCCGGTCTGTCACCCTATTGGGGCGCGAAGGCGATGAGATCGACCGCATGGCGACGACGCGCAATGCGAAAAGGTTGCCGGGCATAACCCTGCCGCAAAACCTCGCCGTCAGCGCAGGGTTTGACGGTCTGGCCGCCTTTGACACGATCCTGCTGGCCATGCCGATGCAGGCGCTGGCCGGTTTTCTGTCGTCCCATTCCAGTGCGCTACGGGGGAAACCGCTGGTTGCCTGCTGCAAGGGGATCGACATGACCCGGCTGGTCGGACCGACAGCTATCATTTCGCAGGCCGTGCCTGATGCCATGCCCGCCGTTCTGACCGGGCCCAGCTTTGCCGCCGATATCGCAAAGGGATTGCCGACTGCGCTGACCCTTGCCTGTCAGGACGACCCAACGGGTGCCCGGCTACAGGCGGCATTGGCGGTGCCGACCCTTCGGCTTTATCGGACGACCGACATTATCGGGGCGGAGCTTGGTGGGGCCTTGAAGAACGTGATGGCCATCGCTTGCGGGGCCTGCATCGGGACAGGAATGGGCGACAGCGCCCGCGCCGCCCTCATGACCCGGGGCTTTGCAGAGATGCAGCGCCTTGGCGCACATCTTGGGGCACGAGCGGAAACGCTGATGGGTCTGTCCGGGCTTGGTGATCTCGTGCTGACCTGTACGTCTGACCTGTCGCGAAACTATCGCTACGGGCTGGTGATGGGCCAAGGCGCTGGCTTTGACCCGTCCACCACCGTCGAAGGTGTGGCGACCGCCCGAGCTGTCTCTGCCTTGGCCACAGCGCAGGATCTTGATCTTCCGATCAGCGCCCAGGTGGCGGGACTGGTCGAGGGCCGCTACAGTGTCGCGGACGCCATGCAAACTCTATTGAACCGACCCCTGAAAGAGGAATGAAATGCCGCTCTTTTCCCTGATCTGCACCGACAAACCCGGCCACCTTGAGGTGCGCAAATCCAATCGGGACGCCCATCTTGCCTACCTCAAAAGCAGCGGCGTCGTCACTCAGGCCGGGCCGTTTCTGGATGCGGCAGGCGATATGACCGGATCACTTATCGTGCTCGATGTGGCCGATCGGGCAGCGGCCGAGGTTTGGGCTGAAAACGACCCTTATGCCAATGCAGGCCTGTTCTCATCCGTCCGGATCGAGCATTGGAACCGGGTGATCGGCTGATGGCCCATTGGCTATTCAAATCCGAACCCGAGGTCTGGGGCTGGGACGACCAAGTGGCCAAGGGACCCGAAGGCGAAGAATGGGGCGGGGTCCGCAACTACCAGGCCCGCAACAACATGCGCGCCATGCAACTGGGCGATTTGGGGTTCTTTTACCATTCCCGAAGCGGACTCGAGATTGTCGGGATTGTTGAGGTCTGCGCCCTGTCCCATCCCGACAGCACCACGGACGATCCGCGCTGGGATTGCGTGGATATCCGGGCCGTTCGGCCACTGAAAAGGCCGGTGAGCCTTGAGGAGATCAAGACAGAACCGCGACTGGCGGACATGGTCCTTGTGAAGAATTCGCGCCTCTCGGTTCAGCCGGTAACCGATACGGAATGGGCGGTGATCTGCGAATTGGGCAAGACAGACGTGTGAAATCTGGGCAATGATGATCCTGCCAAAGAGGGAAGGGCAAGATCATGGAGCTTTTAAACATAGTGGCAGCCGCCGCCGGTTCATGGGTGTTCGGGGCGATCTGGTACATGGCGCTGTCCAAGCCATGGATGGAAGCAGCAGGCATTCCACGCGACCAAAATGGGCGCCCCCAGGGCAATGGTAGCCCAATGCCATTCGTCCTTTCGGCGATTTGCATGATCATCGTCGCCGGGATGATGCGGCACATCTTTGCCATGGCGGCCATTGATACGGTCGGCAAAGGCCTAATGTCCGGCCTCGGGATCGGGCTGTTCTTTATCGCGCCCTGGATCATGATCAACAACGCCTACGGGATGAAGCCGTTTCGGCTGACCCTGATCGACGGCGGCTATGCCATGATCGGATGCACGATCATCGGGGTCATACTGACCCTATTCTAGTCAAATGACCTTCGGGAAACAGGAGGGCCAGCCGATGGCTGACCCTCCATTCTCACCCCGTGTACTCCCACACCGGAACGACTGAAGGTCAGGCCATCCTGGCCGACAAACTCACTATAGTCAGTTTTGCCTTTCCCAATCAAATCTGGAAAATATCAAATCCGAATAAAATGAGTTGTTTCTGGGACGGGCGCTTTGCGCCCGATCCCAACAAAGATTAGCCGTAAATGGCTTCTTTCCCAAAATGCTTTGTCAGCATGTAGTAAACGACGGCGCGGTACTTGTTCCGCTCGGACTTGCCGTAGACCTCGATGACGCTGTTGATGGCTTCCATAAGCTCTGGCCCGTCTTTCAGGCCCAACTTCTTCATCAGGAAGTTCTTCTTGACGGTTTCAAGCTCTGACGCCTGGCTACCGGCGACCGTTTGTGCATCAGCATCATAGATCGACGGGCCACAGCCAATGGTCACTTTGCGCAACAGATCCATATCCGGTTCCATGCCGCACTTGCTGCGAAGATCATCGGCGTATTGAGCGATAAGCTCATCTCTTTTTCCCATGGTGGCAGTCCCCCTGTCATGATGGTTTTCTTGGTTTGTCAGTTAATCCTGCTGAGTCTTCTTGTTCAAAGCAAGAAGTTGCTCGCGGTTAAATAGCAAATAGGCCTTTCTGTTCCGTCAGCGCATGGCCCAGATCCGCGCTTCAATCAG
>CALFSV010000425.1 GCA_937916485.1 uncultured Paracoccaceae bacterium | reverse complement strand
CAGAACGTCGCCACCGTGGACGGCGGCTGGCGGGAAACCGATCACACCGTCACCGCATCGTTCAACGCACTGTGCTTGCGGCCCCAGACGAAGTAGAACACCAGCACCACGGAGACCCATCCGGAGAACGCCAGCCAGGTGTACCAGGGCAGGCTGATCAGGATGTACCCACACGCCAGGACCGACAAGACGGGTGTCACGGGGTAGAAGGGCACCTTGAATCCACGCGGTAGATCGGGTTCACGCACCCGCAGGATGATGACGCCGACGGATACGACGACGAACGCGACCAGGGTGCCGATGGACACCATGTCAGCCAGATAGTGCAGTGGGACGAAGCCGGCGAGAATACCGACCACTACCGCGACGATGATGGTGTTGTTCACCGGAGCCCCGCTGCGCGGGTGGACCTGGGCGAACAGTGGGGGCAAAAGGCCGTCCCGGCCCATGGCGAACAGGATTCGGGTCTGGCCGTACAGGACCACCAGTGTGACCGAGAAGATGGAGATCACTGCGCCGGCTGCCAAGACCGTGCCCCAGTATTGGCTTGAGGTGACCCGGTCGAGGATGGTGGCCAGGCCGGCTTCCTGGTCCTCGAAATCCTGCCAGGGCTGCGCGCCGAGTGCGGCCACGGTAACCACCACGTAGACGGTTGTGACGGTCACCAGCGCGGCCATGATCGCCCGAGGCATGGTCTTTTGAGGATTCTTGACTTCGTCACCGGCGGTGGACACCGCATCCAGGCCGATGTAAGAGAAGAAGATCGTGCCGGCCGCCGCGCTGATACCGGCGACACCGAAGGGTGCGAACTCAGCGAAACGGTCAGCGTCGAAAGCCGTTGCGGCGATTACGGAGAACATGAGCAGAACGCCCAGCTTGATCAGCACCATGACGGTGTTGACCTTCGCCGACTCGCTGGCTCCGCGGATGAGGAGGAAGGCGCACAACGAGACCAACACGACGGCGGGAAGGTTGATGATTCCCGGGGATGCCTCACCCCACGGCGCAGCGGAAAGGGCCTGGGGCAGATGATGGCCGAAGAAATTGTCGAGCAGCTTGTTGACGTACTGACTCCAGCCCACCGCAACCGCGGCGGCGGACACGCCGTATTCGAGCAGCAGGCACGCCGCCACACCCATTGCGACCAGCTCGCCGAGAGTGATGTAGGCGTAGGAGTAGCTGGACCCGGAAACCGGCACGGCAGAGGTGAGTTCGGCGTAGCAGAGCGCGGCAAGTCCTGCTGCGATCCCGGCGATCACAAATGAGACGACAACCCCGGGACCGGCTTTTGGAACCGCCTCGGACAACACGAAGAAGATGCCGGTGCCGACGGTTGCGCCGACCCCGAACAGCGTGAGCTGGAACGTGCCGATACTGCGTTTCAGGTGATCGGAGGCGCCGTGGGCCACGGGCGCGCCGATGACGGGCCGTCGGCGCAGCATCTGCTGGATCAGGCCGATTGACGAGGCCGCCATGAGGTCCTCCTGAACTGGGTTAGAGCATTATCGGCCCAAACCGCTCGCTTCGCCTGTCGAGAATGGAAATGCTTCGTGGGCTAACCCTGTTGAGTTCCTCGTGATGCTCTAGTACTGCGGATGATCGCCCCGCGTGTTGGAATACAGGCCACTGCGTTGCGCGACTGAAGTCCGACCGCGTTCGCGTGGATACGTGCCCGACGTTCGATGAGGATGCCCCATGAATATCGATTCCGTTTCGGTTTATGTCGGTCCGAATGTTCATGCGCGGGAGGCGGTGATCCGGTCCACGCTGGATGTCAAACCGAGTTATGCCGAAACCCTCAGGAGCCTGGGGGCGGCCGTGATCGACAGACTGGCAGCGGTGTTGCCGGGGCTTGCGCTTCAACAGTCCGAGTGGGTTGCCGCTTTACGCGCCGACGAGGGGCTTTGTGTCGGTGATCTGGTCGCAAGGCTGGCCTTGGCGCTTCAGCATGCTGCCGGCATTGACGGCGCGCTGGCGTGGTCGGAATTGACGGACGATCCAAATAGCGTCGAAGTGTTTTACAGCTATGACAATGAGGACATCGGTATCGAGGCCGGCGAGGTTGCCTGCGACATGCTCGCGGCCATCGCCCGCGCCGACGACGAGATTCCTGACCTTGGCAAAAGCGTCGAGGATTTTCTTCGCTACAGCGAAAGGCGTTCTCTCGGACCCTCGGCCATGGAATTGGTGCGCGCGGCGCAGGCCCGCGACATTCCGGTCTACCGGTTGAACGACGCCAGCCTGATCCAGGTCGGCGAGGGCAAGTATCAGCAGCGGATCGAGGCGGCGCTGACGTCGAGGACCCCGCATATCGCTGTCGAAATTGCCTCGGACAAGAACCTTTGCAACACGATCCTTGCCGATCTCGGTCTGCCTGTGCCGCGGCAGAAGCTGGTCTACAGCGTGGACGAGGCGATCGGGGCGGCCGAACGCATTGGTTATCCGGTGGTCGTCAAGCCGCTCGACGGCAATCACGGCCGGGGCGTCACCGTCAGCATCACCACCGAGGACGGTATCGCCGCCGCCTTCGAGATCGCCGATGCTCAAGGATCAGCGGTGCTGGTGGAGACCATGCTGTGCGGCGACGACCACCGGCTTCTGGTGGTCAATGGCCAGCTCGTCGCCGCCGCACGCCGGGTGCCGGGGCATGTGAAGGGCGATGGGCGCCACACCATCGCCGACCTAGTGGATATCGTCAATCAAGACCCGCGCCGCGGCGTCGGGCATGAAAACGTGCTGACCCGGCTCGAACTCGATGATCAGGCGAAGCGCCTCCTCGAGGAAAAGGGCCACACGGAGAAGACGGTCCCCGCCGAGGGCGAGGAGGTTTATCTGCGCAAGACCGCGAATATTTCGACGGGCGGCACGGCGGTGGATGTCACCGATACGATCCATCCCGACAACAAGCTGATGGCCGAACGGGCGATCCGGGCGATCGGACTCGATGTCGGCGCGGTGGATTTCCTGACCACCGACATCACCAAGAGCTATCGCGAAACCGACGGCGGTATCTGCGAGGTCAATGCGGGGCCAGGCCTGCGCATGCATATCGCGCCTTCGGAGGGGACGCCCCGCGATGTGGGCGGGGCGATCATGGACATGCTCTTTCCACCGGGCACCCAGGCGCGCGTGCCAATCGCCGCCCTTACCGGAACGAACGGCAAGACCACCTGCTCGCGCATGCTGGCGCACATCCTGAAAATGGCGGGCCACGTGGTGGGGCAGACCTCGACCGACGCCGTCGTGATCGACGGCAACGTGACCGTCAAGGGCGACATGACCGGGCCGGTCTCTGCCAAGATGGTGCTGCGCGATCCTTCGGTCGACGTCGCGGTCCTGGAGACGGCGCGCGGCGGCATCGTCCGCTCCGGCCTGGGGTTTAACTTTTGCGATGTGGGCGCGGTGCTCAACGTGACGTCGGACCATCTCGGACTCGGCGGCGTCGACACCATCGACGGACTTGCCCGGGTGAAACGCGTCATCGCGGAAGTCACGCGCGGCACAGTGGTGTTGAACGCCGATGACGAGCAGACGCTGAAAATGGCGGCCTTTTCGCCCGCCCGCCAGATCATGTACGTGACGCGCAACCCGGAGCACGAACTGGTGCGCGAACATATCGGGCTCGGCAAGCCCGCGATCGTTCTTGAGCAGGGGGTGAACGGCGACCAAATCGTGATCTACGACAATGGCACCCAGATGCCGCTGATCTGGACCCATCTCGTCCGGGCAACGTTGGAAGGCAAGGCGCTGCACAATGTCGAAAACGCGATGTTCGCCGCCGGAATGGCCTACGCGCTCGGCAAGACACTGGACCAGATCCGCACCGGACTGCGCACCTTCGATAACAGCTTCTTCCAGAGTCCGGGGAGGATGAATGTCTTCGACGAACACGGTTTCCGGGTGATCCTCGACTACGGGCACAACGAGGCCGCGGTGGGGGCCATGGTCGACGTCGTCGACAGACTCACGCCGCGCGGGCGCCGGATCGTCGGCGTGACCTGTCCTGGCGACCGGCGCGACGAGGATGTGGCGGCGATTGCGGCTAAGGTCGCCGGGCATTTCGACGCCTATATCTGCCACCGCGACGACAATTTGCGCGGCCGCGGGCCCGACGAAATGCCGAAACTGATGCGGGCCGCCCTGATTGCCGAGGGTGTCGCGCCCGACGCGATCACCATCATCGAGGAGGAGGAGGAGGCCCTCGACGCAGCGCTTTCGCGCGCGCAACCCGACGATTTGGTGTTGTTCTTCTGCGACGGGATCACGCGCTGCTGGAAGCGGATCGTTCACTTCACCCCGAAGTTCACCGCGACCGGGCCGGAACCCGTCGCACAGCGTCTGGCAGCATCGAGCTTCGGCGTTCCCGATGGCTTCGTTCTCACTTCGGATGATCGCGGTGTGCTGATCGTTCCGGCGAAATCTTAGGGAGACGTGACAGAGTCTCATTCGCTCAACGTGGCGAGTGTCATCCCGAAACTGGCCGTCATCGGCGGCCGGCTGGAGGATGACAATGTCGCCATCTATGACGAGATGCGCCGTCTGGCGGGCGGCAGGATCGTCGTCTTCGCGACGGCGTCGTCGGTGCCTGACGAGGTCGGCGCCGAAACCGTTGAGGTGTTTCGCGCCCATGGCTTCGACGCCGTCCTGGCCGGGGTGCACGGCGCCGGGGCGGGCCAGGCCGCGCAGGACACGGCGATCGCCGATCTCGTCGCGGACTACGGCAGCGTCTATTTCACCGGCGGCGACCAGGCCCTGATCACCGGGGCGCTGGCACCCGGCGGCACGGAAAGCCGGGTGCTGAAAGCGATCCGCCAAATGCAACGCAACGGTGCGCTTGTCGCCGGGTCGAGTGCTGGCGCCGCCATCATGTCCGACGTGATGATTTCCGGCGGCACATCGCTGGAGGCCGCGACCTATGGTGTGGTCGATGACCCGGACCAGCCCGGAATGTTGCTGGAGCCCGGGCTCGGCTTCTTTGCCTGGGGCATGGTCGACCAGCATTTCATCAAACGTGGCCGACTCGGCCGGCTGATCGTCGGGATGCAGGCGTCCGGGGCGAAGCGCGGCTTCGGCATAGACGAAAACACCGCCCTGTTCGTCGAGGGTAAGCGTGCACAGGTGATCGGCGAATATGGCGTCTTCGTACTCGATCTTGAAGAGGCGAACGTCGATCGCAGTCTCGGGCTGATCGAAAGTATTGGTTTCAGCTATGCCGACAACGGTGACGCCCTCGACCTGGAATCGGGCGAGGTTCGGCCCGGTCCGGGCAAGCGGCCGGTGACCCGGCGCGACATTACCTACAAGGCTCCCGCCCGCTCGCTCCGCAACGTCTTCGGCGCCTACACGCTCTACGATCTCGTAGCGCGGTTGGTGCTGGGGGACCCCGAGGTCTATCTAGCGGATCGCGCCCGCGCAATCGAGCCCAAGGCGGGTTGCGCCACCAGCGTCGAAATCTCCCGTGCACGCGGCCGGGCGGCTTCTTACATTCTTTTGGGCGGGCGTGAATTCCGCATGACGGCGGTGGATTTTCGAGCCAGCATGCAGACGCGCTTGCTCACTGCGGCGCAACTGGCGGAGAACCGGCGGGCGTCGCTGTCCCGCGACTACGGTGTGCCGCCGGGAAAGCAGGCGCGCCTGATGATGCTGGGCTCGGCCCCGCTGGACTGCGGCAGCCCGCTACTGGCGGAATTGGCGTCGCAGTGCGAGGGGCCGGTGGGTGTGCTTGCCGCCGCTTCCGCCGAGCCCCGCGCGACCGCGCGAAATTACATTCGCGCCCTGCGCGGCAAGGGCGTCGAGGCCATCGATCTGCGCGTCACCATCGGCAATGTTGATCGCCGGATGCGTGAGGAAGCGCTGGTCGAGCAGATCGCCGCCCTGCGCACCATCATCCTGACCGGCGGTAACCAGATCAGGCTGGTGGAATCCTTGCTCTACCGGGGCGATGTCACGCCACTGCTGATGGCCATTGCGCGGGCGCGGTCGGCCGGCGCGATGATCGTCGGGGTCAGCGGCGCGGCCTCGGCGCTGTCCGGTTTCATGATCGGCGGCGGCACGTCCTACGAAGCGCTGCGCTTCGGCATTGCCTCGGACATGGGACGGCACGGTTTGGTGATCCAGGAAGGGTTGGGATTTTTCGGCACCGCGATCATCGATCAGAAACTTTCGTCCTCGCGTCGTCTCGGCCGCCTCGCTGTCGCCTGCGCCGAGGAAGGCGCTCGCTACGGGCTCGGTCTTTTGGAAGACAGCGGCGTCATCGCCAACCACGACAACAGCCAACTCACCGCGATCGGCACGCGCGGCGCCGTCCTCGTCGAGATCGATCCGCTGAAGACCGAGCTGGCGGGGGACGATTTCATCGCGCCCGACACCAGGCTGTGTTTTGCTGGCCCGGGGGATGTCATCGACATGGCGGCCGGGACCGTCACCCGGCTGGCGCCGGCTACCGATTCCGCCGCCGCGTTGGACACGTTGGTAGCTGAACTCATAAAGGACTGCGTTGGCAGTGCCGGCCCGGTGACCGCGCCTGGTGTCACCCAAGAAGCGCATATTGCCTTGCGCTATCGCTCCAATGGGGATGGCACCGGCTATCTCGATATTGAAAGCATCCGTGATCGGCACGGATGAAACCAAAAGAATGGAACAGCCATGTATTTCGACGGGAACACACTGACCACACTGCTTTCCGATGCGGAGAAGGCGGCTGCAAACGCTCCTGCCATTGCCGCCGATGGCCGCGCTCAGACCTCGCCGCTCGCCGTCATCGAGGCCGCCGTGGAGCTGCCGGAACTGGGCGAGGCCGGCGTGACGGCTTTTCTCGATGCGCAGGGGATCGAACTGCGCGACATGCCCCCCGGTCATCGTTTGATCGCAGGGGCACTGGCGACGAACGGCAAGCTGAAAGAGCGCCTGCACGCCGCCTGTGCGGCCTACTACGAGACGGACGTGGCCGTGCTTCCGCTCGCCGTGCCGGATGCTCCGCAGACGGACACTCCGCAGGCGGACACTCCGCAGGCCGAGTAAGACAGGCTGAGTGAAACCGTGCTGCGCCAGAACTACGATCTGCCGGGCTCGCCCTATCGCCTGACCGTGCTGCGCTTCGGTGAAGCGGGCACCGGCAAGAAAGCCTACGTACAGGCCGGACTGCATGCCGACGAATTCCCCGGCATGCTGGTCTTGCGCATTCTGGCCGGGCATCTGGCCGAAGCGGATACCCGCGGCGCGGTCCACAGTGAAATCCTGCTGGTGCCGCAGTCAAACCCGATCGGCTTGGCGCAGACCGAAACCAGCTTCCTGTCCGGTCGGCTCGAGAGCGGCACCGGGGAAAACTTCAACCGGAACTATGCCGAGCTGTCAGACCTCGGAAGCCTGTCGCTGGGGCCGGACGCGGCGTCGAACGTTGAAACGATCCGGGCCGCGATGTCCGCGCGGCTTGCGGCGATGCAGCCGGATGGAGCGTTGGCACATCTACGCCACACATTGCTCACGCTCGCCCATGACGCCGACCTCGTGCTTGATCTTCACGCCGACAACGAGGCTGAGCCGCACATGTATGTCGGCCCCGCGCTGTGGCCGGCGGCCGAGGACATCGCCGCAGCGATCGATGCGCGAGCGGTGCTTCTGGCAGAGGTATCGGGCGGTTATCCCTTCGATGAGGCCTGCGCCGGTCCCTGGTGGGCGCTGGCCGCGAACCATCCCGGTCTGCCCATTCCGCCGGCCTGCCTGGCCGCCACGCTGGAACTGGGCTGCAACGACGACGTCGATCCCGAACGCGCCGCCGATCAAGCCACAGCGCTGCTGCGCATGTTGCAGGGACGCGGCTTCGTCGATGGGTCGGGAGGGCGCCCGCGCTTGTCCTGCCGCGCCACGGCGCTGACGGCGATGGCGCAACTGCGCTCGCCGGTCACCGGGCTCGTCGCCTATCACCGCCGGCTGGGCGATTGGGTCCACAGGGGCGATCTCGTCGCCACGGTGATAGATCCGCTTGGCGAGGAGACGCAATTGCGGGCCGAGACCGACGGGCGGCTCTTTGCCCGCCACAGCCAGCCGTATGCCTGGCCCGGACGGGTGATCGGCAAGATCGCCGGCGACGTTCCGCTGGATGGCAAAGAGGGCAATTTACTTTCGGATTGAGATGGCGTGCCCGGCTATCGTTCACAGCCAAACCTGCAGTGGGGATCATCATGTCGGAACTGCTCGCGCAATCACTCGCCCTGCCCTGCGGTGCCCGCTTGCGCAACCGCCTCGCCAAAGCCGCCTTGACCGAAGGCCTGGCTGACCCCGCCGGCATACCGACA
>CALFSV010000424.1 GCA_937916485.1 uncultured Paracoccaceae bacterium | reverse complement strand
CTCCTGACGTCTGGCGATGACACACCGCAGGCCGCCGCGCCACTCGACCTGCCGCCGGGTCTGACCGGGTTGCCTGATGCGCAGGGGCATTGTTAGAATGAATTTGTCAAAGTTCCCGTTGCGCGAATTGCAAAAGAGGTGTTCTACATTCCCAAGATTGCTCTTTTGCTCGTTGTGGTCATGCTGCGACGTCGAGGACAAACCAAACCTGCCTTCTGAGGAAAAAACATATGAACAGCCATATCTTTCCGCGCCACAGCAAAATCAGCTTGCCGACTGCAGAACGCGGAGAGGGCTGCTTTATCTATGATACACTTGGAAAATCTTATTTGGATGCATCTGGCGGGGCGGCGGTGTCCTGCCTTGGACATGCACATCCCACGGTGATCAAAGCGCTTCACGCCCAACTTGACCGCCTGACCTATGCGCATACCTCCTTTTTTACCTCGGATCCTGCAGAACGTATTGCGGAGCGTCTGTGCGCCTTGGCACCCGAAGGGCTGGATCGTGTTTACCTTGTGTCGGGTGGTTCAGAAGCCATAGAGGCAGCGTTAAAGCTGGCGCGGCAATATTTTACTGAAGTTGGCGAACCTGATCGATGCAAGATCATCGCGCGTGAACAAAGCTATCATGGCAATACGCTTGGTGCTCTGGCTGCCGGGGGCAATCAATGGCGCCGTCAGCAGTTTTCTCCCTTACTGATCGACACACACCATATCCCACCCTGTTATGCATACCGTGGTAAAACAGAAGGAGAGAGCGATTTTGACTACGGACAACGGATAGCCAATGAGCTGGAAAATAAAATTCTGGAATTGGGTCCGCGTTCTGTTATGGCCTTTATCGCTGAACCTGTCGTGGGGGCCACAGCAGGGGCAGTCCCGGCCGTAGAAGGCTACTTCAAGAGAATTCGGGATATCTGCGATCGCCATGGCGTGCTCTTGATATTGGATGAAGTGATGTGTGGTATGGGACGTACGGGGCATCTTTTCGCCTGTGAACATGATGACATTACACCAGATATCCTGTGCATCGCCAAAGGGCTTGGCGCTGGGTATCAGCCGATTGGTGCGATGATGTGTTCAAAAAAAATTTATGATTCTATTGAAAGGGGAAGTGGATTTTTTCAACATGGACATACCTATTTAGGTCATCCTATGGCAGCAGCGGCAGCGAATGCTGTCCTGGATGTTTTGGTAGAGCAAAATCTGTTGTCAGATGTGACGCCAAAAGGGGAGTATCTTCAAAACGCACTTTCGTTGAAATTTGGTCAACATCCCCATGTTGGCGATATTCGTGGTCGCGGTCTTTTTCGGGCGGTTGAACTCGTTGAAAACCGGCAAGAGAAAACCCCTTTTGATCCCGCACAAGGGGTGGCCAAAAGGTTGAAACAAGTCGCACAGAAAAATGGTTTATTGTGTTATCCAATGTCTGGAACAATAGATGGAAAACATGGTGATCATATTTTACTTGCTCCACCGTTTATCATTTCAGAAACAGAAATGGATCTTTTGATTGATAAACTGTCAAAGAGTTTGGACGAAGTTTTGGGCGAACTTGTTCCGCCCTCTCAAGGAGGATAGGATTTTTATAAATGCACCCAAGTGCATTTCTTGCCTAAGTCATGTCAGAATAAACCACCTTGCCCGACAGCATGCTGGGCATTAGCGTCTAAGCCATGTCCAATCCTGTATCCTTCCGCTGGTACTGTCAGATAAAACTAACTTGAGACGGGGCGGGCGGTTCCGTAGCCTCGCCGTATGACAAAACACTCCCCATTCAGGTACTTTAAAACGAGCCC
>CALFSV010000423.1 GCA_937916485.1 uncultured Paracoccaceae bacterium | reverse complement strand
CGGGGCGCGGGGCGAAACACCTCGAACGAAAACTGCGGCACCCGGTTGCCATAGGGGCCGAGGGGCAGATCCTCGAAGACGACATAGGCCATGCCGCGATAGGCGGGCACGGCGTCCGCCCCTTCCACGGCTTCCATCTTGGGGTCGGGCTGCTGATCCTCGGTCCCGTCATAGACCCGCATGTTGAGCTGGTCCGTGGCCACTTCGACCCCGTCGGCCCAGATCCGGCCTACCCGCGTGATGGGGCCCGCGCACAGGGCAATGGCCATGCTGACGGAATAGGCATATTCGGTCACCGCCCCCGCGCTGGAGGTGCCTTTGCCGCCGCCACCGGTACTGGACTGTTCAAGGAACTGCGACGCCCAGATCACCTGGCCGGCCGTCCGCATCCGGCCATAAACCTGGCTGACCGGCGCCCCTTCGCTCGCGCCGGTCAGGCGAAAGCGGTCAACCTTACCCGTCTCAACGGGTGCGCTGCCTGCCCCCAGCAGGCGTTCGTCGATCATCCGGCCCGCCACCGCACCGACAGCCCGGCCGATGACGGCGGACGACAGGCCAAGGAAAGACCCCCCGATGCTGGAGCCTAGCGCCATTCCGGCGGCGGACAGGACGATGGTGGCCATGGTCAGGCGATCCTTTCAGCAAGGGCAAAGCGGGCCACGATGCGCCGCCGCCAGGGAGGGGTCAGGGCGCTTTCGACAACCCCGTGGCCGGAATAGGCGTGGATAAAGGTAGGTGCCGGTCCGACCCTTGCGGCGATGCCAAGGTGCTTGGCCACGGCACCGCTGCGCATGCGGAACAGAAGGAGGTCGCCGGGCGCGTCGTCGCCCGGACCCCTTTGGCGCAGGTGGCGCAGGGCGGCGCGCCATAGCGCCTCGTCACCCTGAGGCTCGGACCAGTCCTGTGTATAGGCGGGCGTGACCTCAGGCTCGGCCCCGGCCAGCTCGCGCCAGACGCCCCGGATCAGGCCAAGGCAGTCGCACCCGGCCCCCCGGCAAGAGGCCTGATGCAAGTACGGCGTCCCGATCCAGCCCCTTGCGGTGGCAACGACATCGGCGGTCATCCCTGAAGGCTCCCCCCGTTGTCGGCCCCTTGGCCGCGCGGCACGCTGACCAGCCAGTCTTCGTCCGGAACATGAGGAAAGCCCCGAAAGTTATTGAAATTGTTTAATTTGAAGCGGCAAGTTTCGGCCCGCTTGTCACAGCCAGGCTCAATCCGCAGCATGTCACCGGAGGCCACTGTGGCGCCAAGGGCGTCCCAAAGCTCAAGCACGCGCTGGCCGCTTGCGCGGAACTGGTCATGCTTGATCACCCCCACAAGCCCCTCTGCCGCTCCTGTCAGCACGCCCAGACGGCCCCTTTCGAACCAGCGGGCCTCGACCCCGTCGAAACCTACAAAACCAAAGGTCTGGTCCCGCTCAACCACCTCGGCCGCGCGGGTCTGGGCATAGCCGACAGCCTCAAGGTCGAACCGGCAGGCCGCGTCCCCCAGAACCGCGCCGCACTGGCGCTGATAGACCCGACCCTGCGGCTGGTTGAGCGCCTCTGTCAGCCCGCGCAGGTCGGCCTGAAAGGCGCCCGCGCCCCGCCGCACCTCGCCGATGGTGCCGCGAAACTGCTCCATCCGCTGAGCCACATCGCGCCAGTTGACCAGCCAAGCCCGCACCTCTGCCCCGTCGTAGCGACCCGCGGCAATATCAGCCTCGGTGATCGCCGCAGCGCTGAGGGCACCGAGCGCCTCGGTATTGTCCACCGCAAGGCCGGTTCCTTGCACAAGGGCGCTGGCCGTCATCCCGGCGTTGGCCTGAAAGGTGATGCCGTCAAAGGCCAGCCCAAGGTCATGGTCGGTAAAGCCCAGCACGCGCCCGTCGCGCCGCAGGATCGCCCAGCAGCGGCAGACGGTGGTCAGCCCGGTGGCCAGATGGTCAAGAAGCGCGGTCATATCCGCACCTCGACAATCGGCACCGCCGGAACGTCGCCCGCCCGAAACGAGGCGACCGAGGTCTGGATGCGGTCGATGTCAAACCGGACCGGCACGTCGAATTCATAGCCTGCCCGGATTTCCGCCCCCATATCCGGGGCGGCGGCAAAGGTGACGACCCCGGTCGTGGTATCGACCGTGTAGTCGATCCCGTCCTGCAGGCTGTCGCCCCCCACGGCCACCCGCACAGTGCCTGCCACCGGCTTGGTGATTGGCCGGGTATAGGTCTGATCGCCAGAGGCATAGCTCCGGGTCAGCGGAAAGGCGGTCGTGACCTCGTCCCCCTGCCCGATCAGCTGATCCAGCGGTGTGACTTCGCGCGACGGGCGGGCGGATTTGAAATCCGCCCAGTCCTTCCAGCGAAAGGCATAAAGCTGGCCTTGCCGGGCCTCGAAGAACGCGATCAGCGTCTCGACATCATCCAGACTGCGCAGGCCAAGCCCCGCGTCATAGCGACGGCGCGAGTTGGCCCAGGGGGTGTTGCGCTCTTCAAAACCATTGGCCAGCGTGACGATCTCGGTCCGACGCTCTGGCCCGCCGATGGACCCAAAGCTGAGGCTGGCGGGAAAACGGATTTCGTGAAAGCTCATGTGCCTCTCCTAGCGATTGCGCTGGCCGCGCCCGATCAGGCGCGACATCTGCGCCGCGATCTGGCCCTGGCTGCGCTGGAACCCCGCCACATCCGGCGAGGTGACATGCATGGTCACATGGACCGACCCGCCGCCTTGGGCACGCACCCCAAGACGCCCGTCAGCCCCCCGTGTCAGCGGCATGACCGCCTCTGGCCCCGCCTCGCCCATCAGGCCGGTGCCGCCCCGCATGGGAAAGGCGACCGGTCCGGACAGGACGCCGCCCTTGGCAAAGGGCATCACCCGGCCCTGGGCAAAGGGGGCCCCTTTGGCAAAGGGTGTCATGGCCGTCACCGCATTGGCAAAGCCGTCGGACAAGAGCCCGCCAAGATGGTCGGTGACCGGACGCAGGGCAGCGGCATAGGCGGTGTCGATCATCGACCGGGCCACCATGCCCAGCGCATCCGACAGAGACTTGCCATCGAGGATCACCCCGTCAAAAGCCCGGCGCAGGCCAGTTGAAAACCCCCGTTCAAGGTTGGCCATTTCGCGGTTCGTCTCGCCCATGGCCGCGCGGGTGCTGGCCAGGGTGGCGGAAAAGGCGGCTGTCATGCCGGTCACATCCGACAGGCTTTGTTCCAGCCCGGTCATGTCCTCGGCAAAGCGGTCCAGCCCGTCGAAATCGGTCATGGAGTCTCTCCTGTCTGGCTGTTTTGGCGTAGCGGCGCGGTGGTATCGGGAAAGCTGCGTGCCAGTTCCTCAAGGCGGGTGCGGGCCATCGGCGCGGGACCTCCGTCAAGGCCAAGCATCAGCATCAGCTCAACCGGGCAGAGCGCCCAGAACTCGGTCGGGCGCAGGCGCAGATCGCGCAGGCCCGCCCGCAGCATCGCAGACCAGTCCAGCCCCACGGTCATGGCGACACGGCAAAGGCGCGGGCCAGCATTTCGGCGGCGGCCCGCGCGGCCCCGACCGGCCCGCCCGCGATCTCGGCCGACACGAGGTCGGCGGCGGTCCCCTGCCAGCCACCGCCGCGCAGCCCCGCCACGATCAAGGCCATGACATCGCGGGACGAAAAGGCCCCCTCTTCAAACCGGGCGACCAGATCGACCAGACTGTCCTCGCCCAGCGCGGCCTCAAGCTCGGCCAGCGCCCCCAGCGTCAGCTTGCAGGGGTGGATCCGGCCGTCGATGACAAGGGCCACCTCGCCCGCCCAGGGGTTCACCATCAGATCAGCGCCGAAAAGGTCAGCGCCCCGGCAGAGGAGAGGGCAAGCTCATAGGTCGCCTCACCGTTGTAGGAACCGGCGTATTCGATCGAGGTGATCTGGAACGGCCCTTCGACGGTGCCAAAGCCGGGGATGATGACCTGAAAATCGGGCGTCTCCCCGTCAAAGAAGATCTGGCGGGCGCGTTCGTCGGTGGCTGCATCCTTGAACACGCCAGAGCCTGAGATGGCGGCGGATTTCACGCCCGCCCCGGACAAAAGCTCGCGCCAGCCGCCCTGGCTTTCGAGGCTCGTCACATCGACGCTTTCGGCGTTGAAGCTGATACGGGTGGCGCGCAGCCCTGCGGCGGTCTCGAAAGAGCCGCCTCCCGTCATGTCAATCTTGACCAAAAGGTCCTTGCCGTTCTGGGCCACCATGGCGATCCCTCCGTTCATCGTTGCAATTGTTGTGCCGCCGGGCGCGGCCTAGCTGTCCTCGACCCTTGCACGAAAGGTCAGGGTGATCTGGCGCTGCTCACCGCTGCCGCGCCGCGCGGCGGTCGCCTTGACAAAGCGCAGGCCGACCAGCCTGCCCCGGCTCAGGCCAAGCTCGGCATCGTTCAGGGCGTCGGACACCGCGCCCGCCGCCGCTTTTGGCCGTGGCGAAGCCCGCCCCGTCGGTGACGATCAAGACGGTAAAGTCATGCTCCGCCCCCCGACCGGTCATGTCGGACCGGTCCCAGACCGTTTCGGGGCCGATCAGGGCGTAGATCGACGGCAGGACACCAGGGGGAAGGGCATCATAGATGTCCGTTCCAAGGATTGCCGTCAGGCCGGGATCGGCCACAAGCTCGGCATAGACCGCCGATTGCAGCGCTGGGGAAAGGGCATAGGTCATACGGCAGTCTCCTCGCGGGCCTGACAGACCAGGTAGCGGCCATCCTTGTCGCGTTCGGTGACGGACAGGATCGTGTAGACCCGCCCCCCGTCGACCAAGCGCTGGTCCGCAGCCGGGCGCATGGGCGATCCGGCAGGGCTGGCCCGCAGGACGATCTTGACCGGGACACGGCTGACCGCCCCACCCGGTGCGCCCGCCTCGCGGCCGGTGCCCGGGGTCACTTCGGCCCAATGGGTGCCCAGCAGGACCCACGACACGGCAAAGCCCCCAGACCCGTCCACCACCCGCTCGGGCGCTTCAAGGGCCAGCGGCCGGTTCAGGCGCGGCGGCTTCATGCCTGCCCCCCCAGCGTCAGGCGCCCCTGCCGATACCGCTCGATTAGGGCGGTGACGCCAAAGGGCATGCAGCCCGCCCCAAGGGCGGTATCGCTGCGATATTCGTAGTAATGCGCCGCCAGCATCAGCATGGCCTGCGCCAGATCCGCCGGGACATCGGCCCATGTCGGGCCATAGCCCGCCACAAGGGCTATGCGGGCATAGCCATTGGCGGGGATGACGGGCATAGCGCCCGTCGTGGCCACCACGGTCCCGCTCTGGCCGCCGGGGGCAAGTCGCCACACGGCGGGATCAACCACCACGGCGACACCAGCCCCGTCGACAATCTCAAAGGCTGTCACAGCGCGTACAGGGGCCACCGGCAGGGTCACGCGATCCGGCTGACGCCAGCTTTCGGTCTGCCAGACAAGGCTCCGCTCCAGCAGCAGCCTGCCCGTGCGCCCTTCGATTGCGGCCATCGCGGCCCGCAGAAAGCCTACAAGGACAACGTCCTGCAAGCTGTCTTCGGCAAACCCGCTTCCCAACCGCAAATGGGCCTTGAACCCGGCGACGGGAAGCGCGGCTTCCGGTACTATCGTTTCTTCTACCATCGTCACGGTATTCCTCCGCCTCTCGCTCATTCACGGTATGGGCCGGGTGCGCCGGCCTCCGATTGGACGGAGGCCGGGCGTTCTTAACGGCTCCGCCCTAGAAGGCGGCGATCTGCATCAGCTTGATCGCAGCAAAGTCGCTGACCGCCCCGCCAACACGCTTGGTGGCGTAGAACAGGACATGCGGTTTGGCCGAGAAGGGGTCGCGCAACACGCGCAGGTCGGGCCGTTCGGCGATGGTGTAGCCAGCAGCGAAGTTGCCAAAAGCGATGGGAAAGGCCCCTGCCGCGATGTCGGGCATGTCTTCGGCCACCAGCACCGGATAGCCCATGAGGCGGGCCGGTTCGCCTGCCGCCAGGCCGTCCGACCACAGGTAGCGGCCGTCCGCGTCCTTAAGCTTGCGCACGACCCCGGTGGTCTTGGAGTTCATCACAAAGGTCGCGCCAGCCCGGTACTCGGCCCCCAGCGCATAGACCAGATCGACGATGGCATCGCCGTTCAGCAGGGCTGTCGCGGCACCGGACGGAACCCAGCCAAGACCGCCCCAGCTCCAGCTGTCGTTGTCCATATTGGTGTAGGTCAAAAAGCCCCGGGGCTTGTCCGCCCCATCACCGTTGACAAAGGCCGCCGCCTCAGATCGGGCAAACTTGTCGGCAATACGGCCCGCCAGCCAGCCTTCGATATCAAAGGCGCTGTCGTCAAGCAGGCGCTGAGAGGTCTTGGGCAGGGCCGACAACTCGTGCAGCGGGATGGTAATCCGCTCGATCACCGGGGTGTCGGTTTCGGCCATGGCGGCTGTTTCGCTGGCCCAGCCTGCGCCGATATCGGCCCGGGCGAACAACACATCATATGAGGTGGCGTCGACATTGACGACATTGGCGATGGCCCGGATCGAGGCGGTGGACATCAGCACGTTCTGCACGGTGGCAGCGGTCTGGGGGGCGACAAGGTAGCCCCCGTCAGCGGCAACGGCGGTGCTCATCGCTTTGCCCTCGATCTCAAGGCCGCGCAGGCCGTCGTCATCGCCCGAACGCAGATAGGCGCCAAAGGCCTTCTGATGCGGGGCTTCGATATCGGTCGCCTGGGCAAGCGCGGGGCGCTTGGCGGCGAACATGGTCTTGCGGTCCAGTTTGGTCATGCGGTCATCCTGCTCTTGGAGTTTTGACTTGATCTCGGTCATGAAGCCCGCAATCGCGTGCTTCAGGTCATCCGCCGGAGACAGATCTTCCCCGGCCCGGGCCTTGGCCTCGGCTGTGCTCATCCAGCTATCCTCTCGATGATGGTAAAGACGCGGCCTTACGGTCGGGTCCGTTCGGCGCGGGCCTCGGCAAAGAGGGCCGCCAGTTCGCGCAGGGCCCGGTCCTCGGGGTCATCCCCCTTGGCCGCAACTCGCGCCTCGGGAAGCATGGGAAAGGTCACAAGGGACACCTCCCACAGCTCCAGCTCAGACAGGTGCCGCAGGCCCTTGTCATCCTTCTGGGCCTTCAGGGTGCGGTAGCCGATGGACAGGCCGTCAATGGCCCCTGCCCCGATCAGCGCCACCGCCTCGCGGCCCCTTGCCACATCGGTCAGGATTCGGCCCTTGACATACAGGCCCTTGGCGTCCTCGCGGACCTCGTCCCAGACACCGATGGGCTGGGTCGGATCATGCTGCCACAGCATCTTGACCCGGCCACCCGCCCCCTCCAGCCGGGCGAGCGAGGCGGCATAGGCGCCTGCGTCCACCACGTCACGCCCCTTGTCAGCCGCGCCAAAGACAGAGGCATAGCCTTCGATCTCCGTGCCTGCGCCTTCAACCTCGGTCACCTTGACCGGCCCGCCAAGACGGGCAAATTTGTGCTCAAGCTCCATCGCTTTCTCCTTCATTGCGCCGCCGTCAGGACGGATTGAAACGCCTGGGCCAGGATCACGCCCACCACCCCGTAGACTGCCAGCCACAAGCGGCGTTCCAGCCGCTCGATCATGTCTTCGATCTTGGCCATTTGCTGGGACAGTTGGGCGAACTGGAGGGCCGACAGCCTCTCATGCGCCTCGATCTTGAGGCCGGGGGCGCAGGCAAAGGCTTCGGACCGGCGATAATGGTCATCCGGCATCGCCGACCTCCAGACTGGGCAGGCCCAGCAGGGCCCGCTTTTCGGCATCGGTCAGAAAACCCGCCTCTCCAATCCGGCGCCACTGCACCTCGCGCTCGGCGGCAAGGGCGGGGATCTGGTCCAGATCGGGGCGCAGGTCCAGCCGCTCACCGTTGAAGTCGCCCAGCCAGTCAGCGATGGCGCTGGTCACACGGGTCGCCATCGGCAGGACCGTCAACCGATAAAAGGCGCGGTTGGCCTCTTGGTAGTTGGCGTAGGTGGCGTCACCGGGGATGCCAAGGATCATCGGGGGCACCCCGAAGGCCACGGCAATCTCGCGGGCGGCGGCCTCCTTGGTCTTTTGGAATTCCATGTCCGAGGGGGAGAAACCCATCGGCTTCCAGTCCAGCCCCCCTTCCAGCAACATCGGGCGGCCCGCGTTGCGCGCGCCCTGATGCTGGCTTTCCATTTCGCCCAAAAGCCGGTCGTACTGGTCCTGGCTTAACGCCGCCTGCCCGTCCGCGCCATGATAGACGATCGCCCCGGAGGGCCGGGCGGCATTGTCCAGAAGCGCCTTGGACCAACGGGCGGCGGCATTGTGCACATCCACCGACGTGGCCGCGGCCTGCAGCGGGGAAAAGCCGTAGTGATCGTCCTGGGGGTGAAAGCTCTTGATATGGCAAACAGGGCTTGGCCCGTCACCAAGGGCAAACCGATGCTTGCGACCGCCCACGGTATAGTCATAGGCGACCGGCCAGCCATCGGCCCCGGGGATCAGCGACATCCGGTCAGAGCGCAGAACATGCAGCTCTTGCGGAATGTCCCGGACCTCATCGAGGTGAGTGCCCTCAAGATAGCCATTACCGGTCAGCAGTATCTGGCCAAACAACGCCTCAAAGAGTTCCGCCCGCCCCCGCGCCCCGTTGGGACGACCGATCAGGTCAAGGACCGGGTGGCGGTCATAGCGGCGGGCATGATCCTGCAAGATCAGAGGAAGGGCGGCCGCAGCCTCGGCGATCAGCTTAACCGCCCGAAAGCCGACCGGATTGCCCAGAAACCCGGTCTTGGTCAGGGACACCGTGTCACGCGGGCTCCAGGCAACGCGGCCGGCACCACCCCAGGCGATGACCCCGCCCGCGGCCGAGGCCTTGGCCTCAGGCGCGCGGCCATCGGTAGCCCCCCCCCGCCCGAGACTGAACCCGAGCCTGAGCCTGAGCCTGAGCCTGAAGCGTCGTCTGTGTCGGCTCTGACCGTTTGCGAAATCCGAACATTCACGTCTCCTCGTCGGCGAAGGTGGCTGGTGTCGATGAAGGCACTTTGCCACTAAGGTCCTAAACTGCGCTGACAGCACCGGACGGTGCCCCCTGCGCTGCGCAACACCCCCGGCTAAAGCAGACGCAGACGGGGCTTTTGCCAGGTCTTGGCCGGTTCGATGATCAGCTCGTGAATCGCCCAGGCAAGGGCATCCACCCGATCGGGCGAACCGGACCCGTCAAAGCCGCGGGTCGTCATCTGGGACATCTGCTCTTCCAACTGGCTCAGGCCCCGAACGTGATGCACCCGGCCCTGTTCGTAGATCGCAGCGACAGGTTCAGCGCGGACCACCTTGCCCCGGCTGGCATGCAGGGCGCGGAACGGCACCGTGGGGGCGACCTGGCGCAGGACTGTCTGGACAAGATCGCCGCCCTGGTTGACCTCGGCCACCAGCCGGTCGGCATTATGACGCTCCATCGCGGCGACAGCGGCCTTGGCCCATTGGACGGGAGAGGCTGACGTGACAGTGGCATCCTCCAGCACCCAGGCCCGCCAGTTTTCCGGCGGGCCCTGGGTTACGGCGCCCGCGACTATGATACCGCATTCGTCTGATCCCTTGCCCGCACTGACCGAAGGGTCGACCGCCACAAGGATCCGGTCGAACTGCGGCAGGTCGTCGGTCTGGCAGGCCGCAATGAGATGGCCGGGCCATAGCGTCCCGTCGGCATCGGACAGAAGCATACCATCCAGCTCCTGCGCGCCCTGACGGGTGCCCGCATAGCGGCGGCGCACCTCATCCAGAAAGGCGTCGGGAAGATTGGCACGGTTAGCATAGGTCGGGGCGTGGGTGCGGGCCGTCGTCGGCTGGTCCAGCAGATCGGTCAGGGACCGGGCATTGCGCGGGGTTGTCGTCACGCAAGCGCGGGGATCATTGCCCAGACGTAGACAGAACTGGATCATGTCCCATGTCTCGGCCCCGCGTTTCCATTTCGCCAGCTCGTCCGCCCAGACGAGATCGAATTGCGGCCCGCGCAGGGTCTCCGGCTCGTGGGCGGAAAAAACCTGCGCCACGGCGCCGTTAGGCCAGACCAGCATCTTGCGACCGGCGATCCAGTCCGGGCGGCGATCAGGGGGCGAACAGGCCAGAATGCCGCTTTCCCCAAACACCATCACCTCGCGGGCCTGGTCGATCGTCTCGCCCACCAGGGCGACGCGTTTGGAGCGGCCCGGGTCGCGGGGGCGGTCGCCCTCGACCATCGACCGGACCCACTCGGCCCCGGCCCGGGTCTTGCCCGCACCACGTCCCCCCATCAGCACCCAGGTGCGCCAGTCACCCTCGGGGGCGAGCTGGTGCGGCAAGGCCCAAAAGTCGAACAGATAGGGCAGCGCCAGAATCTCGGCCTCTGTCAGGCCTTCAAGAAACTCAACCTGGATCGCAGCAGGCGCGGAGGCGAGCCAGGCGGCACCCGATCTCGTTCCGGGCGCTTGCGAAATCGACCTCGCCGGGGACCACTCCACCTGTTCGTCTTGCCTTCCAGTCATTGAACCTTTGCTCCGTTTCAAAGGCACGTTTCAGGGCTGTCTCCAGCTCGGCGTGCTTGCTTGCGATGTCTTTCAGGACCGAGGCGTTCCCGGACATCAGGTCTTCCAACAGCCCCGCAAGCGTGCCGCGCACACTGCTGAGCAAGAGGAGGCTTTCGTCGAACAACCGCGACGGGTCATCGCCCGGCGGCCCCCCGGCGTTCTTGGTGTCATACATATCTGCTCTGCCTGTTTGGGGTTCTTGCGACCCGCGAAAGGCGGTTGCGTCAGGGCCGGTTCAAAGGAACCCGGCGTCCACGCACAGCTCCGCCATCTGAGGAACAAAGCTACCCCAAAAAGCGGAAAAAATCAAGTTTTACAGTTTGTTAAGGTACGATCCTGTCAGCGCACGTTAACCCAACGCGACACAGGTCGGGACAAGTCTGGACGCAGGGATGTGAAACGAGGCGAGCGGACCTACTGGTCCGCCGCCGCATTCTCAAGCGCGCGGTAGATCGCCACGTTACGGTTATGCTCTTCCAGAGTGACCGCAAAGTTATGACCATCCCGAGGATCGAGTGTCCTGGCTACAAAGAAGATATAATCGGTTTCTTCTGGGTTCAGAACAGCCTCGATGCTGGCCACACCGGGGTTGGCAATGGGCGTGGGCGGCAGGCCCTCAATGACGTAGGTGTTGTAGGGGGTTTCGGCGCGCAACTCGCTTTGACGCAGGCCACGACCCAGCACACCCTGGCCCCCTGTCACACCGTAGATGACAGTGGGATCGGTTTGCAGGCGCATCCCGGCGCGCAGGCGATTCTCGAACACGCTGGCCACGGTCCGGACCTCGTCATAGCCGCCGGTTTCCTTTTCAACGATTGAAGCCAGGATCAGCGCCTCTTCCGGCGTGTCAAAGGGCAGGCCATCGACACGGTTGGCCCAGGCCTCGGCCAGACGGGCGGTCTGAGCCGCTGACATCTGGTCCAGAAGGGTCGCAACCTCCATCCCCGGAAGGACGTCATAGCTGTCAGGGGCAAGCGTGCCTTCGGGCGGTAGTTCGGTGATCTGCCCTTCGAGGATCTCGATAGAGTTAAGACCGTTCACGACCTGCCAAACCGTCGTGCCCTCGACCACCAGAATGGCGTATTGGGTATCACTCTGGCCCCGCACCACGGAATACTCGGCCGGCGCCTCTTCGGTCTGGGGATCAAACCGGACGACTTCGACAAAGCGGTTGGTTACAGGATCAAGTTCGCGGACACGGGCGACAATGCCGGTGATCCCGACGGTATAGACCACCTGCGTGCCACAGGTACTTGCCCCGCCACGGGTGATCGTATCAACAATCCCTTCCATCGAGGCGCCAGCCGGGATCAGATAGCTGCCAGCCTTGAGCAGCGACGACTTCTCCGAATAGTCCGCCCCGATGCGAAAGATCGCCGGAGACGCAATAGCGCCCTGCCCTGCAAGGTCATTGCTGACCCGGCGCATGTTTGACCCGCTTTCGACACGCAGACAAATCGCCTGGGCCAATGGCCCTTCCGAGCTATAGCGATTTGCGCCGACCGTGATGACCCCGGCCGCCAGAAACAGCAGCACGATAAAGAATGTCAGCGCGTTCGACGCAACGTGTTTCCACATCAGCGGACAGCCCCAAAGATCACGCTGGCATTGGTCCCGCCAAAGCCGAACGAGTTGGACAGGGCCACGTCGATCTTGCGCGGTTGCTTGACGAGGGGCGCAAGGTTGACCTTGCTTTCGACAGCCGGGTTATCAAGGTTGATCGTCGGCGGGGCGACCTGATCGCGGATTGCCAGAATGGAAAAGATCGCCTCGATGGCGCCAGCGGCCCCCAGAAGGTGGCCGGTCGACGATTTGGTCGAGGACATGGTTACCTTGTCCGCCGCATCGCCCAGCATCCGCTCAACCGCGGCAAGCTCGATCACATCCGCCATGGTCGATGTACCGTGGGCATTGATGTAGTCGATGTCGGCAGGGGTTAGACACGCATCCTCGATCGCGGCCACCATGGACCGTTCGGCCCCATCGCCGTCTTCGGCGGGGGCGGTGATGTGATAGGCGTCGCCCGACATGCCATAGCCCAGCACTTCGGCATAGATCTTGGCGCCACGGGCCTTGGCGTGTTCGTATTCCTCCAGAACGACGATCCCGGCCCCCTCGCCCATCACGAACCCGTCGCGGTCCGCGTCATAGGGACGGCTGGCCTTTGTCGGATCGTCAGCACGCTTGGTGGACAGGGCCTTACAAGCGTTGAAGCCTGCTATCCCGATCTCGCAGATCGCGGCCTCTGCCCCGCCTGCAACCATGACATCGGCCGCACCGTATTTGATCAGGCGGGCGGCATCGCCGATGGCATGGGCCCCCGTCGAACAGGCCGTCACAACCGAATGGTTCGGCCCTTTAAATCCATAGCGAATCCCCACCTGACCCGAGATCAGGTTGATCAGGGCACCGGGCACAAAGAACGGGGACACCCGGCGGGCACCCTTTTCCTTCATCATGATCGCGGTATTGGCGATAGAGTTCAGGCCTCCGATGCCCGAACCGATCAGGACGCCGGTGCGGATCTGGCCTTCACGGTCCTGCGGCATCCAGCCCGAATCCTCGATCGCCTGCTGGGCCGCCGCGACGCCGAAAAGGATAAAGGTATCGACCTTTCGCTGGTCCTTCGGCTCCATATAGTGGTCAGGGTTGAAGGTATCGTTGGTGCCGTCGCCAAAGGGCACTTCGCAGGCATAGGTCGTCGCCAATTCGCTGGCATCAAAGCGGGCAATCGGCTTGGCCCCTGATTCACCTGCCAGAAGCTTGGCCCATGAGGCTTCGACCCCATCAGCCAGGGGTGTCACCAAACCAAGGCCTGTCACGACGATACGACGCATGGCACGTCTCCAACTCTGCTCATTCCGTTCCAATCCTGATACCTTGCTTGTCAACGCGGGGGCAAGAGCAGGCGGGCATCGTCGGCAAAACTACGTTTCGGGGAAAAGGCAGGCGGTTCGGTCAGGCCCTAGGACGCAGACGAGCAAGACCGACCGCAATCAGGGCAATCGCGCCACCGCATAACACAATCCAGCCAAAGAACCAGAATTGGCCGGCCAGGGCGTTTTCGGCATAGGAGGCTGCGAACGCCGCCTTGCCGAAGCGGGCCGAAACCGCCCCCGCGATGAGGCAGACCAGGGCCAACGCCGCGGCAAGACCCGGCCGCCAAAATCCGACAAGCGCAATGGGGACGGCAAGGACAAGACCTGTCAGGGGGACATCGCGGGCCCAGAATGGATGGGCGCCCAAGCGGACAGTCACCCCCGCCTGTCCCGCCGCCCAGACCGCCAGCGCCGCCGCCAGAAGCGCACCGGCTTGCCATCGTCTATCCTTTACCATCAAGACCTCCTCAAGGTTTGACGATCACTGTGACGGGGGGCGGGATGAAATCAACGGGACACGGGCAGTGTCACGCACTTGGGAAAGGCTGAAACGAAAACGGCGCCCCGAAGGACGCCGTTTCACAACTATCGTGGATAATCTCAGAGCTTACTGTGCTTCCGAGATGAACTTGACTGCATCGCCGAAGGTCTGGATGGTTTCAGCGGCATCGTCGGGGATCTCGATCCCGAACTCTTCCTCGAATGCCATCACAAGCTCGACTGTGTCGAGGCTGTCAGCGCCCAGGTCGTCGATGAACGAAGCGTTCTCGGCAACCTTGTCTTCTTCAACACCAAGGTGCTCCACAACGATCTTGCGCACACGGTCTGCGACGTCGCTCATATCAGGTCCTCACGTTCTTTCGGGCCTTTGGCCCGTTTTCTTTGCCCCATGGGGCGGCTCACCTGCCCTATTTTGAAGGGCTAAACCGATCAGCACCACCAGGGCGCCCTCCGGAAAATCTTGGTGGGCTATAGCAGAGTTTGTTTGAGAGGCAAACGCTTTCAGAACGCCAAGGGTTCAATGATGCTGGCAACTGCGCGACCATGCGACACAAGGGCAATACTCAAACCCACCATGCTGCCCCGAAACAACGCATTCATCCGCACCAAAGGCCCCCCAAAACCCCCAAACTAAAGCATGGCCATGCCGCCATTGACGTGTAGGGTCGTGCCGGTGACATAGGCAGCTTCGGGGCTGGCCAGATACAGGACAGCCGCCCCGATCTCGGACGCCTCGCCCATCCGACCGGCAGGGACCTGGGTCAGGATGCCGGCCTTCTGGTCATCCGTCAGCTTGTCGGTCATCGCCGTGGTGATAAAGCCAGGCGCCACGCAGTTGACGGTGATTCCACGGCTCGCCACTTCGTAGGCGATCGACTTGGACATGCCCACCATTCCGGCCTTGGAGGCTGCGTAGTTTGCCTGACCGGGGTTGCCCGTCGCGCCGACAATCGACGAGATGTTGACGATGCGCCCCCAACGGGCCTTCATCATGCCCCGGATGACGCCCTTGCACAGTCGCATGGTCGAGGTGAGGTTGACCTCAAGCACGCTGGACCATTCATCTTCGGACATACGCATGAACAGGTTGTCGCGGGTGATACCGGCGTTGTTGACCAGAATGTCGACCGACCCCATCGCCTCGATCGCCTGCTTGGGCAGGGCATTGACAGCCTCGGCATCGCCAAGATTGCAGGGCAGGACATGGGCCCGGCTGCCGAGCTCGGCCGCCAGCGCCTCAAGCGGTTCGACCCGTGTGCCGGACAGGGCCACCGTCGCGCCGGCCCCGTGCAGGGCATGGGCAATCGCCCCGCCAATACCGCCAGATGCGCCGGTGATAAGCGCGGTCTTTCCGGTTAGATCAAACATGTCAGTCCCTCTCTCTCAGGCTTGCTGGGCGGCAAGGGCCGCCGCGATGTCGTCGGGGGTGCCGATGGCACGCACCGCAATCTCCTTGTCGATCCGGCGGATCATGGCGGACAGGGCCTTGCCCGACCCGATTTCCCAGGCTTCGGTCACACCAGCCGCCGACATCCACAACACGCTTTCGCGCCACCGGACAGACCCCGTGACCTGTTTGACCAGAAGATCGCGGATCGTGTCGGGGTCCGACACCGCCTCGGCGGTCACATTGGCGACAAGGGGAACACAAGGGGTGGCCATCTCAACGGTTTGGAGGGCCGCGGCCATCGCCTCTGCCGCAGGGGCCATCAGGGACGAATGGAACGGTGCGCTGACCGGCAACAAGAGCGCGCGTTTCGCACCCTTGGCCTTTGCAATGTCCAATGCACGCTCAACAGCCGCGCGATGTCCCGATACCACGACCTGAGACGGATCGTTGTCATTGGCGGCCTCGCAGACATCGCCCTGCGCAGCCTCGGCGGCGACCTCGCGGGCAGCATCGATGCTGAGGCCCAAAAGGGCGGCCATGGCACCGATGCCAACCGGAACGGCCTGTTGCATGGCCTCGCCGCGCAAGCGCAAGAGCCGGGCGGTATCCGCAAGGCTCAGGGTGCCTGCAGCGCAAAGGGCGGAGTATTCGCCAAGGGAATGACCCGCCACAAAGGCGGCATCCGATACCGTCAGCCCTTCGGCCTCCATCGCCCGGACGGCGGCCAGCGACGTCGCCATCAGCGCGGGCTGGGCGTTGCGGGTCAACGTCAGCGTATCGGCATCCTCGCCCCAGATCAGATCGGACAGCCTTTCGCCCAAGGCCTCGTCGACCTCGTCAAACACGGCTTTGGCAGCAGGATAGGCATCGGCAAGGGCGCGGCCCATGCCCGGCACCTGTGCCCCCTGCCCCGGAAAAACAAAAGCTCGCATCGCGCACCTCCCAGACTTTCAGTGCGACAGGCTCTAAACGCTCTGACCTGTCATCACAAGAACTGGCCATCACGAGACGCAACTGTCCCGGCAAGCAAAGAGCGCGGCCATCTGGGCCGTGCTTGCTCAAGAACGGATCGGGGCGGTGATCGCCGAACGGCTCAGGCAACAGCCGACGTTGCAGGCTCGATCAGGTCAACAGGCTCGTTGCGCTGGCGGCCCAGCACCATCAGGTCGCGGCCCAGACGATCACGGAGGGACGTCAAATCGGCCAGATTGCCGCTCGCAACGAAAAGGGTCTGGGGCGTATTGCGATAGCGCAGAACAAGGGTGCTGTTCGCGCCCCTTCTGGCACCAAATCCCGGCCCGCGATCGATGAACACACCGCCAATCGCGTCAAAGCCGTAAAGGCCGACCTGTGTTGGACGTCCGGTCCGGTTGCGGACGACCTCGCGGACCTCGCCCCTGCTGGTATCAATCTGAAGCTCTGGCATGACGCCACGACTGGCGTACCACATGCAATAGGCCGCCGCGGCCAGCATGAGGACCGATGACCCCAGTTTCAGGCCAAGCACCGGCCCTTGGTTAATGGCGGCGGGCAACAGCCACAATCCAAAGGCCATAGCGATCAGGACACAACCGGCGACCCAGACAAGGGCCTGAACCAGCAGGATCATGAAAGGCGCAGGATGGCCCGATCGAATGGTATAGCCCCAGTGATTGGACTCTATGGAGTAGGAGGTTCGCGGCGAGGACTTTTGTGCGAAACCCGCACGGGAGATCGGTCTGATGTCTAGCGTGGCGCTCATGAATACCGTTCCAACAAATGAAATACTTGAATACGGGCATATTTGAGGGCAAACGCGGCAGAATGGCGGCAGGTCTCGGCTGTGTCCGAGGCAGATCGAGGGTCATGTCAGGGCAAAGGGCGGAATCGGGCAGCCCAGACCCGCGGCAAAGCGCAAGACAGATCCCTAGATAGGGTCAATGTCGCGGTCGAAAACAGAACACCTGACAGAACCCAAGACGGCCCCTTGCTTCGCCTGCCCTGATCTGTATAAGGCCCCATCCTTCCGCGACGTATATGAACCGCGCAGTCTCTCGTGGGTGGGGTGCGGAAGGTGATCGCCCCTCCCTATGAAATGCGCCGAGAAATGAACTGGAGCCCACATGCCGCTTTACGAGCATGTCTTTATCTCGCGTCAGGACCTGTCCAACACGCAAGCTGAAAGCCTCATCGAACACTTCTCCACAGTCCTTGCAGACAACGGCGGCAAAGTCGTTGAGAACGAGTACTGGGGCGTCAAAACGATGGCCTACAAGATCAACAAGAACCGCAAAGGGCATTACGCCTATCTGCGCACCGATGCCCCCGCTTCTGCCGTGCAGGAGATGGAGCGTCTGATGCGGTTGCACGATGACGTCATGCGTATCCTGACCATCAAGGTCGATGCACACGAGGAAGGCCCCTCCGTGCAGATGCAAAAGCGTGATGAGCGTAGCGACCGTGGTGATCGCGGCGATCGTGGACCGCGCGAAGATCGCGGCCCTCGCGAAGACCGTGGACCGCGCGAAGACCGCGGCCCCCGCGAACGTCGCTGATCTGGATAGGAAAGGACCCTACACATGGCTACCAAACCGTTTTTCCGTCGTCGCAAGTCCGATCCCTTTGAGGGCGATAACGTCCCCAAGATCGACTACAAAGACACCCGCACCCTGCAGCGCTACATCTCTGAGCGTGGCAAGATCGTGCCGTCCCGCATCACCGCCGTCGGTGCCAAGAACCAGCGTGCGCTGGCCCGTGCCATCAAGCGCGCACGGTTCCTCGCCCTGCTGCCTTACGCCGTGAAATAAGGAGACCACCCAATGGACGTTATCCTTCTGGAACGCGTGGCCAAGCTTGGCCAGATGGGCGAAGTGGTCAAGGTCAAGGACGGCTATGCCCGCAACTTCCTCTTGCCGCAGGGCAAGGCGATGCGCGTCAACGCCGCCAACCTGGCCCGCTTTGAAGAGCAAAAAGCCCAGCTCGAGGCGAACAACCTCGAAACCCGCAAAGAAGCTGAAGCGATGGCTGAAAAGCTTGACGGTCAGACCTTCATAATCATCCGCTCGGCCTCCGACGCGGGCGCTCTGTACGGCTCGGTCACGCCGCGTGACACTTCCGAGGCTGCCGAAGCTGCTGGTTTCACCTTTGATCGCAAGCAGGTGATCATGCTGACCCCGATCAAGACCCTGGGCCTGCATGACCTGACCGTCCGGCTTCACCCCGAAGTCGAGTGCGGCATCAGCCTCAACATCGCCCGCTCGTCCGAAGAGGCCGAGCTTCAGGCATCCGGCAAATCGATCCAGGAACTGGCCGCAGAAGAAGAAGCTGCCGCCGATTTCGAGATCGAGCAGCTGTTTGACGATCTTGGCTCTGCCGCGACCGAAGACGACGATCGCGAAGGCTGAAGCCTTTGAAATGACGAACAAAGGCCGCTCCTTCGGGGGCGGCCTTTTGCGTTTGGGATCATGCTGACCGGATCAGGCAGGCCGGATCTAGTAGACCGGATGAGCCCAGTCAGTCCTTGAGCGCTTTGTGCGATCCATCGCTACGCTTAAGCTCCTTGTGCGATCCATCGCAGCGCGGCAACTTCTTGGACAGCCCGCAGATGCAATCGTGGAACCCCTTCCCCGCCAGAATACGCGCCTCCATGGCTTCGATTCGGCTGATACGGGTCGCGGCGTTCTTTGCCGCCGAAAAATGCAGGTTATAGCCCCGCTTTTTGCCCGGCGTCAGGCGTTCAAACGCTTCTTCAAACGCCGGGTCGGATTCGAGCTTCTGGATCAGCTCTTCTGGATAGACCAGTTCATGTTTCTCCTTGAAATCGACTTTCAGGCCCGCAACCTCGTTCGCGATGGCCTCGGCCACATAGGCCCGGATCGTCGATTCGCTCTTTCTGACCTCGTCCAGTGACGTGAACCGCATCAGGCGGGAGGACTGCGAATTTTCGCCTTGCCGGACCAGAACCCCTTCGGGATCGCGCAACAAAACCCCTTTGAAGAACCCGATCCCGCAGCAGTCTTTCATGCTGGCGAAGATGGCGACATTACCCGTTTCGACGCTATAGCAAGGTTGCCGCCACTTAATCGCCTCGGTCAGCCCGCAGTCGCGCAGGATAGGGCGCAGGAACGCCAGTTCAGCCTGCCAGCCTTTGGCCCTTGCGGCAAAGGCATCGACCTCTGGATCAGGATCTGTGGCCAAGGACATTACTCCCAAAAGAAACCTGCCCCCACAATGTCGGGGGCCATTTGGCATAGATTAGCTCCAAGGGGCGAGACCTGCCAGAGCGGGCTGTGGGGGCGGCCAAACACAAAAAGGCCGCCCAGCGAGGGCGGCCTTTCAAAGTCCTGGTCGGCGTCAAGCCAATCAGAAGATCACTCTTCCTCAAGCGCCTCTACAGCGGCCTGAAGCTCTTCTTTCGTGGCGGCCTTCTCTTCAACCTTGGCAAGCGAGAAGACGTGGTCGATGACCTTGTCCTCGAACAAGGGCGCTTGGATCTGCTGACGGGCCTGGGCGTTCTGCTGAACGAACTCAAAGAACTGGCGTTCTTGACCACGGTACTGACGCGCCTGATTCAGGATCGCCTGGGTCATTTCCTGATCCGTGACCTGCACTTCGGCCTTCTGGCCAATCTCGGCAAGCAGCAGGCCCAGCTTTACGCGGCGCACGGCCAGACGGTTATGCTCTTCCGTCGGCTCGACCTTGGCGTGGTCATGGCCCTGAACGTCGGGGTTTTCCTCGTGCCAAAGCTGGTGGGCGATCTGCGATGCCTCGGCCTCGACAAGGCTCGGGGGCAGCTCGAACGACACGGCCTTGTCAAGAGCATCCAGAAGGGCGCGCTTGGCCACTGCACGGGCCGCACCGGTGTATTCGGCGGCAAGGCGGTCAGCGATCTGGGTCTTCAGACCTTCAAGGTCCTCGGCGCCATACTGCTTGGCCAGTTCGTCGTTGATCTCGGCAGGCTTGGGTTCCTTGACGGCTTTGACCGTGCAGGTGAACACGGCGGCTTTGCCAGCAAGGTTCGGGGCCTGGTAGTCATCAGGAAAGCTGACTTCGACGTCTTTCTCTTCGCCTTCCTTGACCCCGATCAGACCAGCCTCAAAACCGGGAATGAACGAGTTGGAGCCCAGCACAAGGGGATAATCCTCGGCCGAACCACCTTCAAAGGCTTCGCCGTCGACCTTGCCGACAAAGTCGATGACAACCTGATCGCCGTCCTTGGCCTTGGAACCCTTCTTGCGGTCCTCAAAGTTCTGGGCGGTGCTGGCCAGGTTATCCAGCGCTTCCTGGATCGACGCGTCATCCGCAGAGACGGTCAGACGGGTCAGCGAGATGGCCGAGAAATCAACTTCAGGAACTTCTGGAAGGGTCTCGTAGGACACGGCAACCTCGACGTCGTCGCCTTCTTTCCAGTTCTCGTTCGTCATGGTGACAGCAGGCTGCATCGCCGGACGGTCACCTGATTCTTCAAGATGCGTGCTCAGCGCGCCGTCGATGCTTTCTTGCATCGCTTCGCCCATCAGGCGGGGGCCGAACTGCTTTTTCAGCAGGGCGAGAGGGACCTTGCCCTTGCGAAAGCCCTTCATTTCAATCTCGGGCTGCGCTTCGACCAGCTTTTCCTTGACCTTGGCTTCCAGCTCTGCCGCCGTCAGCAAGATGGTGTAGCCGCGCTTGAGGCCGTCGTTGAGGGTCTCGTTGACCTGCATTCTTTGTCCTTTTTCAAACGTCTTGGTGCGGGTGAAGGGACTCGAACCCCCACGCCTTGCGGCGCCAGAACCTAAATCTGGTGCGTCTACCAGTTCCGCCACACCCGCATTATGAGAGGGGGCGGCTCTGTGCCGCCCCCCGAGTTGGCGGCTGTCTATCAAAGCGAAAAGGCGGATGCGAGCAGAAAAAGCATCCCGCTTTTTGCACAGCTTGGACCCGATCCCGCCACAATTGCGTCGCAGTCTGAAACTGCAACAAATCGGGACCGAGTCGGGCCATGCATTACCAGCGTATTTCAGAGCGGTCAGACGCGGACAAACCCCCCGTCGTCAAGGCCCGGACCCGCACAAGTGGACTGGCCGCAGGCACCATCATCCAGACCCTTCGCGGTGAAACGGCGATCGAGGACCTCAAGCCTGGTGACCGGATCATTTCGCGCGATACAGGGACAGCCGTCTTGCGCGAGGTGCGCCGCGAAACACTAACGGTTGAGCCTGTTCTGATCATGGCCGGTTCCATCGGTCACACAAGACCCGAGCAGGACGTCATCCTGCCGCCCGACACGCCGGTCCACATCCGTGACTGGCGCGCCATGGCCCTATACGGTCAACCCACCGCCAACGTTGCGGCCCGGCGTCTTGTCGACGGCGAATTCGTGATCGCGCTGCCCCCCCGCGAAATGACGGTGTATGGCCTGATCTTTGACGCAGGCCATGTCATTTATGCGACCGGGCTTGAGGTTTTGGCCGCCTAGGCCGGCAACCCATTCACAGTCCAATCGAGCGCAGCACGGCAGGCAGCGCCTCGGGCAAATCCTCGGCAATCAGGCCCGGACCAAAGTGGCGGGCACAATCTGTATGCAGATAGGACGCACAACGCGCCGCCTGCATCGGATCAAACCCCCGCGCCATCAGGCCCACGGCAAAACCGGCCAGAACATCGCCCGAGCCTGCCGTGGCAAGCCAGGGCGCGGCACGCGCCCCGACAGCGGCGTGGACCTGGCATTGTCCGTCAGGCGAGGCAATGACAGTGTCAGGCCCCTTATACAGAACGGTGCACCCTGCCCGACGCGCAGCCTCTCGCGTCGCATCGACCTTGGAATAGGCCGGCCCCGTCAGCGCCTTAGCGGTTTCCTGTTGGGCCAGATCCGGAAACAGCCGGGCGAATTCCCCGCCATGCGGCGTCAAAAGGCAGCGGTCGTGCAAGAGTGCGAAGAGTGTTTCGTCCCGTGCCAACAGGGTCAGCGCGTCAGCGTCCAGCACAACCCGGCCCCCAAACGCAGGCCGTGTGCCATCCCCCGCCAGAATCGTCCGCAGAACGCTCGCCTCCCTTTCAGACGTGCCAAACCCCGGACCCACACAAATGGCGGTGATGCGATCGTCGGTCGCCAACCAGTCGGCAAGTGCAGTCGCATCCTCGACTTTGCGGACCATGACGGCATCAAGGCGCGACGCGGCTTCCATCAGGGCCGCAGGAGGGCAACCAACCGTCACCAAACCTGCCCCGATCCGCAACGCCCCCCGCGCAGCCAGTCGGGCCGCCCCACCGCGCCCGACGCCCCCGGACAGGACCAGCGCATGCCCATGGCCAAATTTGTGTGAGGCGATACCTTTGCCCAGCGCCGTCCTGTCAGCAGGTTCCAAAGTGACCGCGCAAACAGCCTCTGGGGTCCGTGACAGGCCGATATCGACCACCTCGACCCAGCCCGAATGCACAGGACCCTCTGCCAGAACATGGCCAAGCTTTGGACGGTGAAACGTCACCGTCAGGTCGGCGACAACGGCCCGCGCAGGATCGCCCAACGCACGCCCGCTGTCCGCATCAAGGCCCGAAGCTATGTCAACGGACACGACCCATGGGGGCCGCTGGCCGCCCCTGCCCACCTGATCGGCAAGAACGGAAAGGATCGTGGGATCAACCGGCCGGGTCAGACCAGTCCCGAACAACGCATCAACAACCAGATCGCAGGCAATGTCCCGCCCGGCCACCTCGCCCAGATTGAGAATCGGCCCGCCCCATCGGTCAAGATTGGCGCGCGCATCGGCTGACATCCTGTCCGCGTCGCCACAAAACACCACATCCACGGCCCAACCTGCATCGCGCAGCAAACGGGCAATGACGAAGCCGTCGCCCCCATTGTTGCCCGGTCCACAAAAAACCAGCGCCACAAGGGAACCCGCCGCCATTTCCGGCCACTGGGCGTGAAGTCGGTCAACGACACCACGCCCGGCCCGCTCCATCAATTCAAGGCCGGTGACGGCACCCGAGGCCATCGCACTGGCTTCTGTGGCGCGCATCTGTGCAGCGGTGAGCAATTCGATCACGTTTCGCACCCTTCCGTTTTTCAAAGCGCCCATATCGTAGGCTACTTGCTAAATTTTTGGGCGACGCCTCTGGATTCCCGTCGCGGCTCGTGTCATCCCATCCGTCGTTAATTGTGGTGACCGTCCCAAAATGGTCTCACCCCCCATAAACAATACGCAAGGGAGTCGGTGCATGAAAAAGATCGAGGCGATCATAAAGCCGTTCAAGCTCGACGAAGTGAAAGAAGCACTTCAGGAAGTAGGCATCCAAGGCCTGTCCGTCGTCGAGGTCAAAGGCTTCGGCCGCCAAAAAGGCCACACCGAGCTTTATCGGGGTGCCGAATACGTTGTTGATTTCCTGCCCAAGGTAAAGATCGAGGTCGTTCTGCCCGACGAACAGGCAGAGGCCGCGATCGAGGCCATCATCGGTGCCGCCAAGACCGACAAGATCGGTGACGGCAAAATTTTCGTATCGACCGTCGATCAAGCCATTCGGATCCGCACCGGCGAGACCGGCGACGACGCGATCTGACACACCCACCCAATCAAACAACTTACTGCAAGGGGAAGAGTACTCATGAGCAAAGAACAGGTTATTCAGATGATCAAGGATGAGAATGTCGAATACGTCGACATTCGCTTCACTGATCCTCGTGGCAAGTTGCAGCACGTCACCGTTATGGCCGACCAGGTCGATGAGGACTTCCTCGAAGAAGGTTTCATGTTCGATGGCTCGTCCATCGCCGGTTGGAAGTCGATCGACCAGTCCGACATGAAACTGATGCCCGACACGACCAGCGTCTATATCGACCCCTTTTACGCGGAAAAGACGATCTGCATCCATTGCACCGTGCTCGAGCCCGACACGATGGAACCCTACGAGCGGGACCCCCGCGGCACCGCCGAGCGGGCCGAGGCCTACCTGAAGGAAACCGGTATCGGTGACTCCTTCTTCTGTGGCCCCGAAGCTGAGTTCTTCATCTTCGACGACGTTCGCTACTCTGTTTCCATGAACAAGGTGTCCTACCAGGTCGACGCGCTCGACGGCGCATGGAACACCGACACCGAGTACGAGATGGGCAACACCGGCCATCGTCCCGGCATCAAGGGCGGCTACTTCCCGGTCAACCCCGTCGACGACGCGCAGGACATGCGCTCTGAGATGCTGTCCACCATGAAGCGGATGGGCATGAAGGTCGACAAGCACCACCACGAAGTGGCGTCGTGCCAGCACGAGCTTGGCCTGATTTTCGGAACGCTGACCAAGCAGGCCGACGAGATCCAGAAGTACAAGTACGTCATCCACAACGTGGCCCAGGCCTACGGCAAGTCGGCCACCTTCATGCCCAAGCCCATCGCGGCCGACAACGGCACCGGCATGCACGTCAACATGTCGATCTGGAAAGATGGCAAGCCCCTGTTCGCCGGCGACAAATACGCCGACCTCAGCCAGGAGGCCCTCTACTTCATCGGCGGCATCCTGAAGCACGCCAAGGCCCTGAACGCGATCACCAACCCGACCACCAACTCCTACAAGCGTCTGATCCCCGGCTTTGAAGCCCCGGTTCTGCGCGCCTACTCCGCCCGTAACCGGTCGGGCTGCGTGCGTATTCCGTGGTCCGAATCGGCCAAGGCCAAGCGCGTCGAGGCCCGTTTCCCCGATCCAGCCGCCAACCCCTACCTTGCCTTCGCAGCTTTGCTGATGGCTGGTCTGGACGGCATCAAAAACAAGATCGACCCGGGCCCCTCCTCGGACAAGGACCTCTACGATCTGCCCCCCGAAGAGCTGGCAGCAATCCCCACCGTTTGCGGATCCCTCCGCGAAGCGCTGGAAGAGTTGGAAAAGGATCACGAGTTCCTCATCGCGGGCGACGTGTTCACCAAAGACCAGTTGGATGGCTACATGGCGCTGAAGTGGGAAGAGGTTTACGCCTACGAGCACACACCGCACCCGATCGAGTACAAGATGTACTACAGCTGCTGATCCTTCCGGATCCTGTTGTCTGAATGCAAGGGGCGCCCATTGGGCGCCCCTTTTTCTTGCCCGTCACAAAGACCTGGCAACAATCCAGGCTGGAATTGCGCGATTGTAACTGTGGCGGAAACAGGGCTCGTTGCCGGGAACTTTCCCATATTTCATCACAATCCGCACGCTTAGGCACCACAATCCACTGGCAGGCTACAATCACGCCCAACAGTGGATTTGTTCTATGCCTTTGCACTGCCAGAACACACCGACCAGCACCATCGTGCAGCTTCTGTACGCTGGCCCTCAAAGCATCGACTTCTCGTGGCTGCTGTCCGAGCTGCACGAAGCCCTGACCGAATACATGACGACCGAGCAGCAGTTCGATCTGGTCCGCAATGATCTGGCCTTTCTGGACACGCCGACGGGACGACTGACCCTGTCGCTGCAAACAGGGCTACAGGGAACGCACACCACCTGCCTGACGCTGGGCGTTGGAAATGGCCTGGCGGACAGCGGCCTTGGGCCGGTGGGCATTGCGGGGCAACAAACCGTCCTGGCCCGCCGGCTGACACAGGCGATCTGCGAAACCGTCCCGGTCGATCAGACACTTTGGCATATCGTGCCCCAGGTCGTCACTGCGGACATCATTGACATGCTGGCGCAAAAGCTTCCCGAAATTGCCCCGCGCCAGGTGGAATCCTCTGAACCCCACGAACTGCCCCGTATCCTGCGCCAGGTCGAAGAGACGCTCAAAGCCCGCGCCGAAGGCCATCCTGAAGGCGAGGCAGACCAGGACGACAGCCGCAGCTTTATGGCCCGGCTCGGCCTCACAGGCGGTCGCGGACAGGTCGAAACTCTGGTCGAGGTTGACGACGCCCTCCCGGCGGTCGGACTGGCGCAGCAGGACCCCTCCCTGCGTCCCGCCAACGATATCCCACAAGTTCCAGCCTGCAACCTGACCGAACTGCAGCAGGTCCGGCAGGCACTTTACGGCTATGCAACGGCCAAGGACCGCCGCCACGTCTCGGTCCGGATGGGCCTGGGTGCCTCACACCGCAGCAACCTCGTCATCTACCTTCCCTTCGCAGACAAGGCGGGACGCGCCATCAAGCGGATGGACCACAACGACTTTGCACGCGGCGCTCGGGCACTTGCAGTGATGGGCACCGTTAGTGGCCTGCCCAATGTGGTCGAGGCCGCAAACATGATTGGCCTCATCTGACCAAAAGACCACAGCCCGGTTTCTGGTCAGCCGTCAAAAACGACATGCCCCCGTGTCGGCAGCGGGCAGGACAGTCGACACAAACGAAATGGATGATCCTCGCAGTTCCTCAACGCGAAGGCCGCCCCGATGAATGTCAACTACAGCTCGACCCGAAAGATCGACCCGACCAAGGGTGACTTCCTTGGCGACGGCTCTCCCAATGATAACGATCGGCTCGAAATCGGGCCAACGCCCCTCGCCTTCGCCGAATGGGCCGCCGCTGGCCTGACCCTGCCCGACCTGCCCGCCATGCGCGCCTTTCGACACAACCGGCTGACCGAGGCGGTGGTCGCCCGCGACTGGGGCGGCATCCTGATGTTCGACCCCCTCAACATCCGCTACGCCACAGACTCGACCAACATGCAGTTGTGGAACACCCACAACTCGTTCCGGGCCTGCCTTGTCTGTGCCGATGGCTACATGGTCATCTGGGACTACAAGAACGGCATGTTTCTGAGCAAATTCAACCCGCTGGTGCGCGAACAGCGATCCGGCGCCGATCTGTTCTACTTTGACCGGGGCGACAAAGTCGGGGATGCGGCCAACGTCTTCGCCTGCGAGGTCCGCGACCTGATCCACGAACATTCAGGCGGCAACATGCGCCTTGGGGTCGACAAGGCCACCCTGCACGGATTGCGCGCCCTGGAACGGGCCGGCTTCGAGGTGCTCGAAGGCGAAGAGCTTACCGAAAAGACCCGCAGTATCAAAGGCCCGGACGAGATCCTGGCCATGCGCTGCGCCTCGCACGCCTGCGAGGCGGCGCTTTACGAAATGGAGCGGGCGACGCGCAACGGCGTACCCCAGGGAAACATGACCGAGGATGACATCTGGGCCGTCCTGCATGCCGAAAACATCCGGCGCGGCGGCGAATGGATCGAAACGCGGCTGTTGTCCTCGGGCCCCCGGACCAACCCATGGTTCCAGGAATGCGGGCCAAGAGTGGTTCAGAACAACGAAATCGTCGCCTTCGACACCGATCTGGTCGGGGCCTACGGGATCTGCGTCGACATCTCGCGCACCTGGTGGATCGGTGACCGCGCCCCCCGTCCCGACATGATCGAGGCGATGAAGATCGGGCGCGAGCATATCGCCCAAAACATGGAGCTGCTGAAACCGGGCGTCCACATGCGCGACCTGACGTTCAAGACCCATGTGCTGCCCGATATCTACCAAAAGCAGAAATACGGCTGCCTGATGCACGGGGTGGGCCTGTGCGATGAATGGCCGCTGATCGTCTATCCCGACAGTTTTGTCGAAGGCGCCTTCGACTACGTGATCGAGCCCGGCATGTGCCTCTGCGTTGAAGCGTTGGTCAGCCCCGAAGGCGGCGACTTCTCGATCAAGCTCGAGGATCAGGTCGTCATCACCGAAACCGGCTACGAATGTCTGACCGCCTATCCCTACGATCCGGTCCTGTCGGGCGAGGTCTGAAACGATCCGCCAGATCCCGGCACTAGACAACTAGGGCGGCCCGAACCGGGCAACAACGCCAAAGTGGTCCGACCCGGCCAGAGGGCGCAGCACGGTATGGCCGCGCCAGCCACGCGGCGCGAGCACATGGTCAATGCGAAGACGCACCAGGGGCGTTCCGAACTCAAAGGTGCGCTCCAACCGCCCGATCCGCTCGGCCCCCGCCGCCGCTGAAATCTGCTGCACGCTATGGCCCCAGGGCACCATGTTGAAATCGCCCGCCACGACAACCGGCCCGTCCAGCTCCGCCAGAAACGGCAGGATGCGGTCGACCTGGGCCGCCTGATCATAGGGCCAGGGCCAACGCAGATGCAGCGCCACCACCCACAGCGGCCCGGCGCCAGTCTCGACCTGCAGGGCAATGACATTCAGCCAAGGGTCCTGAGGACAGCGCGCTCCGCCCTCCGCAGGTGCCAGCCGGGTCAGGATGTAGACACCGCCCCGGCACCTGTGCCGATGGGGATAGTCCCCGGCAATAGCGTCGAGGGCTCGGGCCATCTCGTCGGTAACTTCCTGAAGGGTAACGATGTCCGCGCTGACCTCTCGCAGGTCGGCCACCAACGCCTCGGGCGACGGGTTCTTTAGCCAGACATTCTTCTGATACAGGCTGATCGCATCGGCCGCCGCCTGCCAAGCAGGGACTATCCGCATGTCGAGGAGGATCGGGATGACAATGACAAGCGCCGCCAGCGCCCCCAATGACCCGCGCCACAATGCCCGCGTGGCCAGCAGGACCACCGACAGGGCCAAAGCCAGCAAGGACGCCTCAAACCGCAGGACGGACAGAGACTCCGCGGCAGGATGCAGGACTCCAAGGTAGGACAAACCGATCCAGACCCAGCACAGCAGGGTCAAGGCCATCGCCACTCGTCGCACCCGCCTCAGCACCCCTGCCCGCCCCTCGCTGACATATCCCTCACCATGCCGCGACCACGGCGTCACATCGGTTGTACGGACCTCGCACAGGGTGCACCTTCCCCCCAACGTCCTCGAAAGGCCACGCCATGACCACCCAACGCTTCAGCTTTCCCGGCCACGCCGGTGACACCCTCGCCGCGCGGCTCGACCTGCCGGACGGCCCGCATCTGGCAACGGCCCTCTTCGCCCATTGTTTCACCTGCGGCAAGGACATTACCGCCGCCCGGCGAATCGCGGCACGGCTGTCCTCCATGGGGATCGCCGTCCTCAGGTTCGACTTCACCGGGCTTGGACATTCCGAAGGAGAGTTCGGAAACACCGACTTTACCACCAACGTCGAGGACCTCGTCGCCGCCGCTACGGCGCTGACACGCAAGGACATGGCCCCCAGCCTGCTGATCGGGCATTCGCTCGGGGGGGCGGCCGTGCTCAAGGCCGCCAGCCTGATCCCTTCGGTCAAAGCGGTGGCCACCATCGGGGCGCCCTTCGACCCGGCCCATGTCACCCACTCCTTCAGCGAGGCCCTGCCCCGGATCATCAGCGACGGGGTCGCCACCGTCGATCTGGGCGGCAGACCCTTCCGGATCGGCAAACGGTTCCTCGAGGACGTGGCAAAAGGGGCGCTGGCACCGGCCATCGGCAACCTAAAGGCCGCCCTCCTCGTGCTGCACGCGCCGCAGGACGACACCGTCGGGATCGACAACGCCTCGCAGATCTTCCTGGCGGCCCGCCATCCCAAAAGCTTCGTGACGCTGGACGGGGCCGATCACCTGCTCAGCCAGCCGCAGGACGCCGAATATGCAGCATCCGTCATCGCCGCCTGGTCGGCACGCTACCTCCCGCTCATCCCGCCCGCCCCACCGCCCGGCGTGCCCGAAGGGATCGTGAGGGTGTCCGAGGCAGACCGGGACGGGTTCCTGCAGGACGTACAATCGGGACCAAAGCACCACGCCCTGGCCGACGAACCGCTGGCCTACGGCGGCACCGACCGGGGGATGTCGCCCTATGGCTTCCTGTCCGCGGGCCTCGGGGCCTGCACGGCCATGACGATCCGGATGTATGCAAGGCGCAAGGGTTGGCCGCTGACACATGTCAGCGTCGACGTCAGCCACGACAAGGTCCATGCGCAAGACGCCGCCAACACGCAAAAGGTCGATGGGTTCCACCGTTACATCCGGCTCGACGGCCCCCTCGATGCAGGTCAAAGGACTCGGCTGCGCGAGATCGCCGACAAATGCCCCGTCCACAAAACGCTTGAACAAACCTCGATCGTCACGACAACGATGGCCGACCGCTGAGAACCGGCTCTCCTCATCTCGCCCCAAATATCCCCGCTGGAGGCTCCTGCCCGCGCCACAGAACCCTTTGGCCGGGCCAAGGGGCTCACCACCCCAAAGGCGCCAAAAAACAAAACGAGGCGCAGCCATTGGCTGCGCCTCTCATTTGAATAACCGGAAAAAGACCGCGATCAGGCGCGGGCGTCGCCGATCAGCTTCCAAAGGCCCGGCACCAGAAGGGCGGCCAGCGCCAGCTTCAGGGCGTCGCCCACCAGGAACGGCCAGAGGCCCCACTGCAGGATCGGCTGCTCCCAGCCGTAAAGCTGGCCCAGCCACAGGACGCCGGGGACATAGATCACCGCATTCGCCGCCAGCATCGCCAGCGCCATACGGCCGAACGACCGGTCCCAGCCAGCGCGGGCCGCCCAGCCCATCAGGACGACGGCCAGCACATAACCCAAAAGGTAGCCGCCGGTTCCGCCCATCATATAGGTCAGACCATTGGCCTCGGCGGACGAGCTTTGGAACAGATCCATCCCCAGCGCACCAAGGATCATGTAGCCCATGATCGTGGCCAGACCCAGTCGTGCGCCATAGGCGGCCCCGATGGTCAGCACTGCAAAGGTCCCCATCGAGATGGCGACGGGCCACATCGGCACCTTGATCTTGGCCATCACCGCCAGAAAGGCGATGCCGGCCACGACCAGCGCTGCCTGCTTGATCAGTCGGGCAGCGCCCTCGGTCGGGCCAAAGACCTCGGCCAGAACCTTGTTTTGGGTCATCGAAAGGGCCATTTGGGCCTCCCCTGTCAGGATTGCGTTACCTCTGTTTGCCCCAAGCGCCGCATCACTGCAAGCATCGGCAAGTCGCTTGGGTCATGATCTTCGGTAAAGGCTTGTCATCTCGTAGGCTTTGCGCGGTCCGGTCACCCTCCAACGGGCCTCCCATAAAGGCCACTCTCTGAAATCATAGCGCACCCGGTAAAGATCGGCCCCGCAAGGGTGATTGGTGCCATCGGACTGCCCCTCGGGGAAGAAGGCGTGAAACGGGCGGCCATCCTCGAACCGGACCTCGATACCCGCATTCCCCCCGGTTTCCCCCGCGACTGGAACAAAGGACCAAAGATAGACCCGCGTCGCCCGCATCGGCTGGGATGCCCCAAGGGTCAGAAGCCCGTCTTCGCGGTAGGTCAGGCGATGCGGCCCATCCGGCGTCAGCACGGCTTCGCCCTCGAACCGGCCGGTCTGACCGGCCAGGCTGTCCTCGATCCGGCGGCTGATCTGCCAGGCCCCGGCAAAATCCTCAGGCGACATCATGGGTCATAGCGACCCATCGATATGGCCCCTGTCCCGCTGACAAAGCGGACACCGCTATCCGAGGCTTCGATGTCATAGCACTCCCACCGGTCGGACGGCGGCCATCTGCTGCAATACTGGTCGTTGCGCGCGGTCCAGCGGCCTTCGGCAAACCGTTCGGTGTAATAGCCCGTCACACCGTCGGGCTGGAATACCTGCCTTGTATAGGCGTCAAAGTAGAGGGTGCGATCGGTCAGCGCGGCGAAAATTTCGGCCGTGTTCAAAGGCCGCCAGACCTCGTCGGCGGCCAGAACCGGCTCTGCCAGGGTCATAAGAACCGCCATACCCCATGCCCGCATCGGCTCTCTCCCTTGTGACCGCGCCGTTGCCACTCTATGACCGGCGCCATCCTCATCCAAGCACAACCCAATCACGAGAAGGTGCGCAACCCATGATCCCCCGTTATTCCCGTCCCGACATGGTCGCCATCTGGTCGCCCGAGAGCAAGTTCCGCATCTGGTACGAGATCGAGGCCCACGCCTGCGACGCCCAGGCCGCCCTTGGGGTGATCCCCAAGGAAAACGCCGAAGCGGTGTGGAAGGCCAAGGACGTCGCCTTCGACGTGGCCCGGATTGACGAGATCGAAGCAGTGACAAAACACGATGTCATCGCCTTTCTGACCCATCTGGCCGAGATCATCGGCAATGACACCGCCCGCTTTGTGCATCAGGGGATGACCTCCTCGGATGTGCTGGACACCACCTTCAACATTCAGCTGGTCCGCGCCACCGACCTGCTGCTGGCCGGGGTTGACCGGGTGCTTGCCGCGCTTAAGACCCGGGCGTTTGAGCACAAGGACACCGTCCGTATCGGCCGCAGCCACGGCATTCATGCAGAGCCTACGACGATGGGCCTGACCTTTGCGCGCTTTTACGCCGAGATGGATCGCAACCGGAACCGTCTGGAAAAGGCCCGTTGGGAAATTGCCACCGGCGCCGTGTCCGGGGCCGTCGGCACCTTTGCCAATATCGACCCCAGCGTCGAAGAGCATGTCTGCGCCCAGCTTGGCCTCCGCGCCGAGCCGATTTCGACCCAGGTGATCCCCCGCGACCGCCACGCCATGTTCTTTGCCACCCTCGGCGTCATCGGCTCCAGCATCGAAAACATCGCTACCGAACTCCGCCATATGCAGCGCACCGAGGTTCTTGAGGCCGAAGAGTTCTTTTCCCCCGGCCAAAAGGGGTCATCGGCGATGCCGCACAAGCGCAATCCCGTCCTGACCGAGAACCTGACCGGCCTCGCCCGGCTTGTCCGCATGTCCGTGATGCCCGCGCTTGAGAACGTCACCCTTTGGCACGAGCGCGATATCTCGCACTCTTCGGTCGAACGGACCATTGGCCCCGACACGACCATCACCCTTGATTTCGCCCTGCATCGTCTGGCCGGCGTGGTGGAAAAGCTGGTGATCTACCCCGACAACATGCTGGCCAACATGAACAAGTTCCGGGGCCTCGTGATGTCACAGCGGGTTTTGCTGGCCCTGACACAGGCCGGCGTCAACCGCGAGGATGCCTACCGGCTGGTTCAGCGCAACGCCATGAAGGTCTGGGAGCAAGGGGCGGACTTCAAGACCGAGTTGCTGGCCGATCCCGAAGTCACAGCCGCACTTTCGCCCGCTGAAATCGAAGAAAAGTTTGACCTTGGCTATCACACCAAGCACGTAGACACGATTTTTGCCCGGGTGTTCGGCGCCTGATCGGCTGCCGCTGTATTGACGCCCTGCCCTAACGCCCGATCCTGACTCCCAGCCCTAAATCCTAAATTCTAAATCCTAAAGGCTGGGCTGTCAGCGCGCTGCCCCTGTCAAAGGGGCGGCGCAGGCGTAGCGGTCGTTTTGTTAACGTTTTGTTAA
>CALFSV010000422.1 GCA_937916485.1 uncultured Paracoccaceae bacterium | reverse complement strand
TGTTTGAACTTCTTGCCCGAGCCGCAGGGGCAGTCGTCATTGCGGCCGGGATCGCCCCATGTCGTGGGATCAGCTTCGTCGAAACCGTCTCGGGGGGTGCCCGTCGGTGCATCGCCTGCCGGTGCGAGTGGTGCGGCCGCAGCCGCAGCCGGGTTGGCCCGCCGTTGCTGTTCGACCATCCGCTGCATCATCGACCGCTGCTCTTCCTCGGTCATCGGGCGGATCTGGGACAGTTTTTGCGTGACGTCACTGCGAAGACTATCAAGCAGGCTTTCAAACAGCTGGAAGCTTTCGGTCTTGTACTCATTCAGCGGATCACGCTGTGCGTAGCCACGGAAACCCACGACCGAACGAAGATGTTCAAGCGTCAAAAGATGCTCGCGCCACTTGGCGTCGATCGTCTGAAGCAGGATCTGCTTTTCGATGTTGCGCATGACCTCTGCGCCAAACGCCTCGGTCTTTTCTGCCATCAGCGCGTCCGCGGCCTTTTCAAGACGCTCGCGAATTTCGGCATCGTCGACACCTTCTTCGGCGGCCCATTCGGCGACAGGGACGTCAAGGCTCATCATCTCGCGAACGCGCGACTGAAGTTCCTCTGTATCCCACTGGTCGGCATAGCTGCGGGCGGGCATATGGGTGGCAACAAGGTCCTCGATGACTTGGTGCCGCATATCCTGAACAACCTCGGACAGGTCCGAGTTTTCCATGATCTCGCGGCGCTGCGAAAAGATGACCTTACGCTGCTCGTTCATCACGTCGTCAAACTTCAGCAACTGTTTACGGATGTCAAAGTTGCGGCCCTCGACCTTGGCCTGCGCGCGCTCAAGGCTCTTGTTCACCCAAGGGTGCACAATGGCCTCGCCGTCCTTCATGCCAAGGGTCGACAGGACCTTGTCCAGCCGCTCAGACCCAAAGATGCGCATCAGGTCGTCTTCAAGAGACAAGAAGAACGAGGAGCGCCCCGGATCACCCTGGCGGCCCGACCGGCCGCGCAGCTGGTTGTCGATCCGGCGGCTCTCGTGCCGCTCGGTGGCCAGAACGAAAAGGCCCCCGGCCTCGATTACCTTCTTCTTGTCATCTGTATGCTCTGCCTCGATCCTTGCGCGGACCTCGTCGGGGTGCAGTTGCGGATCGGCGGCGACGGCGGCCAGAACCTTCATCTCGACGTTTCCGCCCAGCTGAATGTCGGTCCCGCGACCGGCCATGTTGGTTGCAATGGTCACCGCGCCGGGCCGACCGGCGTCGGCCACAATCTGCGCTTCCTGTTCGTGCTGACGGGCATTCAGAACGTTGTGGGGGATGCCCTCTTTCTGCAAGAGGTTGCTAAGGAATTCGGACTTTTCGATCGAGGTGGTGCCGACAAGAATGGGCTGACCCTTCTTGTGCGCCTCTTGGATGGCCTTCACGACGCCTTCAAACTTTTCGCGTGCAGTGCGGTAGACCTGATCGTGTTCATCGACACGGGCCACCGGACGGTTGGTCGGAACCTCGACCACGCCCAGCCCGTAAATTTCCATGAATTCATCAGCCTCGGTCAAGGCTGTGCCGGTCATGCCCGACAGCTTGTTGTAGAGGCGAAAGTAGTTTTGGAAGGTGACCGAGGCGAGGGTGACGTTCTCGGGCTGGATAGGCACGCCCTCTTTCGCCTCGATGGCCTGATGCAGACCGTCAGACAGCCGGCGTCCGACCATCATGCGGCCCGTAAACTCGTCAATCAGGACGACGTTGCCATCGCGCACGATGTAGTCCTTGTCCCGGGTGAACAGCTTGTGCGCCCGCAAACCCTGGTTGACGTGGTGCACGACCGTCGTCGACTCCGGATCATAAAGGGACTGACCCTCGGGCAGCAGACCTGCCTCTAGCAGCTTTTCTTCAAGGAAATCGTTGCCCTCGTCCGTAAAGCTGATGTTGCGTGTCTTTTCGTCCAACGTGAAGTGGTCGTCCTTGAGGTGCGGGATCAGCAGATCAACCGACTTGTAAAGCTCACTCCGGTCCTGGCTCGGACCTGAAATGATCAAAGGCGTCCGGGCTTCGTCCACGAGGATCGAGTCGACCTCGTCCACGATGGCAAAGTTGTGCTCGCGCTGGTTCATCTGGCTTAGTTCGGACTTCATGTTGTCGCGAAGGTAGTCAAAGCCAAGCTCATTGTTCGTTGCGTAGGTGATGTCGGCGGCATAGGCCGCTTTCTTCTCGGATTCGGGCTGCTGGGGGTAGACGACACCGGTTGTCAGGCCAAGGGCGCCGTAGACCTTGCTCATCCATTCCGCGTCGCGCTTGGCCAAGTAGTCGTTGACGGTCACGACGTGGACACCCTTGCCGGTGAGGGCGTTGAGGTAGGCGGGGAAGGTCGCGACGAGGGTCTTGCCCTCACCTGTCTTCATCTCGGAGATGTTGCCCTGATGCAGGAAAATCCCACCGATCAGCTGAACGTCAAACGCCCTCAGACCTAGGGCCCGGCGGGCGGCTTCGCGGCAGTTGGCAAAGGCCTCTGGCAGCAGATCATCAAGGCTTTCTCCGCCCATCGCCCGTTTTGCCAGTTCTTCGGTCTTTTGCTTGAGACCTTCGTCAGAGAGCTTCTCGAACTCTGGCTCCAGTGCGTTGATCTTTGCAACCACCGGACGCGCCGCCTTGATACGACGGTCGTTTGTCGTGCCAAAGACTTTCTTGGCAATCGATCCCAAACCCAACATGTGACGTCTTCTCCGACCTGCCTACTGCAATTTGATGAGGAGGTTGCTTGCTGCCCCAGTGCCTGAGGCATAAGAAAGGGTCAAAGCGCGGACCCCCTCGGAGCCTTCTGGCGATGTAAGGGGGCGCTGCCACAGTGTCAACGTCGCGCGACCGCGCGACCGAGGAAGGAAACGATTTATGCTGAAATTCACTGTCAAAATGGCCTCCACAGCCCTTCTATTGGCTATTGCTTCGCCTCTGGTTGCACAGGATGCAGCGGCACCCGGCCCAAACACTGTCGTTGCGACGGTGAACGGAACCGAGATCACGCTGGGCCAGATGATCATTTCGCGCAGCCAGCTGCCGCCGCAATACCAGCAGTTGCCGGACGATGTGCTGTTTGACGGCGTTCTGGATCAGCTGATCCAGCAGCAGGTTCTTGCAGATACGCTTGAGGCCGATCCGACCCGCGTCACCATTGCCCTTCAGAATGAGCGGCGCGGACTCTTGGCCGGTGAGGTCATCAACTCGGTCGTGGAAGAGGCGATGACGGACGAGGCTATTCAGGCCATCTATGACGAGCTGGTCCTTGGGGCCGGTCCTGCGCAGGAATTCAACGCCTCGCACATTCTTGTAGAGACCGAAGAGGAATCGGCAGCTGTCGTCGCCCGCCTGAACGCGGGTGAGGCCTTTGCCGATCTTGCACGGGAACTGTCGCTCGATCCCGGCTCTGGCGCCAATGGGGGTGAGCTTGGCTGGTTCGGCCTAGGCATGATGGTGCCGCCGTTTGAACAAGCTGTTTCAGACCTCGAGGTGGGCGCGGTATCTGACCCTGTCCAGACACAGTTTGGATGGCATATCATCCAGCTGAACGATAAGCGCGACATGGTGCCCCCGACCCTCGAAGAGGTGCGCGAAGAGCTGGAGTCCCAGGTTCGGCAGAACGCGATCGAGGATCTGCTGTCTGGCCTGCTGGATGCAGCGGTTGTCGTGCGACCCGAAGATGGGGCCTTTGACCCCTCTGTTCTTCTGAATCTTGGCCTTCTGTCAGAGTAAACCTAGATGACCAAATCGCCCTTGGCCCCCGCTGCCTTTCCAGCCCTGCCCGCCATTGGTGGCGTTCGCTTTGCCGCAGTGTCGGCCGGGGTTCGATACAAGAACCGAACAGACGTCATGCTGGCCGAACTGGCCGAGGGTACGACGGTTGCCGGAGTCTATACGACCTCGGCCACCCGATCCGCCCCCGTGCTTGACTGTCAGTCCAAGACCGGCGGTCCTGGTACGGGTCGCGCGGCGTTTCTGGTAAACTCTGGCAACTCCAACGCCTTTACGGGGCGAAACGGGGCAGAGGCCGTTGCTGCCATTTGCCAGGTGACCGCAGCGACACTGGGCATCGAAGAGGCCCGCCTCTTTACATCCTCGACCGGCGTCATCGGTGAGCCTTTGCCGCATGACAGGATCACAGCCAAGCTGTCAGAGTTGCGCGACGCCCTGTCGGTGGACGGGATCGAGGGGGCCGCAAAGGCGATCATGACGACGGACACCTTTCCAAAAGGGTCCGCAGCGACGGTCACAGTCGGCGGCAAGACGGTCACCATCGCAGGCATTGCCAAAGGGTCTGGCATGATCGCGCCGGATATGGCGACGATGCTTGTCTACATCTTTACCGATGCGGCTATCGGGTTTGACGCTCTTCAGGCGCTGCTGTCACAGGGCACGGACCGCACGTTCAACTGCATTACCGTGGACAGCGACACGTCGACCTCCGACACGCTGCTGATGGCTGCGACCGGGGCGTCAGGTGTCGATGTAACCGGAAACGCCGAGTTTGCGAGCGCGCTAGAGGGCTTGATGATGGATCTGGCGCATCAGGTGGTCCGGGACGGCGAAGGCGCGACGAAGTTCGTCGAAGTGCAGATCAGCGGTGCGGCAAATGACGGCGATGCCCGCAAGGTCGCGATGGCCATCGCCAACTCTCCGCTGGTCAAGACCGCCATCGCCGGTGAAGACCCGAATTGGGGACGCATTGTCATGGCCGTGGGGAAATCCGGGGCAGAGGCCGACCGGGACAAACTGGTCATCCGGTTTGGCGATATCCTCGTTGCAGAAAACGGCTGGGTCTCACCCAGCTATTCAGAAGCACAAGCCGCGGCCTACATGAAGGGGCAGGATCTCGTCATTTCGGTTGAAATGGGCCTTGGCGCGGGCGAGTCGACGGTTTGGACCTGTGATCTGACGCACCGCTATATCGAGATCAACGCGGATTACCGATCCTGATGAAGGTCGTTCTGGTTTCTGCCGTGGCCCTGATCGACCCGGATGGGAGGATCCTTCTTGCCCAGCGGCCAGAGGGCAAGTCCATGGCCGGGTTATGGGAGTTTCCCGGTGGCAAGGTCGAGGTGGGGGAAACGCCAGAGGCAGCACTGATTCGGGAGTTGCATGAAGAACTGGGAATCGAGACATGGTCGTCATGCCTTGCCCCCCTGACTTTTGCCTCTCATGCCTATCCCGACTTCCATTTGCTGATGCCCCTTTTTGCCTGTCGCAGGTGGGAGGGAACCCCAATCGCACGGGAAGGGCAGGTTCTGAAATGGGCATTTGCGCGGGACTTAAGCGCTTTCCCCATGCCGCCTGCTGATATTCCGCTCATTCCGATCCTTCGCGACTGGCTTTAAGGCACCCTTGTTTGGCGGGTGAACAGATAGGCGTCCTTTCCAAAAGGGTCTGAAATGTGTCCGTTTTTTCCTTCACTAGCCCAATCTTTAAGCTATAATTAAATTACACTCATGGGGGGAAGGGTTTCGTAATGTTGCGCACCATCGTTTTGGGAAGCTGTGTGTCAGTTCAGGGGCTGCTTGTTCGCCAGCTTGAAAATGGGCGTGTCGTCATTCGCGTGGGAGAGCGGATGTACGAAGGACAGCCTGTTGTCGCGTCGGCCGGTGTGCCCCAACATAGCTAAGCGGTAACGCGAGGCATGAGAACCAAAAAGGGACGGCCAAGCGGCCGTCCCTTTTTGGTTTCAGGACCGAAACGTTCCTAGAGGGACCGTTCGACCGTCTCTCTTTCAAAGATCTCGATGACATCACCGGGGCGAATGTCTTCGTAGGCCTCAAAGGCCATGCCGCATTCCTGACCCGACTGAACCTCAGCCACTTCATCCTTAAAGCGCTTGAGCGTCTTGAGCGTGCCTTCGTGGATCACGACATCGTCACGCAGCAACCGGACGCCAGCCGAACGGCGTGCAACGCCTTCGGTGACGAGGCAACCTGCAACGCGGCCAACACCGGAAACCTTGAAGACTTCCTTGATGCTGGCGTAGCCGATGAACTTTTCGCGGATCTCTGCCGACAGAAGACCAGAGGCTGCCGCTTTCACATCATCGACCAAATCGTAGATCACGCTGTAGTAGCGGATCTCGACACCCTTTTGGTTGGCAGACTGGCGGGCGCTGGCGTTGGCACGGACGTTAAATCCGAACACAGGTGCACCAGACGCTTCGGCAAGGCCGATGTCACTTTCTGTGATGGCACCAACACCCGAGTGCAGGACACGAACGCGGACCTCTTCGTTGCCGATCTTTTCCATCGCCTGAACGATCGCCTCGGCAGAGCCCTGCACATCGGCTTTCACCAGGATTGGCAGTTCGGACACGTTCTGATCGTCCTTGGCCTTTGCCATAAGCTGCTCAAGCGTTGTAGCGGCACCGACGGCGGCCCGCTTTTCTTTGGCGGCTTTCTCGCGGTACTCGGCGATTTCACGGGCCTGCGCTTCGGTGGCAACCACGTTAAGGACGTCGCCGGCTTCGGGCGTGCCATTCAGACCCAGCACCTCGACCGGGACCGAGGGACCAGCCGAAGGTACACGATCGCCCTTGTCATCGATAAGCGCGCGAACCTTGCCCCACTTTTCGCCAACAACAAAAATGTCGCCCTGGCGCAAAGTGCCGTTCTGCACAAGAACTGTGGCCACAGGACCGCGACCGATATCAAGCTGCGCCTCGATCACCGCGCCCATGGCAGGGCGATCGGGGTTGGCCTTCAGGTCAAGAAGCTCGGCCTGAAGAGCGATATTTTCAAGCAGGTTATCAAGGCCCTGGCCGGTCGTAGCCGACACCTCGACGTCCAGCACGTCACCCGACATCTTTTCCACAATGACTTCGTGTTGCAGAAGATCGGTCCGGACTTTGTCGGGGTTGGCCTCATACTTGTCGATCTTGTTGATCGCGACGATCATCGGAACCTTGGCGGCCTTGGCGTGATTGATCGCCTCGATGGTCTGCGGCATGACAGCGTCATCAGCGGCAACAACCAGCACGACGATGTCGGTGACCTGGGCCCCGCGGGCCCGCATCGACGTGAACGCCGCGTGGCCTGGGGTATCAAGGAAGGTCAACAGCGAACCACCGACCTCGACCTGATAGGCACCGATGTGCTGGGTGATCCCGCCGGCTTCACCATTCACGACCTTGGTCTTGCGGATTGCATCAAGCAATGACGTCTTGCCGTGGTCAACGTGGCCCATGACCGTGATGATCGGGGGACGCGGCTTGAGATCGGCGGACTTGTCTTCGACCTGGGCAATAACCTGCTCCACGTCTGCATCCGAAACGCGGACAACCTTGTGGCCAAACTCGTCGATGATCAATTCGGCGGTATCGGCGTCGATGGTCTGGTTCTGAGTGGCCATGATGCCATTCTTCATCAGCGCCTTGACGACGTCCGCAACGCGTTCTGCCATGCGGTTGGCCAACTCGCTGACCATGATCGCCTCGGGCAGCTGAACGTCGCGGACGACCTTCTCGCGTTCCTGAGCTCCGCCCATCGCCTTTTGGCGGGCACGCTCTTGCTTGCGCTTCATCGCGGCCATGGACCGCTGACGTCCACCTTCACCGCCGGCCAATGCGTCGTTCAATGTCAGTTTGCCACCACGGCGGCCATCTGCCTCGCGGTCTGTCTTGGGCTTGGCCACAGTCTTTTCGCTGCGCAGATCGCGCTCGCGATCCGGCTTGCGGGGTGCTGACGTTGCGCGCTGGCTGGATGTCGGATCATCCTGCACGGCAGGCGCAGCAGCATCCGCGGCGGCCTTGCGGGCGGCTTCTTCTAGTTTGGCCTTCGTGCGCTCTTCTTCTTCAGCCTTTGCCTTCAAAGCCTCTTCGCGTTCCCGCTCCTCGGCCTCTTTGGCCTCGATCTCGGCGCGGCGACGACTACGCTCTTCGGCGCGCTCGCGTTCTTCGGCCTCGCGTTGAAGTGCTTCTTCGGCCTCACGGGCGCGGGACAGCGCGAGGGCCTTCATCCGCCGCTCCAGCTCGACATCCGAGATGCCTGCGGGCCTCTTGGACGGGTCACCCTTGACCGCGGGGCCGGTGCCACCGGTGGTCAGGGCGCCTGGCTTTGGCACCACAACGCGCTTGCGCTTGGTCTCAACCACGACGTTCTTGGTCCGGCCATGGCTGAAGCTTTGCTTCACGTTCCCGGGTCGGGACGGGGCGCCACGCAGGCCAAGGGGTTTTTTGCCGTCGGTATCGCTCATCAAACTTCTGTATCCTTCCCGGCGGGCGTCTTCCCACCGTCAATCTCGCGTAATCCGCGAAGCTTCGCGGCTTCCTCTACAACACGGTTGCTGAGTCCACCAGATGCGAGCGCGCCATGTATCACACTTTGCCGACCGAATGCCAAACCCAATTCCTGGGATGTCAAACAGCCGTAGTAACGGGCACCGGTTGGTGTCCAGAGTTTCGTCTTGCCCCGTTCTGACCCGTCACTGGCCTGCAAGAGCACCCGGACCTGATCATTGGAGAGCCACGCTTTTACCTTCTCGAACCCACATACCGCAAGACCGGCCTTGCGGGCCAGTGCAATAAGGTCAACGACCCGGCGGGCCAACTGACGCTCAACCTCGTCCGTCAAGCCTTCTGGCACGATGACGGGCGCCTTGGCAGAGCGAGAAAATTGCCCCTTGCCTGCCTTTTCGATCACCTCGCGGGTCGATGTCACCCACATACCCCGGCCCGGCAGCTTTCCCAATATGTCGGGAACAACCTGATTGTCAGGCCCAAGGACAAAGCGGACTAGCCCGGCCTTTGGCTGAACCTCGCCCGTGACGATGCAGCGGCGCTCGGCCACATCGGTGTCGTCATGTTTTCCGCCACGGGTCATCTTGGTTGTCAGAGGCCTGGGATCAGGCCTCCGCCTCCTCTTCTACGTCGCCTTCGTCGGCGGCCTGCTCCAGTTCAGCCGGATCGACCCAGCCCAGCATAACGCGGGCGGTCATGACCAGGTCCTGAGCCTCTTCCAGGCTCATGTCGAATTTTTCCAGGACACCTTCGTCCTTGGTACGAACACCATCGACGGTGGTCCAGCCGCCGGCCAGTTCCCAGTCAGCACAGGTGGCAAAGTCCTCCAAGGTCTTTACCCCGTCCTCGGCCAGCGCCTCGATCATCTGGGGCGTCAGGCCGGGGAAGGCGACAAGGCTGTCCTCGACGCCCAACTCGCGGGCGTGATCCATCGCCTTCTTGTTCATCGCCTCAAGATGGTCGCGGGCACGGGCCTGAAGTTCGGCGGCTGTGCTATCGTCGACGCCGTCGATGACCAAGAGTTCGTCAAGATCGACGTAGGCGACCTCTTCAAGGTTGGTAAAGCCTTCGGCGACCAGAAGCTGGGCAAAGAATTCGTCAACGTCGAGCGTATCCATGAACAGCTTGGTCCGCTCTTCAAACTCGGCCTGGCGGCGCTTGCTTTCTTCTTCCTCGGTCATGATGTCGATGTCGAGGCCAGTAAGCTGGCTGGCCAGACGCACGTTCTGACCGCGACGGCCGATGGCAAGGCTCAGCTGTTCTTCGGGCACGACGACTTCGATCCGCTCGGCCTCTTCGTCCAGAACCACCTTGGTGACTTCGGCAGGCTGAAGGGCGTTGACGAGGAAGGTCGGGATATCCTCGTTCCACGGAATGATGTCGATCTTTTCGCCCTGAAGCTCGTTCACAACGGCCTGAACCCGGCTGCCGCGCATACCGACGCAGGCACCGACTGGGTCGATCGAGTTGTCATAGCTGATGACAGCGATCTTGGCGCGCGAACCGGGGTCGCGGGCAACGGCCTTGATCTCGATAATGCCGTCGTAGATTTCGGGCACTTCCATCTTGAACAGGGCTGCCATGAATTCGGGCGCGGTACGGGACAGGAAGATCTGCGGGCCGCGCTGTTCGCGGCGCACATCCTTGATGAAGCACCGGATGCGGTCGCCGGGACGGTAAGCTTCGCGGCCGATCTTTTCGTTGCGACGCAGGATCGCTTCGCCAGCGCCGACATCGACGATGACGTTGCCGTATTCTTCACGCTTGACGGTGGCGTTGATGATCGTGCCGGCACGATCCTTGAATTCTTCGTACTGGCGATCACGCTCGGCTTCGCGAACCTTTTGTAGGATCACCTGCTTGGCGGACTGGGCAGCAATACGGCCAAGCTCGACGGGCGGGACCTCTTCGACAAAGGTGTCACCGACCTTGGGGTCTTCCATATACTCTTTGGCCTGCGCAACCGTGAACTCAGCCTGATAATTCTCAAGCAGTTCGTCCTCGACCACAGTGCGGACGCGGGTGAAGGTCGCCTTGCCGGTCTTGCGGTCGATATGGACGCGGATGTCCATTTCGGCCCCGTACCGGGACTTGGCGGCGCGGGCGAGGCTTTCTTCCATCGCTTCGACCACCAGACCGGGATCAATCATCTTTTCGCGAGCAACTGCCTCGGCGGTCTGCAGCAGCTCAAGCTGGTTGGCGGATGTAATGGCCATCAGTGGATCTCCCCTTTGCGCGGCGCGCTATCATCTTCCTCACCATCAATGATGGTCTGAACTTCATCGAATTGGGCCTCGTCGATCTGGCCCTTGTCCTTGCGGCCCCGCAGAACCTCGCGGATGAGGTCGTCTGTCAGGACAAGCTTTGCATCGCTAAGCCAATCAAACTTGAGGCCGATGGTGACGGCTTCGGCCCCTTCTTCGATCTCAATCAGCACTTCGTCGCCTTCGATCCCCGCCAGCACGCCCTTAAAGCGGCGGCGTCCGTCGATCAGCTCTGTGGTTTCGATCTTGGCCACATTGCCTTCCCAAAGGTCAAAGTCCTTCAGGCGGGTCAGTGGCCTGTCGATGCCGGGGCTTGAAACTTCGAGGGTATAGGCGTCAAGGATCGGATCTTCGACATCCAGAACCGCGCTGACAGCGGTCGAGATCGTGGCGCATTCGTCCACTTCGATCGAACCGTCAGGCTTTTGAGCCATGATCTGGAGCGTGCTTTCTTTGCCGGTCATCAGACGAACGCGCACAAGTTCGAACCCAAGATCCTCGATCACGGGCTGGACGATTTCGGCGATGCGGCGATCAATGGCCGCCTTGGCGATCAGGTCGTTTGTCATGGTTTCCATAAGCACAAAAAAACGGGCGCGCGGCCCGTTGATATTTCCCGGTGGTGCCTTGGGGGTGGAGGCCAAGGCGCCGCTGTTGACGGGGATATACGCATAAGGGATCGAGTCTGCAAGGGCCGTCTGAAGGACCCTGTCGGAACAGCCCTGCAGACATGAAAAAGGCCCCGCCGATGACGGGGCCCCTTCTGTTCGTTTCTGGATGGATCAGGCCATCCACCACCGCTCTGCGATGCGGCTGCTGTCCAGGTCGTAGACGTTGCCAACCGTTTCGGGGTGCGACAGCTTGGTCGAATTCGCCGTGACGAAGTTGGCGTACATCGGGATGACCACGCCGCCCTCTTGCGAGCAAAGCATCTGCATCTCGTAGTACATCTCGCGACGCTTGGCGCTATCAAGCTCGGCCCGGGCTTCCAGAAGCAAGGATTGGAACCGCTCGTTTTCCCAGTTGGTATCGTTCCAGGCGGCGCCTGTCTGATAGCCAAGGGTAAACATCCAGTCTTCGGTGACGCGACCGGACCAGTAGGAGGCGCACCACGGCTTCTTCAGCCAGACGTTGGACCAGTAGCCATCGGCGGCTTCCTGAACGACGTTGATGTTGATCCCGCAGTCAGCAGCCTTGGCCTGATACAGCAGACCTGCATCGACAGCACCGGCAAAGGCAGCATCAGACACCGACAGGTCGATGTTCAGACCGTCAAGGCCAGCGGCCTGCAACATCGCCTTGGCGCGGTCGGGGTCGTAGGAGTTCTGCTCAAGCTCGGCAAAGTAGTACTGGTTGGCCGGACCGATGGGATGGTCGTTGGCGACGGCGCCGTGGCCCTGAAGGACCTTGTCCACCAGTTCCTGCCGATCAACGGCATACTTCAGCGCCTGACGGACGTTGACGTTGTCCAGTGGCGACAGGTTGGTCAGCATCGGGAACGAGTAGTGCTGGTTGCCGGTAACATCCATCACCTCGATGGCGGGGTTGGCGCGCATCAATGGCTCGGTCTGGAAGACCACGTTGTTCACCACATCGACCTGGCCCGTCATCAGTGCCGTCATACGGGCAGAGCCGTCGTTGATGGCGATGACTTCGATCGAGTCGAACCAACCGGCCTGACCGTCCTTGTAGTGACCGTCGACGCGCTGAAGCACGGTGCGGACGCCCGGATCAAAGCTGACGTTGCGGTAAAGGCCCGTACCGATGCCGTTGGCAATCGCCTCTTCGATGCTGGCGTGCGGGTACATCAGCAGGTGATAATCCGACAGCAGGAAGGGGAAGTCGGCATTGCCGGCCTCAAGGACAAACTGGACCTGGTAGTCGCCAAGCTTCGTCATCTCGGTGATGGCGGCAACGATTGGCGCAGCAGCGGACTGCGACCCTTCGGCAACGTGCAGGTTGAGCGATGCGATAACGTCATCGGCGGTGAAGGCTGCGCCGTTGTGGAAGGTCACGCCCTGGCGCAGGTTGAAGATCCAGGTTTTGGCATCAGGCGTGGCTTCCCAGCTTTCGGCCAGTTCGCCAACCAGTTCGCCATTGGCGGCAATCTCGGTCAGGCAATCAAACACTGCACCCATAGCACAGACGATCATGTAGGTGTCCGAGTGTGTCCGGCCATCCCAGCTGTCCGATGTGTTCGCACCGGCAAGGCCAAGGCGCAGCGTGCCGCCACGGCTTTGTGCCAGTGTCGGGACACCGGTCGCGGCGAGGACCCCGGCGGCCATGCCCGTGCGGAGCAATCCGCGTCTGCTGATCTGTTTCATATGGTTTCTCCCTTGTGTCGATCCGGCCGTAAACTGGCCATTCTCGTTTCTTATGATTCGACTGATATCTTATCAGCAGCTGCATCCCCGATGTTATCAACTCCTCGACTGGACAAAAGATTGTCAAGCCAGTCGGGGTCCATCTCGGGCACAGAGCTGAGAAGCAGGTCGGTGTAGGGGTGGTGCGGTGGGTTGAACACCTCTTCCTTGGTTCCCTGTTCCACGACCCGACCATCCTTCATGACAACAACCGAATCGGCTATTGCTCGGACCGTAGCGAGGTCATGTGTAATGAACATGTAAGCAAGACCCAGTTCATCCTGCAACTTTGCCAAAAGACGCAGGATCCCCTCGGCCACCAGCTGATCCAGCGCCGAAGTCACCTCGTCACAGATGATCATCCGCGGTTCGGCGGCCAGCGCGCGGGCAATACCGACCCGCTGCTTTTGCCCACCCGACAGCTCTGACGGCAGGCGGTGGGCATATTGTTCAGGCGGAAGCTCGATCTGGTTGAGAAGATCGTTCACCCGATTTTGCAGCGCCGAGCCGCGCAGACCCATGTAGAACTGCACAGGGCGCGCGATGATCTGTCCGATGCTCATCCGCGGGTTCAACGCCGTATCGGCCATCTGGTAGATCATCTGGACCTGACGCAGCTGATCCTTGCTGCGCTTCTTGTAGTTGGGCGGCAATGGCGCTCCATCAAACAGGATCTGCCCCTCAACAGGGGGCAACAGGCCGGTTATACAGCGGGCTGCCGTCGACTTGCCCGATCCGCTTTCGCCCACAACGGCAACCGTCCGGCCCGGTGGAATGTCAAAGCTGACATCCTCCAGCACTTTGACTTTGCCATAGGCCGCAGTCACGCCTTTGATCGACACCAAGGGGATCTGCCCCGCAGGGACCGGCGGTTTGACCGGGCGGGTAAATCCGCGAACGGCCCAAAGTGACTTGGTATAATCCTCTTTCGGGGTAGAAAGCATGGTGCGAGTGTCAGCCTCTTCGACCTCGTCGCCCTTAAGAAGGACTTTGATGCGGTCGGCCATCTGGGCCACGACCGCAAGGTCGTGGGTGATGTAGATCGCGGCGGTGCCGAACTGTTCCACGATCTCGCGGATCGCGGCCAGAACCTCGATCTGGGTGGTGACGTCGAGGGCCGTCGTCGGCTCATCAAAGATGATCAGGTCGGGGCGACAGGCCATTGCCATCGCCGTCATCGCCCTCTGCAACTGACCGCCGGACACCTGATGCGGATAGCGGAACCCGATGTGGTCGGGGTCGGGCAGGCGCAGGCGGGCATAAAGGTCCATCCCGTCCCGAATGCTTTCGGAACGGGACCGGACCCTGTGTTGAACCGGGGCCTCGATATGCTGGTCGATCAACCTGTGGGCCGGGTTGAAACTGGCCGCCGCTGATTGGGCGACATAGGCGATCCGCTTGCCCAGAAGGGCCCGCTTGGTATCGGCAGAGGCAGTGGTAAGTTCTGTCCCGTCAAAGTTGACGGTGCCCGACTTGATCCGCACCCCGTCACGGACAAACCCCATCGCGGCAAGGCCAAGCGTGGATTTGCCCGCACCGGATTCACCGATGAGACCCAGCACCTCGCCCTTGTCCAGGGTCAGGCTGACGCCGTTGATGATTGGCTGCCAGACCTCTTCGCTGCGCCCCTCAAGGTAGATATCCGAAATGGTGAGGAGACGGCTCATTCCTTCAACCCCGACGATTTCTGCAACATCCAGTCGACGACAAAGTTCACCGCAACCGTCAGCAGGGCGATCGCACCAGCCGCCATCAAGGGGGCGGTGGCAACCAAGGGCGCAAAGGCGGCAAAGTTGATGAAGGGACCAAGATCACGCACCATCGTTCCCCAGTCCGCAAGCGGCGGCTGTATGCCGACACCAAGGAAAGACAGCGACGCGATGGTCAGGAACACAAAGCAGAAGCGTAGGCCAAACTCGGCCAGCAACGGGGCCATCGCATTGGGCAGGATTTCGCGGAACACGATCCAACCCATCCCCTCGCCGCGCAGGCGGGCGGCCTCGATGTAGTCCATCACGACGATGCCCGTACCCACCGCACGAGCAAGGCGGAACACTCGGGTGGAATCGATCACTGCGATGATCAGGATCATGTAGACCGTCAACAGAGCCTTTTCTCCATCTGCCCAGACGGACGCAATCGTCATCAGCAGCAGCGAAAAGATCAGGCCAGGGATCGCCATGAGCACATCGACCGCCCGGCTTAGCAGCTGGTCAAGCCAACCCCCGACCGTTGCCGCCAGAAAGCCAAGCGAACCACCAAGGAAAAACGCGATCAGAGTGGTAACAAAGGCGATGCCGACGGTGTTTTGCGCTCCGTAAATCAGACGCGACAGAATATCCCGTCCGATCTGGTCGGTCCCAAGGGGATAGAGCGGATTGCCCCCCATCGCCGGATCGCCCCCTGGTACGACATTGGCCGCCCCAAGGATCTCGGACTGGCCATAAGGCGCAATGGCGCCGGCAAAAATCGCTAGGATGGCGTAGATGATGATGACCAGAATGCCAAAGGCAGCTGTCAGGGGCATCGCCCGGAACAGCCGTTTGGTGGCTGCGGTCCCCACATGGCGAAACACCAGCCGGAAAATGAAGGCCGCAATGGCAAACAGCACGAACCCCTGAACCGCCCAGCGAAAGAAAACAGCCCCGGGCAGAAACCACAGCCATATGCCCCCGATGATACAGGCCGCCGCAAAGACATAGCCAAAGGCCACCCCAAAGGGCATGTCCCGAAAGCGTGGGGCATTGGATGTCGCCACCTGCCCCGCCCAGCGCCCGGCCCAGGCCAGCGCACCCATGCCCACAAAGGCGAGGACGATCCAAAGCCAGACGCTCATTTCGGATGCCTCAGCCGGGGGTTGGACAGGATCGACAGAATATCAGCCGTCAGGTTCAACAGGATATAGGCAGCGGCAAAAATCAGGCAGCAGGCCTGCACCACCGGGATATCGCGGATCTTGACGCTGTCGACGAACAGCTGGCCGATGCCGGGGTAGACAAACACCACCTCGACCACCACGACGCCGGTAATCAGGTAGGCAAGGTTCAGGGCGATCACGTTGATGATTGGGGCGAGGGCATTGGGCAGCGCATGGCGCAGGATGACCCGTAGGGGCGACATCCCCTTGAGCCTGGCCATCTCGATATAGGGCGAGGCCAGCAGGTTGATGATCGCAGCTCGCGTCATCCGCATCATATGTGCGGTCACAACCAGCGTCAGGGTCAGCGCTGGCAGCAACGTCGCCTTCAACCGGTCCCCCATCGCCATGTCGGCATAGATATTGGACAAGGACGGCAGGATCGGGTTCAGTACGGCCAGAAACAGGATCAGGACGTAGGCCACAAAGAACTCGGGGCTGGAGATCGAGGAGAGGGTAAAGATGTTCGCCGCCCGATCAAAAACCGAGTTGCGGTAGAGCGCAGCCAGAATGCCAAGTGTCACGGCAAGCGGGACCGCAATCGCGGCAGTCACGCCCGCAAGGAACATCGTATTGGCAAAGCGCGGGGCGATCTGGTCGGCCACCGTGACGTTGTTGGATGAGCCGGTAAAGGTTGTAAAATTCGCCTGCGCAAAGCTGATCCCAAGGTCGCCCTGCACCGCCCCGTATAACCAAAGCAAATACCGCGTTACCGGCGGGTCATCGAGGCCTATCTGGGTACGAATGGCCGCAACAGCCTCTGGCGTGGCAGCCTGACCAAGAATGGCCTGGGCAAAATCGCCGGGAAGGCTGTTTACGGCTGCAAAAATGACGATCGAGACAATCACAAGCGTCAGAAGGCCAAGTGCCAGACGCTGCAGGATGATCCTGAGTACCGTCGACAAATGTAGTTCCTTCCCAGTCAGTCCCAAGTTTCACCGTAGCGAAACTCAAGCCTCTGTAAAGACTACAGCGCCAATAGGCTGGGATTGCGCCCGAAGTGGTCCATGCTGCGGACCAGTTCGGCACTGATCCCCGGCTCGGACAGGGCATGGCCCGCGCGGGGCACCATATGAAGTCTGGCCTTGGGCCAAAGGCCTGCCAGCTTATGGGCCGCAGCAGGCGGACAGATCATGTCATATCGGCCCTGCACGATGACCCCTGGAATATTGGCGATCCGATCCATGCGGTTCAGGATCTGCTGATCCGCGGTCAGAAATCCCGCGTTCTGGAAGTAGTGGTTTTCCAGCCGGGCAAAGGCACGGGCATATTCGGCCGGGCTTTCGCCACCCGCTCCGTCGTTGTCGATCGAGGCCAGGGCATTCTCCCACGACGCCCAGGCGCGGGCATAGCGGGTTTCTTGCATCAGATCGCCCGAAAACAGGCGCCGGTGATAGGCGCCAATCAGGTCGCCCTGTTCGTCGGGGGGGATAAGATCGGTAAACCTGCTCCAAAGATCGGGCCAGAACTTGCCCGCGCCGCCACCATAGAACCAGTCCAACTCTCCTTGCGTCATCAGAAAGACACCGCGCAGGACAAGCGCGAGGGTGCGGTCCGGATGGGTCTGCCCGTAAATCAGAGACAGGGTTGCCCCCCAGCTGCCGCCAAAGACGACCCAACGATCAATCCCAAGGGTCTCGCGGATCAGCTCGATATCCGAGACAAGGTGCCAGGTGGTATTTGCCTCAACGCTCGCATGGGGGCGCGACCGCCCGCAGCCGCGCTGATCGAACAGGATGACGCGATAGAGGTTGGGGTCAAAGTAGCGTCGCATGGCCGGGCTGCATCCGCCGCCCGGGCCGCCATGAAGGACGACAACCGGTATCCCGTCGGCCCTGCCACATTGTTCTACATAGACCCGGTGCCCGTCCCCAACCTCCATCATCCTTTGATCGAAGGGATCAATAGGAGGATAAAGATGCGACACCGCGCGCTTTTGACCTGAGACCTTGTCCATGAGTGTCCTATATAGCCCGTTAGCAAGACCTGCTATTGCAAAGACGTGACAGAACGGAGCCAAGGATGCAAACCGCCCAATCCACAATCGATCCTCAGGAAATTGCCAAGTTTGAGGCAATGGCCGCAGAGTGGTGGGACCTTGAGGGCAAGTTCAAACCGCTTCACATGCTTAACCCCTGCCGGCTGGATTACATCACCTCGCAGATCGCGGCCGAGTTTGCGCGCGATCTTGACCAGCCCAAACCATTTGAAGGGCTACGCATCCTCGACATCGGCTGCGGTGGTGGTCTGTTGTGCGAACCCATGGCCCGGCTTGGTGCCACGGTTGTAGGCGTCGACGCCGCACCGCGCAACATTCCGGTGGCGCAGGTCCATGCAGAGCAATCTGGCCTGACGATCGACTACCGCGTCGGAACCGCCGAAGAGATGGCAGCGGCGGGCGAACAGTTCGACGTGGTCCTCAATATGGAGGTGGTCGAACATGTGGCCGACCCTCTGGGTTATCTGACCGCCTGCCGGATGCTTCTGAAACCCGGTGGTCTGCACATCTGCTCAACCATCAACCGCAATCCAAAGAGCTTCGCCATGGCGATTGTGGGGGCTGAATGGGTCATGCGCTGGCTGCCCAAGGGCACCCACGACTGGGCCAAGTTCATCACCCCGGATGAGCTGTTCAGCCTGTTGCAGCAAGCGGGCCTTGATCCGGTTGATCGCAAGGGGTTTCAGTTCAACCCGATCAACTGGTCCTGGCGACTGTCAGACCGGGACCTGTCCGTGAATTACGTGACAGCAAGCACGAAGCCCTAAGGCTGCTTGGGCCGTGCTACTGCTGCTCAAGCCGGGTGCGCAGGGCGCGCAGGACAGGCAGCGCCGCGCGGGCCTTTTCTGCGCCGACCTGATCGACGACATCGCCCAACATCGGAAGGATCGCCGCCACGGCCGCATCGCGGGCAGCAAGACCGGAAGGGCTGATGGAGACCAGTTTGCGCCGCGCATCATCCCAGTCCGGCCGGATATGGACCCAACCGGCCCATTCAAGTTTGCCAAGGGTGTTGGTCATGGCGCCACGGGTCAGGTGAAATGTCCGGGCAAGCTGCGCCGGAGTCCGCTCTCCCCCGGCATGGGCAAGGCTGTTTAGGACGGAAAAATGCGACAGCTCCATCCCCTTGGGCAATACCTTGGCCAGACTGTTGCGGGCAAGCTGATCTACAGTGAGGATCTCACTGAAAAGGGATATGGCAAGGTTGTCGGACGGTGTGGGCATCACGGTCCTTTGAAAGGGCGGTCATGGGTCAGGGCGGCAATACGCCCCCTCGCTTTTGACACTTCGGCAAGGTCCAGATCAACAATCGTGATGCCCGGATCAGTGCCACCATCGGCCAGAACCTCGCCCCAGGGCGCAACAACCAACGAATGCCCGTGGGTCCGGCGGATGCTGTCAGTCGTCGTTGGGTGGGTGCCGCATTGCGCCGGGGCCAGAACGTAGCAGCCCGTCTCGATCGCCCTTCCCCGCAAGAGGGTTTCCCAATGCGCCGCACCCGTCACGGGCGAGAACGCGGCAGGCACGGTCAGGACCTGGGCCCCAGCCTTGGCCAGCGACCGGTACAAATGCGCAAAGCGGATGTCGTAGCAGACAGACAGACCCAGCGTGGCAAAGGGGGTCCGGGCAACAACGGCCCGGTCACCGGGGCGAAAACCTGCCGATTCGCGGTAGGTCTCTGTGGCCGAAACATCCACGTCGAACATGTGGATCTTGTCGTAGCGGGCGACGATTTCCCCAGCCGGGTCAATCAGGAAAGAGCGATTGGCAAACCGTCCGTCCGGATCGCCGGTCTTAAGCGCAAGCGAACCGATCAATAGCCATACGCCCAGCGCCTGTGCCTCGGCCTGAAGGCCGATCAGGGTCTGATCCTCGGCCTCGCTTTGCAAGACATCGTTCTGACGGCTGCGGCTTCCCGAAACACAATTCGTGACCTCAGGCGTCAGGACAAACCCGGCACCCTGCCCGGCGGCCTCGCGTAGCAGGGCGCGGGTCATCGCCAGGTTGGCGGCCGGGTCATCGCCGGACGAAAGCTGAAGAAGGGCGGTCTTCAAGCGGCAAGAAGCGCGTCGAGTTTGCCCGCCCGCTCAAGCGCGTGCAGCTCGTCGCAGCCTCCGACGTGAACCCCACCGATAAATATCTGGGGCACTGTGCGGCCACCCTTTGCACGACGCTCCATCTCGGGGCGCTTGTCGGGGTTGGCCATAACGTCCACCTCTTGAAAGCTGACGCCCTTGTTGGTCAGCAGTCGCTTGGCCGCGTGGCAGTAGCCGCAATAGGGCGAGGTATAAAGTTCGACAGTTTTCATGACAGATTTCCCGGAAAGTCGACGTTTCCATCCTTATCTAGGGTGCTTTTGTCGCGCGGGCCAGTAGCAGCACGCAAACCTCTGTTGCGCCAGCGGTATGGGCAGCCTCGGTCGCGGCCGCGAGGGTAGCGCCGGATGTCATGACATCATCGACCAGTAGGACCGGTCTCCCGTTTATCGCGTTGCGTCGGGGATGGGGGGTAATCGTTCCGGACATATGTCTGAATCGGTCCTCTCGGGACTTGCCGCCAAGGGGCGTCGTCCGACGTCGCCTGACCAAGGCATCGGGACAGCAAGACAACTCCAACAGCAAGGAAAGCCTGTTCACCAAGAGTCCCGCCTGATTGTATCGGCGTTGCAAGAGCCGGGTCCAATGTAGCGGAACGGGGACAAGGACGGTATCCTCCCGAAGCAATGGTGCCGCCGCGCGCGCCATCCAGGGGCCAACGGTGCGGGCAATCTCGGTCCGGTCGCCGTGTTTGAGCGCAAGGACAAGCTTACGCCCCGTCCCCTCGTAGACCAGCGCAGCCCTGCCACGTGCCCAAGGGCGGGCGATCACCATGCAGTCATCGCAAAGCACCTGTTCGCCCCGGTCCTCTCCCGGTAGGGGAATGCCACAGGCATCGCAGACCAGGCCGCCGATGAACGATGTATCCCGCCAGCAGGTGCCACAAAGGGCAAAATCGGTTTCCGTCAAATCACCACAGGAAACACACTGTGCCGGGTAGATCAGGCGCAGGGCGCTTTGCAACATCACCAAACTCTCCTACATGGGGCGGATGATTGCGCCGCCGCCCCTTTTTGATCGCTCTGCGTTAGAGCGGAACCGCCTTCGCGCCGCGCGGGCGCCAGCGCTGTTCCTGCATGAATCCGTTGCCAACGAACTGCAGGAGAGACTGGTCGAGGTTAACAGGACGTTTACGTCCCCGGCGGTTGTGACGGCCTGGCCATCGATCTGGTCCGACCGGATGCCCCAGGCGCGGATCGTAAAGGACGCAGAGGTTCTGGACCTCGAGGTGGGTGTCCATGACCTAATCGTGCATGTCCTGGCCCTTCATTGGGCGAATGATCCAGTGGGGCAGCTTGTGCAATGTCGCCACGCCCTTCGTCCCGACGGCCTTCTTCTTGCGACGCTTTTTGGAGGACAGACGCTACAGGAATTGCGGCGCTGCCTGGCCCAGGCTGAAACCGAGGTGACAGGCGGGCTATCCCCAAGGATCGCGCCAATGGGCGAGATCCGGGATCTGGGCGGCCTGGTCCAAAGGGCTGGTCTGGCCCTGCCGGTGGCAGATGGTCAGACCATGACCGTCAGCTATGCAACCGCCTTTGATCTGATGCGTGATTTGCGGGCAATGGGCGAAGGAAACGCCCTGTCCTCGCGCATCCGTCATTCTACCCGGCGAACTATCCTGATGCGGGCAGCTACACTGTACGCCGAGGCCTTTGGAACCAAAGATGGGCGCGTAACGGCCACCTTTGACATCGTAACCCTTACTGGATGGGCCCCTGCCGCGAACCAGCCAAAGCCCCTTCGGCCCGGCTCCGCGACAAAAAGTCTGGCAGAAGCCCTGAATTCAACGGAAACGCCCCTTGACCCCAAAGACAATTGACCGCAGGTCGAGACCGCCTATGTCCATGCGGGAGGCCTAGATGACACCGAACGGGGACAAGCCCATGCTTGATGCCAAATCACAGCGAAATACCGAGGTAACGGCTACCTGCCCGGTCCACGCACCATCTGACCATCCCGCGGTCAAGCCCGCCCGGGTCGGCATCCTGCTGGCCAACCTCGGCACGCCCGATGGAACCGACTATTGGTCGATGCGGCGCTATCTGAACGAGTTTTTGTCGGACAAGCGGGTCGTCGACTATTCGGCCTGGCTTTGGCAGCCGTTGTTGCAGCTCATCATCCTGACCAAGCGGCCATTCTCTTCAGGGGCGGCGTACCGGTCGATCTGGAACACGGAACTGGATGAAAGCCCCTTGCTGACCATTACCCGTGATCAAACCGATGCGATCCGGGCGCAGATGCAGGCCCGCTACGGCGACGACGTCATGTTTGATTTCTGCATGCGTTATGGCAACCCGTCGACCAAGTCCAAGGTGCGGGAAATGGTGGACGCCGGGTGCACCCGCATCCTGTTCTTCCCCCTTTACCCCCACTACGCTGGCGCAACCTCTGCCACGGCCAACGACCAGTTCTTCAGGGCGTTGATGGAAGAAAAGTGGCAACCGGTCGCCCGTGTGGTGCAACCCTATTTCGAATACCCCGCCTATATCGAAGCGCTCGCCCAATCGATCGAAACGGCCTATGCCGCCAAGGAAGAAAAGCCCGAGGTTCTGGTCTGCTCCTACCACGGCGTGCCCGAGCGGTACCTGAGGGAAGGCGACCCCTACCACTGCCAGTGCCAGAAAACGACGCGGCTTTTGCGGGAACGGCTGGGTTGGGACAAGACCCAGATCACCACAACATTCCAAAGCCGGTTTGGCCCCGAAGAGTGGCTAAAGCCCTACACCGTCGAAGAAGTCGCCCGGCTTGCCGAAAGCGGCAAGAAGCGGATTGCCGTCTGTGCACCTGCCTTTTCGGCCGACTGCATCGAGACCCTGGAAGAGATCAACGAAGAAATCCGCGACAGCTTTGAGCATGCGGGGGGAGAGGACTTCACCTACATTCCCTGCCTGAACGACAACCCTGCCCATATCGACGCCCTTTCGAGCGTGATCATGGACAATCTCAAAGGATGGCTGGACTAAGGCCCAAGGGCCTTAGATCAACAGAACCTGCGTACCGACCTTCGCAAGGTCGAACAGCTCGGTGATATGCTCGTTGTACAATCCGATGCAGCCGTTCGACGACCTGCGCCCGATCTTGCGCGTGTCGTGGGTGCCGTGGATGCGGTAGTACGTCCAGGACAGGTACAGGGCCAGCGGACCAAGCGGGTTGTTCGGATCACCACCTTCGACGACCAATGGCCATTCGGGGTTCCGTTCGCGCATTGACGGGGTGGGCCGCCAGGTCGGGGCAACCACTTTTTGCGTTACCGATGTTTCACCAAGCCGGGTCAGATCGTCCGTCAGAGGAACAGAGGTGGGATAAAGCTTGTAGATGCTTTGATCCTCGGACCAGAAGTGCAGGGCACGAGACTGTATATCCACAAGGATCGCGCCATTGCGGGTGTTGGAAAAGTACGGCCGCCAATCTAGTGCACGAAAGCTGGAGATGTTTCGCTGAACGGCTCCCGACAAATCCTCCTCGATCTGGGTCGAATTCTGCATCTGGGTCTGGGAGAGAGCGCTGGTTGCGACACCCCCCCCAAGAGCCGCGGCCGATGCGGCGATGAACTTGCGGCGGTTAAGCCCGACCGGCTGATTGCTTTTCATCTCAATTTCCCAAAGGTGCCGAAAAAGGGGGCTTGGACCAACGGGCCCAAGTCTAGGTTGCAATGAGTAACTACGCCTCGTGTGACAATCCCGCAATTCAAAGAAACGTCAGTTGGGCTGTAACCTGCCAATGTGGGTTTGAAGTGCTACAGACTTGTCGATAAGGAGGGCGGATATTCGCGAAAGGTCTTAAAATGCGCCGTCGTAACTTTGTCATCGCGCTCTCCCTGGCCGGGCTTGCCGCCTGCGCCGGACCTCGGGCGTCAATAGGACCCGACGGACTGCCCGAACAGCAGATCTACAGAATTTCGGAGCAGGACTCGCAAGAGATTCCGTTTCGCGCCCTCGACGGCCTCAACACGCTGCGGCAAGCGGCAGGTGTGCGGGCTTTGGTGCTTGATGCTCAGTTGACGGCAGCGGCCGCGACCCACTCGCGCGATATGGCCATTCAGAACCGGCCCTGGCATTTCGGGTCCGACGGATCGTCACCAATCGATCGCATCCAAAGGGTCGGTTATCAGGGCAACCTTGTCGGCGAAACCATCTCGGAGACATTCGAGACCGAAACAGAGACTTTGGCCGCCTGGGTGCAGCTTCCGCAAACGCGCGAAGTACTGCTTGACCCGACCGCAACGCGGATGGGTATTTCCTGGTTTCAGGAGCCGGGTGGCAAAATATGGTGGACGCTGGTTCTAGGAAACTGACCGGACCGACAGTACCTGCGATCAGGGCATGATCCAGATTGGGGTCCCGACCGTCACCATAGAGTAGATCTCTTCGATTTCCTCATTTGTGACCGCGATGCAGCCCGCGGTCCAATCACGCGCACCCAGATAGCGTTCGGGCGTTCCGTGAATGAAAATCTCGCCCCCGGGCGGGCGACCCATCGCGCGGGCACGGGCGACATCGTCAGCATTCGGGTACGATATTCCAAGCGACAGATGGTAGGCGCTGTTCGGGTTGCGCCGGTCGATCCAATACTGCCCTTCGGGTGTTCGTCCATCCCCTTCGACCTGCTTTGGGCCAAGTGGGGCAAACCCAAGCTCGAATTCGTAGCGTTTCAGGACCTGACTGTCCTGCAGCAGCATCATCTGGCGATCTAGCTTGAACAGAAGGATGCCCGTGACCGCCGGACCATCATAGGCCAGAAAACGGCTCGTCTCGGCGCAGCCCGCGACGAGGGCCGCACTACCAAGCAACATTCCACGCCGGGACATCGTACTCAATTTAGCCTGCTCCAGTGGTTGTCGTGTTTTTGATCTTTTGGGAGGCTTATCCGGCTTCGGCTAAACCATAAAGCGATCAATCCACGACAAGCCTCAATACAATGTGAAGCGTGTCACAAGTTCCACATGCGGCGACCAGAGGAACTGATCAACCACCTGAACAGGGTGCAGGATGTATCCCGCCTCGACCAACTTGCGGGCATCGCGGGCAAAAGTGATCGGATTGCACGAAACCATCGCAACAGTCGGAACCTTTGCTGCGGCAATCAGGGCAATCTGCGCCTCTGCCCCGGCCCGTGGAGGGTCAATGACGATGGCATCAAAGCGGGCCAGCTCATCCTCAAGAAGCGGCCGGCGGAAGAGGTCGCGCGCCTCTGTCGTTACCCGCTTTAGTCCCGGTGTGCCACGCCAGCCACGGTCCAGCGCCTCAAGCATCGCCGCTTCGCTTTCAACCGCGTGAACCTCAGCCCGCTCTGCCAGGGGCAGGCTGAAGGTTCCGCAACCGGCAAAAAGATCAACGATTCGGGAAGCGCCCTTAACCATCTCTGACACGGCTGCCACCAATGCAGCCTCGCCGTGGGCGGTGGCCTGCAAGAAGGCACCAGGCGGCGGCACCACCGCGGCACGGCCAAAGTGCTGGACGGGGGCGGATATTGTCACCACCGGCTCATCCCCCCAGACCAGGCGGGCCAATTGATGGGTCTGGGCAAACTGGGCCAGAATGATCCGAAGCTCAGGCGTCAGCGCCTTGTCCGTTTCGACCATCACGTCCGCCCCGGCACGGCTATCGGTGACGGTCAGCCCGACCTCTGACTTGCGCGAGGCAGCGATCACCGTCAGCGCCTCTAGCGTCGGGATCAGCGCGGTCAGCCTTGGGTGCAAAAGCTGGCAGTCCGGCACGGCTGTCAGGGTATCAGAGGCACGGGTGTGAAAGCCGACCATCGCCCCCTTCTTGGTCCTGCGCCCGGATAGTTTGGCCCGACGGCGGGATTTCGGGGGTGACGAGGTGATACCTGAAATCGCCGTGGGCAAATGCTGGCCAGAGAGGGCCCGTTCAACAATCCCGGCCTTCCACGTCGCGACAAAGTCGTCCGACGCATGCTGCATCGCGCAGCCGCCGCAGGTCTTGAAGTGGCGGCAAGGCGGGCTGACCCTGTCGGGCGACGGTGTGAGGATGCGGGCCGTCCCGTCCTCAAGCAAATCAATCACTTCACCCGGCAGAACCCGGGGGACAAGGGTCCCGTCCTCAGTCCGGCCCATCCCGTGATGTGTCATATCCTGAATTTGGGTCATTCTACTCGGCCGCCGCTTGCGCCCCCAGAAAGCCGCCGGACTGGCGATTCCAATATCGGGCATAAAGCCCGTCCTGTGCCAGAAGCTGGGTATGAGTTCCATCCTCAACGATCTTTCCGGCGTCCAGAACAAGAATGCGGTCCATCCGGGCAATGGTGGACAGCCGATGGGCAATGGCTATCACCGTCTTGCCCTGCATGGCGACTTCCAGGGCGGACTGGATTTCAGCCTCAACCTCGGAATCAAGGGCAGAGGTGGCCTCATCCAGCACCAGAATAGGCGCGTCCTTGAGCATGGCGCGGGCAAGCGCGATCCGTTGCCGTTGACCCCCCGACAGTTTCACGCCCCGCTCACCCAACCGGGCTGCATAGCCTTCCCGTCCGCGGTGATCCCGCAGGGTCAGGATAAAGTCATGGGCCGCAGCCTTGCGCGCCGCCTCGAACACCTCTTCGTCCGTCGCCTCTGGCCGGCCGTAGCGTATGTTTTCAAGTGCTGAGCGGTTGAACATCGACGTTTCCTGCCGCACCACCGAAATCTGCTGGCGCAGGGCGGTCTGGGTCAGGTCGCGAATATCATGATCCCCCAGCAGAATGCGGCCACCTTCCACGTCATAAAGGCGCAGCAACAGAGAAACCACCGTCGACTTGCCTGCACCCGACGCACCGACCAGCGCCAGCTTGCAGCCTTGCGGGATGGTCAGATCAAAGCCTTTGAGCGCGGAAATCTGGCCACCATAGGTAAAGCGGACATCCTCGTAAGTGATGGCCCCTTTCTTAACGGTCTCGTCCAACGCGTTTGCCCTGTCCACAATCTCGTGTGCCGGGGCAAGCGTGGCGATACCGTCCTCAATCTCGCCTATGTTGGTGAACACGGACACAGCCGCGTTGCTAAGCCGGTTCGTGATCTGGGCCAGTCGGGTGGCAATCATCGCGGTCATGGCGATATCGCCAACCGTCGCCTGCCCAAGGGTCCAAAGGTAAAGGCTGCCCGTGATTGCAAACAAGGGCAGAATCCCGCCCAGCGACATGATCACAAGGCGAAAACCGGCGGACATCCAGCCGAACTCCAGCGACCGGCAGCGCAGATCCTCAAGCGCCCGCAGGGTGGCCTTTTCCTCGAACGTGTCATGGGCAAAGAGTTTCACCGTCCCGATGTTGGACAGGGTGTCGACGATCTGGCCGGTCACGACTGTCCGGGCCCCTGCCCGCTTGGCAGACCGCAGCTGGACCCGGGGGATAAAGTAGATCAACGCCACCGCATAAAGCGATCCCCAGACCACCATTCCCAAAAGCAATCGCGCATCGATGCCCGCCATCAGGATCAGTGCGCCGGCAAACATAGCTAAACCGTAGACAAAGACGTCCGACACCTCGACCACCACATCGGTTAGGCCGCGTGCGGTCTGCATCGCCTTCTGGCTGATCCGACCGGCAAAGTCGTTCTCAAAGTACCGCATCGAATGCCCAAGCGTGTGCTTGTTCAGACGGCTAAGGACGAGAGGGAAAAGATGCGGCCCCAGCAGAATCGAAGTGATGCCCGCGTCAGCCGCAAATACGATGGGGCGCAGGATCAGGAAATACGCCACACCCGCCACGACAAGCGGCCAGTAGGTTGCCCAGAACGGGCTTTGGCCCCGGGCGCTGGCCTGATCGATCACCCAACCGGTAAACCAGGCTGATACCAGCTCAGTTGCGCCTGCGGTCGCGGTGATCAGCATCGCCAGAAAAATGGCCCGCCACGCCCCGCTAAGCCCCCAGCGAAAGAACGGAACAACTGTCTGGGGCGGCGCCGAGCCGGCTGGGGCGTAGGGGTCGATCAGCCCCCAAAAGCGACCCGGCCCAAAACTCATTCCGCGGCCTCGTTCAGTGGCAAAAAGCCGCCCGATTGACGGTTCCAGTAGCGCGAATACAGACCGCCCTTGGCCAGAAGGTCATCATGGGTCCCTTCCTCGACGATCTGACCTACATCCAGGACGACGATCCGGTCCATGCTGGCAATGGTCGACAGGCGGTGGGCGATGGCGATGACGGTTTTGCCCTCCATCGCGCCCTCCAAAGCGGCTTGGATCAATGCCTCAACCTCGGAATCCAGGGCAGACGTGGCCTCGTCCAGAACAAGGATCGGCGCGTCCTTTAGCAGGGCGCGGGCCAAGGCGATCCGTTGCCGCTGACCACCCGACAGCTTGACACCCCGTTCACCCAGAAACGCGTCATAACCGGTGTTTCCCTTGAAGTCGGACAGCCCGACAATGAACTCATGGGCCTCTGCCTTGCGCGCCGCTTCGATGACTTCGGCATCTGTGGCGTCGGGTTTGCCATAGCGGATGTTGTCGCTGGCCGACCGGTTGAACATGGCGGTTTCCTGCGTGACCATGCCAATCTGGCGGCGCAGGCTTTCTTGGGTGACGCCCCGTAGATCCTGACCGTCAATGCTGATGGTCCCTGATTCCGTATCGTGAAGCCGCAACAGGATCGAGACGAGCGTAGATTTACCCGCACCCGAGGCGCCGACGATACCAAGCCGTTCCCCCGGCGCGATGGACAGGTTGATGCGACTGATGCCACCGACACGTTGCCCGTAGGCAAAGCTGACGTCGTCAAAATGTACTGCACCGCTTGTAACCTTGAGGGGCACGGCGTCTTTGGCGTCCGTCAGGTCATGGGGTGGGGTCAGGGTTAACATTCCGTCCTCGACTTCGCCCAGGTTCGAATAGATGGCCATGAGGGTAAAGCTGACCCAGCCGGTCATCTGGGCAATCCGCAAGGACACCGCGCCGGCGGCCACGATATCGCCGGGCGTGGCCTGACCGCTCCGCCACAACAACAGCGTGCCGCCCAGCATCAGGACGGGAATGACACCGGCCAGCGTCATCAGGGCCAGCCGGAACCATCCATTCAGGATGCCCATATCAACGGCTTTGACCCGAAAAACCTCCATTGCGCTCAGCGCCGCCTGATCCTCGTGATCGGCGTGGCCGAACAGCTTGACGGTTTTCATGTTGGTGATGGTATCGACGACCTGGCCCGTCAAGTTCGCCCGCGCATTGGCGCGGACCTTGGCCCGCTTGCGGATACGCGGCAAAAACCACTGGATCAGGTAAAGGTAGGCCACGACCCAGGTGCCAAACGCCAAGGCAATCCGCCAGTCGATCGCAAGGAGCAGCAGGATCGAACCAATCAGTGAGGCAAGCGCAAAGCAAATCGTGTTGATGAATTCCGACGTGATATCGGTGACAGCTGTCGCCACTTGCATCTGTTTTTGGGCGATCCGCCCCGCGAAATCGCTGTCGAAAAAGCGTACCGAGTGACCCATCGTCCAGCGATGCAGCTTTGACAGGACAAGGGGCGCAACATTCGGCTGCAAGACAACCGTGTTAAGTGCAGACGACGCTGACAAGGCGATGGGACGAATGACTAGAAACAGCACAAAGGTGCCCAGCACCAGCAAGACCTGTTCGGACCAGAAGGTTTCAGGCAGGCTGGCCGAAGTCGCATCGATCACCCGGCCAAGGGCAAGGGCAGTCATGACTTCGGTCACACCGGCGACCGCCGTGATAAGACCAGAGCCCAATAGGAACCAGCCCGACCCGCGCAAACACCATCCAAAGAAGCGCCAGAGCGTCCGGGGCGGAGGTCCGGAAGCCTCCAGGAACGGATCGATAAGATCGGCTGTCTTCATGCTTCGGCCTCCGTGCCGTGGCCAGGCGATGCGTCGAGGAGCAGTCCACCACCTAACTGTCGCTGCCAGAACGATGAATATAACCCGTTATGCGACATTGGCACGTCATGCGACCTATCTTTGGTGAATTCAACCGGTTCTCTGGCCGATGAGACCCCGGCAGGTCCATTGCTGCGGCTCTTGCTAGTGGGGATTGGTCGGGCCTCGCGCGAAAGCGGCGCGCATTTCGGTGCCTGTTGAATTCCTTGGCCAACCAGTTATCAAGAGTTGTGTGGTTATGTTCGAAGAGGGTTCCTGGTGACGAGTGCATTGGACAAGGTTGGTGCGGATCCAACCGAACGTTTGGTTGGGACGGGCCTTCATAACGTCAACTACCTGACCCACATCGATGATGTGCGAAAGCTTGCCTACATTGAGACACCCAAGGTCGCCTGCACGTCGATAAAGAAATTCATGGCAGATCAGTACGTTGGCGGAACGTTTGAACTGCAGGACATTGGCGACATCCACAATAGGGATATCTCCCCACTCAAAAGATTCAGGCAGTTGCCACCCGAACAGGGCAGGCGCATCTGGGGGCCGGAGTACCGACGCTTTCCTTCGTCCGCAATCCGTTTTCGCGGCTCTTGTCCGGCTATTTAGACAAGCTTGTGACAAACGAATTCGAGCGTCAGTTTCATCTTCCTATGTTGGGCTTTGAGCCGGGATCAAGGCCGACGCTCGTCGAATTTCTGGAACGCCTTGCTGCGATGCCCAATGACGAACGGGATATACACTTTGCCACACAGGCTTCGCTCTTGATGGTCGATGCCGTGGAATACGACTTTATCGGGCGGTTCGAAGGGTTCAAAGAGGACTTCCTGCGGCTCCAACACAGCCACTATGGAATTTCACATCCGTCAGACGCCTATGAATCGTTTGGAAAACATCACGCTTCGGACGCAAACGCGAAGATCGAGCGGTACTATGGGCCACGTGAAATTGAGCTGGTTCAGGACATCTACCGCAGCGACTTTCAATTGTTTGGCTACAGCGACGATATCACCCGGGCCTGCGACCGCCCCTCCGAAGTGCAGACAGAGCGACTGAGGGACTCAGCACGCGCCTTTTCGGTGAACCCTGACTATGAACCGGATGACCTCGCCGTGCGGCTGTTCCGGCTTTTTACCATGTATCAGGAAGCAAACAGAGACCAGAGTGTCGAAGATGCCCTGCCTGCAGATTCGATCGCCAGAGCGTTCCAGAGACTTACAGAACGTCGCGAGAGTGAGTTAGTCAGATGAGCTTCGCGGTTAGGGGTTATATAGAAAGAATTGATCCAAAGCTTGTGGTAGGATGGGCTTACGACTTCAAATCCCCGAACCAGCCGGTGGAAGTCCAAGTCCGACAAGACAACCGGATCCTAGCGGACACCATCGCTGATCTGTCGCGAGATGACCTCCTTGAACAGGGCATCGGAAGCGGACGTCGCGGCTTTAGCATGACGATTTCCGATGATCTGTGCAACCTTCTGCACAGGGGCGAAGCGGAGATCTGGGTATCCGATGCGCGCAGCGAATCGTGGTACCGAATTGCCGAGTTGCGTGAACTGAACGATAAAGCGGGGCTGAGCGGTCGGGTTCTGCGTGCGCTATATGGGCGACGGCGTTTCGCACAAACAACCCAATTGCAGGCTGAGGCCCATATTGACCGAGACAATTCGATACTCAATGTGGTTGCTCACGAAACGGGGAACAAGCTCGGGACGGGGCTACGCTTGCAGGGATATGGGGCCAACAGCGCGGGCCTTTTGTCCGGCGTGGTGGACAATCTCGTCACGCCAAAGACCGGATTTTCCCCCAACAGCATCCGTTTCGAAGTCAAGGGTAAGCTTTTTGGGACGATCGACCGGATCAGTGCAACTAGCTTCGAGGGCTGGATGCTAGCAAACCATCCCTCAACAACTCCATTCCTTCTGATTGATGGTGTTCCGGCCGCCCAGACCGAATGGCCTTTGATCCGAAGAGATGTCACCGATCGTTACGGCGTTCAGCGCAAGGCCGGATTCCGGTTCGAATTTGACGCCAGTCCCGGCAGCACGGTCGACTTGTTGGCATTCGATGGGCACAGGCTGCTCGATGTGGCGCATGCGAGGCTACCCTTGGAGGGGTAATCCAAGGGGGCGGAGAGGATTTGGCAGATCATTGAGGACGCCGCCAAGCCCGATGCAGTTGCAATTACCTGCTGGGATGGAGCGCACAACCCAATCGGCCGAGCCAAGGTTTTGTATGACGTGCTCGACGGCCGGCGTCCGGTCTGGCTATTTTGTTACCTTTTCGAGGAGTTTGGTGGCCAGATCTGGGCGCCATTGGCGGGTTCGAACCTTCGTATCATGACGATTCCCTGGAAACAGCGCGAGCAGTACCACCGCATGTTCGAGGTCTACGGCATCCGCTTTCCAACGGTGTGGATGTGCAAGCCTCGCTTGCCAACTTTACTTCTGGCCTCGGCAATCGCGGCACCCGATGCCCGTCTCGTACTCGATTTCGATGACAACGAGGAACATTTTTCAAAGTCACCGGGTTCTGCTGAAAAGGCCTATGGCGGTGAAACTATAGGTCTTGTTCGCAGTCTGATCGAAGAAATCGACGCGCGCACTGCCGCCAGCAAGGCGCTGGCTGAGGATTACAAGACCGAGATCGTACGCCATGCGCGCCAAACTACCGACAAACGGCGGTTCAACAGCAATAAAGCTGCTGACCGGCCGTTGCGTATCGGCTTCGTCGGCACCGTGCGGCCCCACAAGCGCCTGCTGGAAGCGTCGGAGGCCATTGCCGTGGCCAGCCATATTTTTGGGCGCAGACTGGAATTGAATGTTTACGGAGACATACATCCAGACGATTATCGCAAGGATCTCGAAGCCAACAACGTTGTGACTCGTGGCAATATCCCTGCTGAAGAGCTTCAGGAGGTTTTGCAAACCTTCGACGTTGTTTTGACCGGCTTCCCTTCACAATCCGATAGCGATGAGCCAATTACGCGTTACCAGATCTCCTCAAAGATTGGTGATGCGCTTGCCAACGGTATCCCAGCGCTGGTGCCGCGCACTCGCAGTGTGGCAGACCTCGACGGCACGCCAGGAATATTTTTGTTCGACGCCGACGATTTTCCTGATGTACTGATGGAGGCGCTGAGCTGCAGCAAGAAGATTATGCTGCCGCGCGCATTTACACTTGATGGAGCCTATGAAGGCTTCGCTAAGGCGGAGTCCGAGGCACCAAGCGATGCCAGCGCGCTACGCTTATTCACTAGATGTCACATCCCGTAAGGTAGTATGGCTGTTTTTTGAACAGCTCAGGTCTGAGTTT
>CALFSV010000421.1 GCA_937916485.1 uncultured Paracoccaceae bacterium | reverse complement strand
GTCGTAGCTTTTGAGGGCAGAGCCAGTCACGATCAGCACCAGAGGCAGGGCCAGAATGGTGTGCGCAAGAACCAGACCTGTCAGGGTGTAAAGAATGCCCAGTTTGACATAGGCATAAAACGCCCCGATCGCGACCAGAACCACCGGCACCATCATCGGCGTGATCAGCAGGACAAAGGCAATGCGGATGAATTTTACCTTTGAGGCATGCAGCCCATAGGCCGCCACTACCCCGATGGGTGTTGCCACCAGCATGGTCAGAAACGCCGCCTTGAGCGAGGTTACTGTTGCCAGCATCCATTCCGGTGAGCTGAAATAGTGTTCGTACCAGCGGGTCGACCAATTTTTCGGCGGAAACTCCAGATACTGCGATTCAGAGAACGACATCGGGATCACTATCAGGGTTGGGGTTACCAGCAGCAGCATGGTGATGGCGGCAAACACATAGAGCCACAGCCGTTGGCCATGGGTCACCTGTGTTTCCGACGCAGGTTTTCTGAGCCAGCCAAACATCAGTGCCCGCCCCCCGCTATGTTTTCAAGGTTCAGGAACCGCGAGGCAATCCACAGGACAAAAACGGTTAAGGTTAGCAGGACAACGCCCAAGGCGCTGGCCGCGCCCCAGTTCACGAACAGTTCGATATTCGAGACGATCTTCATCGACACCATGATCACTTTGCCACCACCCAGAACCGCAGGGGTCACAAAAAAGCCAAGGCACAGCACGAACACCATCAGCGCACCCGCAAACAGGCCGGGTGTAGACAGCGGGAAAAAAACGGTCCAGAAGGCGCGTCGCGGGCTGGCGCCAAGGTTAGACGCGGCCTTGAGCAGATCGCGGTCTATCTGTTTCATTGCGCTGTAGACCGGCAGGATCAGAAACGGTAGCATGATATGCACCATGCCGATCAGGGTGCCTGTCATGTTGTGAACCATCTTGATTGGTTCGTCCCATAGCCCCAGCGAGATTGCCCAATCATTCACCAGACCGCGTTTTTGCAGCAGCACCAGCCACGCATAGGTGCGCACCAAAAGCGATGTCCAGAACGGCAGCAACACTGTGATCATGCACAGATTGGCAATGCGGTTAGGTAGTTGCGACATGAAATAGGCAAGCGGATAGCCTATCAGGATGCACAGGGCTGTGGCGAACAGGCTGATCTTAAAGGTGGTGATGAAGATACGGAAATAGGATTTGCGGGTGATCATGCGTTCGTAGTTTTCCATTGAAAACTGACCATCGGCCCCGATAAAGGACACAAAGAACAGCCAGCCGACCGGGATCACCAGAATGACAAGCACCAGCAGGATCGCGGGGGACGACAGCCCGAACAGTTTGAGCCGTTCCAGCCTTTCGTCGCGGCGCAATCCATCAGCGTATATAAATGCGCTGGCCATATCAGACATCCCTGCCATCAATCAGGACGGTATCACCGGGCTCAAGCGCCAACGTGACGTGATCGCCGATTTTGGGTAGCGCTGCGACGGTACCTTGGCGAATGGCACCGCGCAGGCTTATTTCGGTGCCGTCGGGCATAGTGGCATACATCAGGTAGCTGTCGCCCTGATAGACCAGTTCCGAGGCCGTCGCCTGAAATTCGTTGACGGTTTTGGTGGTTTTGGTCGCCAGCCGGACACGTTCGGGGCGCAGCATCAAAACCAAAGACGCAGCATCGGGCACTGGGCGCGAGGTTTTCAGGGGCACGCCGTTATAGGTGATCTGGTCGCCGTGCCGTTCCACTGATAAAAACGTAGAATCTCCAATAAAATCAGCCACAAAGCGGTTCGTAGGCTGTTCATAGAGGCCTTGTGGTGTTGCCAGTTGCATGATCCGGCCGTGGTTCACAACGGCGATACGGTCCGACATCGTCAGCGCCTCGCGCTGGTCGTGGGTGACGTAGACTGTCGTCATCCCTAGTTTTTCGTGCAGGTGGCGCAGTTCTATCTGCATGCGGTCGCGCAGTTTCTTGTCAAGCGCGGACAGAGGTTCGTCCATAAGCAGGATACGCGGTTCAAACACGATAGAGCGGGCCAGCGCCACGCGCTGTTTCTGGCCACCGGAAAGCTGATCAATCTTGCGGGTCCCGTAGCCACCAAGTTGCACGGTTTCCAGAGCTTTTTCAATGCGTTGAGATATCTCGGGCATGGGAACATTGCGCAGGCGCAGCGGATAGCCGACATTACCGGCCACCGTCATATGGGGAAACAGGGCATAGTTTTGAAACACCATGCCGACATCGCGCAAATGAGGGGCGGTGCGGATCATTTCCTGATCGCCGAATTTCAGACTGCCCTGGTCGGGTCTTGTAAACCCGGCCAGCACCATCAACAGGGTGGTTTTACCAGATCCGGACGGGCCAAGCAGGGTCAAAAACTCGCCACTTTTGACATCGAGTGACACGTCATCCAACGCGTGAACCTTTCCGTAGGTTTTCGTGATGTTGCGGGCGGTAATTGGCAGAGCGCCTTGGATGCTATCCGTCACTGTATCGTCCTTGTGCAGGTTCGCGGGCCAGACATTGGCCCGCGACGTTTTTGGTTCAGTTCGGTGCTATTCGGTCAGCATTTCCTGATACATTTCGGCCGCAATGGTTTCCCATTTTGCATACCATTCCAGCGAAATTGGCAACTGAAGCGCCGCATTGGCTGGGGAGGACGGCAATGTTGCTGCGACTTCGGCGGTGATGACGCCGGTGTCATAGGCCGCTTTGTTGGTTGGACCGTAGGTGATATATTTTGGCAGATCGTCCTGATATTCGGCTTTTGATATTTCGTTAAGGAACATCATCGCCGTATCTTTGTTCGGCGCGCCCTTGGGGATGGCGAAACAGTCGTAGTCCAGCAGGGCTTGATTAAAGCTGTAGGCGACTTTCCCACCGTCCTTTTTGGCATTGTCAAAGCGACCGTTCCAACCGGTGGTCATGTCAACCTCGCCGTCCTTCATGAGCTGTGCATGTTGTGCGCCGGATGACCAAAATACTGCAATATGCGGTTTTAACTCGCGCACTTTGTTGATCGCGCGCAAAATTCCCTCTTCGCTGTCCAATTCTTCCCAGACTTTGTCCATCGGCACGCCGTCTGCCATCATCGCAGGTGCCAAAGCACCCGCGACTTTGCCGCGGTAGGCGCGTGAGCCCGGAAACTTTTCGACATCCCAGAAGTCAGCCCAGCTTTGCGGACCGGCGTCGCCATAGGTGTTGGTGTTCCATGCATAAACAGTCGAAAACACATCGCCCCCGACGCAATGTTTGGAATAGAGGGCGGGGTAGAATGTGGTAACGTCGATGACGGAATAATCCAGTTCTTCCAGCAAACCTTCGGCCCCGGCGCGCGCAGCAGACCCGGACCCGCTGGCCACAATATCAAAGGTTACGGCCCCCGATGTGACCTGCAGGCGGACGTCGGACATGCCGCCATAGGTTTCTTCCTTGACGATAATGCCGGTGGCTTTGGCCGCTGGTTCAAACAACGCCTTGGTTTGCGCCTCTTGATAAGACCCGCCCCAGGACGCGATTGTAACCGTTTTATCCTGTGCCAAAGCGGTCGTTGCCAGCAACGATGCGGTCAGTGTTAATCCAATTGAAATTTTCATTGTCTTCCTCCTTGTTAATGTATGTGCGGCGCGTTTGATTGCGTCGCGGGAATGCCTGTTGTTCGCGTCGAACGTGTTGGTAAAGGGTCCGTCCGATCATTTTTATCCATGGGCGGCCAGAGCCCGTTTGTATTGCATTCTGTCTTGTTGGCGGTACCACGCAACCGTCGCGGGCAAGAACCACGGGTTGCCGGTATAGAACGGGCGGGTCGGGTTGGTCAGGCCGTCAAACGCGGTCTGACCCTGCGTGAGACCCAGAACCTTTTGACCGACGCGCATCCCCAGATAGCTGGCCATCGACACGCCCGAACCGCAGTATCCCATCGCGTAATGCACGCCGTCTTGCACACCGGTATGGGCCAGTTCGTCAAAGGTATAGGCGACAGTGCCGCACCAAGAATGGGTCACCTTGTATCCTGCGAGATCAGGAAATATCCGGCACATGTCTGTGTAAAGTTTTTGGCCGCTAATTGTGGTATTGGTCTCTGTTGCCGACACGCGCCCGCCAAAGAGGACGCGGGTTCTGTCGGGTGAGGCGCGGTAATAGTAGATGATCTTGCAAGTGTCGCTGGCGATCCGGTTGGTCGGGAAAAGCTGGTTCATCAGGTCGGCGGGCAGAGGTTCTGTTGCGATGATGTAGCTGCCAATCGGGATAACGCGCCGCTGCATCCACGGGGTTACAGCGCCGGTGTAGCCATTGGTTGCGATTATGACATCGCGCGCGCGTACCGTGCCTTTTGCGGTTGTAACCAAAAAGCCGCTGGCGTCGCGTTTTATCTGGGCGACAGCGCAGTTTCCGGTGACATGCGCGCCTGCGTCAAGGGCTGTTTGCAACAGGCCGCGGTGGTATTTCGCGGGGTCAAGCGAGGCGTGGCGCGGAAACAGAACGCCTCCAAAATAGACGTCAGAGCCCAGTTCGCTGCGCTGGTCGCTGCGCGGGATAACGTGGGTCGGGATGCCTTCGGTTTTCTGTATAATGTCTGCGTCGCGGGCGATGGTTTCAAAATGCTGCGGCGTGTGGGCCGCGTGGTAGCGCCCGCAGCGCAGAAAATCGCAGTCGATACCTTCGGTTCTGATAAAGTAGCCGATCCAGTCCAGCGCGTTTTCGCCTTCTTTGCGGATGGCGCGGCCTTTGGGTTCGCCGTAGCGGGCGGTCAGTTTTTCCAGCGAGGGTTTGATGCTGGTGCTGATCTGGCCACCGTTGCGGGTGCTGCAACCCCAGCCAGGCATTTCTGCGTCCAGCACCAGTGTCGAGCGCCCGCCGCGCGTGGTTTCAATCGCGGCGTGCAGTCCGGTATAGCCAGACCCGACAATTACCACATCGGCCCGTTCAAGTGGTCGATCGGGCAAGCCGGGCACGGCTGGACAATCGTCAAGCCAATAGGCCGAGTCTTTGTGGCCATTTACCAGTGGGCTGTTGAAAGCCGTCATTCCAAAGAGACCCCAATGTGTTCGCGTTTATCAAAAAGCAGCGTGCAGACCCCGGCCCTTTGCGCAAATGTGGGTCGAAGTTACTTGACGCTAGTAAACCATATTGATTAAATCAATTTAATATTTGTTATAGTTGTATGCATTTTACTTATGCAAATCCATGTTAGGAATTGTTGTGCCTTTAAAGATTCGACATCTGGAAGTCTTCGATGCCTTGGTAGAAGCGGGGTCTGTTTCGCGCGCTGCCGACCGGTTGAACCTGACCCAGCCGGCGGTCAGCATCGCGCTCAGCAAGCTGGAGGCAGATCTTGGGTTCCGGTTGTTTCACCGAGAACGCGGGTATTTTGCCCCAACCGGGGAGGCGATGCTATTGCACAGCGAAGTGACGCAAGGATTGCGCGCCATTTCGCGCGTGTCCAAACGGATCGACGAAATCAGATTGGGCACCACCGGAGGGGTCAGCATTGCAACCAACGGTACGCTTGCGATCAATTTTCTGCCACGTCTGGTCGCAGAGTTCCAAAGCAATAATCCCGGTGTCAGCGTCGAAATCCGCGTGCACAGTTCGCGCCAGATTGCCGCATGGGTCAGTGCGGGTCAGATAGACATTGGTCTGATTGATCTGCCAGTGCCGGTGGCCGGGTTGAATGCGGAATTGTTCAAACTGGAATGCGTCTGCGTGATGCATAAAGATGACGTTCTGGCGCAGGAAAAGACCCTGACACCGCAATCCTTGCGGGACCGATCCGTGGTTGGAATTACAGGGGATCACATTGTGGATCGCCAGTTGGATCAACTGCTTTCGGACACAGACACGGTCATTCAACGTAATGTATACAGCTATTTTTTCGCGACTGCGCGCAACATCGTGGCAATGGGCAAAGATGTGGCTATCATTGACCCAACAAATGGCAAAGCCAGGTTGAACGACGATGTTGTCTGGCGCAAATTCTCGCCCCGTATTGATCACGAAATGGCGGTTATCACAGCTAAGAATCAGCCCATTGGAAAGGCCGCCGCCACCATTTGCGAGCGTATTTGCGATGGGCTGAACGCGCACGGCGATGCGTTTCCCCAGAAAGGGTCGTGAGATGGCGTGCACGGCAGCACAGTTGCGCATTCTTGGGTTTTTGACCAAGTCCGTTGCTGTGTTGGGTCAGCAGGGCGGACAGATAGGGCAGGCCTTGCAAGGGGTGCTTGCGGACGGTCGGCTGCCGGTTTCCGATTTGCAGCCCGCCGTGGTTCCGGCCTGCGTCTTGATGCCCGGACTGTTGTTAGACCCGCGTGATCCGCTGATGCAGTCACTGGCGGATTGTGTGGACGATCTTCACTGGAAATCCCCGGGGTTTGGCAGAATACCCGACGCGGTTTCTCGGCAGATGGCGGTCGTGGAAATTCTGGGCCCGGATGGTATGTTTGTGCATCAGAGAGTGCGATTGGGCGTGTTGTTGCAAGGTGAACACCTGCTCTACCCCAACCACAAACACTTGGCGCAGGAGGTTTACCATGTGCTGTCGGGCCGGGCCGGATGGTCGGTTGATAGCGTGGCCTTTCAGCCGCGAGAGGTGGGCGATTTCATTTATCACCGGTCCAACCAACTTCATGCGATGAAGACGCAAACCGACCCTCTATTGGCGCTATGGGCGTGGTGGGGTGACATCCGGTCGGTGTCTTATGAGATTTGACAGCATGCCAGCTCGATCCAAACAATTTGCGCGACCAGAAGCGCCCAACAAAGGAAACACCCATGATTGACCTCACGTCCTTTAAAGACTTGCAAAATGTGCCGGTCGGGGAATTTTTTGATAAACCGACTACGCTGACACCGGGACAGGTCGAAGCTTCGGCCAATTTGTGGACGTCTGCGGACGGGCTGACCCATATTGGGGTCTGGGAATGCACGCCGGG
>CALFSV010000420.1 GCA_937916485.1 uncultured Paracoccaceae bacterium | reverse complement strand
TGTAACACGACAACGATGAGCCAGACCAACAATCTGAACAATGGCCATCCTTCAGGCCCGTCACCCGTCGACGACCGGATCAACGGACAGATTGCTGATTTTGACGCAATGGCCCATCGCCATTGAGAATGGCGGCATTCCCTTGGACAGCGATGTTCCCGACACGGGACACGTGACCTACGCGGGCTTTGGTGCGATCTACATCGATGGGCATCCTGACGCCGGTTACCTCATCGGCGACGCCGAAGTGCGGGCCGATTTTGTAAGCTCCGCCTTTGAGGGCGAGGTGACAGATATGGCTGGAACAGTGAATGGTCAGGCCTCGGTCGCCTGGAGCGGCACGCTCGAGCTGTCAGGCGAAGTTGGACTTGCTGATACGGCGGGCCTCGAAGGAACCGTCAACGGGTCCTTGTCGGCTGGATCGGATGACCTGTCGATCATGGCCCGATCTCTGGGTTCTTCCAGGGGACGCCTGTGACCGACCTGTCGTTGGGGACGGGGGACGGCGTGACAACAATCCTGAACGGTGAAAATGTAACCGGCTCCGTCGCCGTGATCGCAGAACACTAAACATAGGGCCGGACGCGCAATCAAAGGCGGATGACGTAGTCTTTTCGGGTCGTTTCCAGTACTTCCCAAGTGCCCTCAAATCCTGGGCGGATGACGAAACTGTCGCCCGCCCGGACTGTCGTCCGGGCCCCTCCATCCTCGGTCAGGATCGAGATCCCTTCAAGAATGTGGCAGTACTCCCATTCGTCATAGCGGATGCGCCATTTGCCCGGTGTCGATTGCCAGACACCGCAATAGAGCCCATCACTTTCCTCGATGTTCCATGTCGTATGGACAGGATCGCCCGTCAGGACCTTTGCTGGGTCTGGTCGGGTGACCTCTGGCTGTGTGTTCTTCAGCGTAACAGTGACGAGGTGATCGGCCATCCGTCCGCACTCCTTTTTTGCACCCGACTATCGGGCAGACTTTGCGGCAGTCTGCCCCACAAGGAGGAGAATGATAAGCCGTTGCCTGCATTGCGGCCCTTCAGCCTAATTTCGCCTTTCCGCCAGCTTCATATCCGCGCTATCCTTCCCATATAGTTATGTAACGTTGTTCAGCAAAAGGACGGAAAATGGCCGATTTTGATGCCCAGATTCGGGAAAGCCAAGACCAGGTCGCCGAAGCGCAAAGCAAGATTGCGGAATTGACAAGCCGGATCGAAGTCGCCCGTCAGAAGATGGCCGACAGGACGGATGTGAGTATTGATATCGAGAATGCAACGCTGACCGATGTCCATGCTCATACCGACCTGATGAATGCCAATATCGCAGAGCTGATCATGGGCCTTGACGATGTGACGGCCGCGTTCTCAAAAGACTTTGACGAAATGCGGAACAAGACCGGCTGGGAAAGCTTTGTTGGTATTTTCTCTTCTGCCCGTTCAGATGCAATGCGCGAAGAAAGAATGCGCATGGCGACGATAGACGACAAGTTGCAGGACCTGATTTCCAAGTCCGACATCATCGTCCGCCTGCTGGACAGCCAGCTCACCCTTCTGAACGACCAGAAGGCTAAGGTAGAGACCAACCTCACCGGCACCCTCGAGGAGCGGGAAGCAACCGTTGGCAGCCTCGAGTCGGTACGGGCAGAGGTATTGGCGATGGACCCCAAGATCATCGAGCTTGAGAACAAGATTGCCGTCGAACAGGATGCCGCCGCCCGGACCAAGCTTGAGACCGATCTGGCCGCTCTGAACACCCGCTACAACGAGCTCGTACAGCAAGAGCAGGTGATGCTGGCCAAAAGCCAGACGCTGGAACGCTATATCGAGAAGGGGAAGACCTGGATCGACAGCCTGCAAAACCAGGCCGCGACACAGATGGTCCTGATTAACAAGCTGCAGACAGATACCAAGCAGCGTGTTGTGCTTTATGATGCGCTGTCCAAATCGCTCAAGACCGCCCAGCAGCAGGACGTTGCCCACCGCATCAACGAGATTGGGGTCCAGACTGATCAGGAGGCGCAGACGGCCATGGCCGCTATCGGCGCAGCCACCAACAACCGGATGGCGGATATGCTCGAAGCACACGAAGACCACATGGTCTTTGCCCGCGAAGTGCTGGAACAGAAGGCCAAGGCAGACGAGCGGTTCATGCGCCGGTTCTCCAAGATCGTGGAGAAGCACGACAAGAACCTATATGGGGCAGGCGAGTGATCCTGAACCGAACGGCGATCATCGGGCGTCCTTCCTCATGGCCTAACTTCTGGGTTCAGGCGGCGATTTTTGGTGGCGGAGCGGTGGTGTATATCAAGCAGGGTCTGCCTTTCGCCCCGCTTGTTGCCCTTGTGGTAGGGCTAAGCCTTGCCGAAGGGGCCTCGCGCCTCGTGCGGACCCCTGACGAGAGTGATCATGGCGACGAGTGATCTGTCGCTTGACCATTTTGAGCTGGAAGACACCCGTGTCACCCGGCGCTATTTTGGCAAGTTCGACAAGATCACCGGTCACCTTGGCAGGGTCGCCGCTACGATGGAGGCCGAAGGCCGCCTGTCCCGACCCGAAGTCGAGGCGCTGGCCCGCTACCTTGTGGGCCTGGGCCTGACGTTTCGGGCTCTGGCCCATAAGTACCACTTTTCGGGCCGCTTCACCCATGCCGGCAAACTAACGTTTGACCGGGTCGAAAGTGGTTTCCCGGTTTTTTCCGAGCTTATGGAAATGGCCAATGATGCCCTGCAGGCCCCAGGCCATCTGGCGTCGATGCCGTCGGTTTCGGCCCTCAAGGACGACATGGTGCGCTCAATCGTGGGTGAGCAGGCCATTCCTACCAAACTGCAATATGCCCTTAGCCAGCGGCTTTATTATCAGGAACTGGTCAAGGGTGGCCTGTTCTGGGGCCGCAACGACCCCGAGGCGATCTGGCTGGGCAACAGCGGTGTCCGCAGGCGCTACCTGATCCGCTGGGCGGTCTACGACAGCGCGGTCAACCTGCCAGTCATCTACCTGATGGAAGTCGAGGACACGGGCCGCACCGGCCTGCCCAAGGACGAAAAGCGCTGGCCCGAGGCGCAGGCCCATCTCATGGCGCAGGCGCTCGGCGGCCTTAAGCTGTTGACGATTGCCACCGGCTTTGATCGAGACTTTGACGATCTGCACCCGACGCGGCTACGCCGGTTTCACATCGGTCCGATGTATTCGCACGCATTCACCCAGCAACTTGGTCCGATCCGTGATGTTCTTGCCAGTGCAAAGGCACCCGTGGGCGAGGATTGGGCCCTTGTCTGGACCGAGGAAGAACTGGTCAGCGAGAGAGTTGAAAAGGAACGCTCTGGCTGGTTCGGCACGGTCGAGCGGCAGATATTTGCCCTGGATCCCTTTGCCAACAAGGGGGTCGAGACAGGTGCAACACGGATGGAGCGGTCCATCATTTTGCCAGAACGGCCGTATCAGGCCCTCGCCGAACTCAATCCACCGGGGTTTCACGATGTCCGCAAATTCGTGGTCAACGATCAGGGGCGCGTGCTGAGTTACAGGTAAGGTGGGTCATGACCCACCTTACGAATGAGTGAACGAATTAAGGCGGGTTCCGAGCCGCCGCCAGGAAAACGGAAGATGCGATGAGCCAGACAAGCGATCAGATGGAACTGCGCGAGGAAGACATCCGCAAGCATTACGCAGCTGCCCTTGCGATGCTGGAAGGATTTGATCACGCCCCTCGGATCGCATCGGCAGAGAGCGAGCCAGCCCCGGAACGGTCGCCAGGCATCGGAACCCGACGTGCCTTTCGCTCAACCACGCCCGGATTGGTCACCCGGCGCCAGGCCCGTCCCGAAGGGGTCCAGCTTTTGCCCCGGATCGAGGGCGTCAACGGTGGCGAGGGACTGGTGACGCCGGTTGAGGCCGCGGTGCAATCGACCCTGCGCCGCGCAGTTGCCATCGCCCTCGCCGTGGGTGAGCAATACTCTGACCTGACCGGTCTGGCCGACCTCAAACGCTCTAACCTTGCCGGGGCACTGGCGCAGGACAAGCGGGCGGCATTTTCCGAGATGCTGACTGCCGAGGCGCTCGTCACCCTATATACTTTCGCCAATGCGACGGCATTCCTGCTGGCCAGCCACGCGGGCGAAGATACGGTCGAGATTGGCGATGTCGAAGAGGTGCTGACCGAGAACGGCCAGCTTGCCCTGCACGGCGCCCTTTGGGAGCTTGATCAGGACATCGCCGCCTTTGCCACCACCGAACCCCGCCTTGTCGCGACAGTGCTGGCCTTTGCAGAGGCCCTGATGACCAAGGTCGCGGGCCGCGCCGCCAATGCGCCCAGGCTGGAGCCTTTTGTCGCCGCGCATTGGAAGGTCGAGGCTGATGGCCTCAATATCGAAGGGTTCACACCGGCCCGCAAGGCCCGCGGCTCTGCCCTGACCATGACCTTCAAGAAGCCCCACGAAGTTGTGGGCAACCATATCGCTAAGTATCAGGCGCTGCGTCTGGCCAAGATGCTGATGGCCTATGATTTCGAGCGCCGGAGGAACCCCTTTGCCGAACTTGGCGGCTTTATCTTTACCTTTATGGGCGATGGCGCGCCGGGCACTGGCAAGACGACGCTGATCCAGATGATGGCGGGCCTGATCAACGACTACTGTCAGGTCGCAGGTTATGTGTTTCGCTACCAGAACCTGTCGACTGACAATATCGACAGCTATCAGGGCAAGTCGGGCCAGAACGCCCGCGCCTTTATCGACAGCATCATCGATCCCGGTGTCATCGGCTTTGGCACGATCGACGATATCGACACGCTGGCCGGCAAGCGGGGCGACCGGCAATCCAGCGCTGGCCAGCTTGAGATTACAGCGGTGTTGATGGATGCCTTTGCCGGGGCGAATACGGTGGTTCGGGGTAATTGCACCTTTGGCATGTTCTCGAACTATCCTGAAAACGTCGATGATGCCCTGCGCCAGCGGGCTGGGGCCCGGTTCCTTGTCGATGGTCCCCAGACCCGCGAAGACTATGTCGACATTCTCAGCCTGCTTCTGGGCAAAAAGCATGACATCCCACTTGGGGAACACGAGCTCTTTGCCGCGCAGGAGATCAAGAAGGCTGTCGCCGCCAGCTTTGAAAGCCACAACCGCCCCAAAGAGGACGGACTGATCAGGGTCTATGAGCGGGTGAGCCGCGATATTGGCAAGCTGGATACGATCACCAAACTGGGGACTTACCTCAAGGGCATTCAGGAGGCCGATCCCCGCTTTACGGGTCGGGCGATCAAGAACATCACCGATGCGGTCAAGGTGCGGGCAATGGACTTTGAACTGCCCGACGAATGGATGGAAAACCCTGAGCGTTTCCTTTTCAAAGACTACGACACCAAATCCAGCATGATCGAAAGCCTGCGCAAACCGATCTCCGTCGAAATGGTCATTCAGGAAATCAACCGCTACGCCGATAGTGAATTTCGCTATGCGGACAAGTCGGACGAAGTGGCAATCGAGAACATGGTCCGTGACTTTGGCCGCACCGAGGAGGCCAAGCGGCGCTTTGTCGCCCAGAAGGCGCAGGGCAATGGCTGAGGGGCTGATTGTCCCGGCGTTGGTGCTGGCGATGGTGGGCTGGCTGGTTCCGCGTGGCCTGAGCCTTGTGTTTCCCGAAGGCGTCCGGCCCCTGATGATCCTCGCCTTCGTGGCCACCTTGGTCATGCTGGCGCTGGGGACTGGATTCTTCTTTTTGCTCTATGTCCTGCAAGGGGTGCCGATCGGCGTCCTGTTCGAGGAAGGGATCGTGCCGGCCATGGCCCATTTTCTGCGCCTGGGGCTGATTTCGGCACTATTGTGGGGCCCAATCATGGTGCTTTCGCTATCTGGCCTGCCTAAGTTCTGGGTGACTGAGAAATGGTAGTATGGTGCCATACGCCGCAGTATGATCTGGCGGTGCGGTCAGAGGGGGCAACATGCGCCGATTGATCGAAAAGGGGCTGATGTTCGGCAACCTCATCCGGGTCGATTCCCCGGTTCTGGTTGAGCGGTACAACCGTGCGCTCAAGGCGCTGACGGGCAAAGAGACCGATTTGACCGAGTTCCACATCGACATTTCAGGATTTTCGCCAGAGATCGGCGACGCCTTCAACGATGACCGTTACCTCAATCAGGAAGGGGTGAACCGACAGTTCATCCTTTTGACCACCGACCAACGGACGGCCCCCCTTCTCAACGCATCGTTCTCGACGTCGCGGGGCATTCTGCGTCAGTTCATCAATGACAACCTTGCCCAGCTATTTGCCCTGACGACCCGCGATGCGGTGGCGGGCGAGCTGGTGAATTCGGTCTATACGGTCGAAGCACCGGCCCGCCTGTTCGACATTCGCAAGATCACGGTCGAGGCTGACACGACGACGGGCACCGTTGCGACCGCGAAAAATCTGGGGGCGATGATCGACCGGTTCAAGACGGAAGAGAACGCCTGGTGGGACGACGTTCTGATTGGCCAGATGATCGGTCTGGCCAAGGAAACCGGCGATCTGACCCGCAATCCGGTGCGGCTGTCTGAAATGACCTTTGCCCAGGACAATTTCTGGACTTCTCATTTCGGCGGCATCTACATGTTTCGAGGGGTGGCCAACCCCGCATTGATTGCAGCCGGGGGCAAGGCCGATCTTGGCACCTTGCCCATCGCGCAGGTGATGGACTTTTCGGACCGTTCCGCCATTGCGCGGTTCCTGCAGGACAACGAACTGGCAGAGCCGATCGTGAAGGCCCGTGGCATCGACGCCGCCGCGATCCTCCACCAGAAAATGGACTTTGTGGTTGCCGAACTGGCTGGGGTCATGGGCGAAAACCTTGAAGGGGCAAGCCGGCGCGACCTGCGCCTTTTGGGTCGCCGCTACGCCCAACTCCTTCCGCCCGAGTGGAAGGGCCTTGCTGCCCTGGCCCGCTGGGCCGAGGAAGATGGCGCCTGGCCCAGCATCGACAGCGACCACCCGGCCTATTTCTATACGCTGCGCGCCCGCGACGTGCCCGACGCCGATTTGGTCAATATGCTTCTGGCCGAGCTTTCGCCCCTGGATATCCGGCAATTGTTCATCTGCCACAAAGAGGCGTTCTACCGCGCTTATGCAGGCTGGCCCGAGGCTAAGCAGGCTTATGTCGCTGACTTTCTGGCCAGCGAATATATGGTGGACAAGGCTGGCACCCGGGCTGCCCTTTTCGGGCACGAGGCATCCATGACCGAACCCGGCGGCGCGGCTGCATCGCCTTGGGGCGGAACCAGAAACGGAACCGATGACGATGCCCAGACCGACACCCTGATCGAACGGGTTGGCCCCTGGGGCGCAGTGAGAAGGAGTTAGACGATGGGCGTGATCCGGCTGTTCTTCATGGCCTTCGTGGTGCTGAGCGTGATCTACGTCAGCGTTTCGCTTTATTCTCGCGCCGTGCGTAAGGGTAAGCTTGAGACCGCTTGGCTGGAAGAAGGGGCCAATGGTGACAAAGACGCCTATGTCCGGGCCGGATTGAAAGACTACGACAGCTCGCTCCGTCGTCGCCTTATCCTTGGCGTCTACGTGATCCCCATGGTGATCGTGGGGACAATCCTCTATCTGGTAAACTACACCTGATCAACTCACAGCCGACAGAGGGCCTGGCCCCATGACCTATATCAAATGGACCTTCCGGTTACTCGTGCTGGCGTTGCTGGCAGCCTTCCTGTCCTACGTCCTGCCCCAGCGCGACATCGTGCGGGTGGTCTCGACCGAAGTGATCCGCACCGATTTCACTGCCTACAACCGCCTGTTCTATGCTCAGGCCGACAGCGGCAGCGCTGAGGCTGCAACACGCGATCTGCGCCTGATCAACACTGTCCGCTACAATGGCAGGGTGATGGTCTATCGCAACGAGGATACGGGCTGGATCTGGCCGCCTTATTTCAAGTTCGACAGCTCTGACCTGCAGGCCGAGGCCGAGGATCTGACTTCGACGACCGAAGTGCCGCGCTGGGCGGTCGTCACCCATTATGGCTGGCGGATCCGTTACCTGACGGTCTACCCCAACGCCATCGATATCCGCCCGGTCGCCGATCCCGAGGCGCGGTTGATCCCCTGGTTCAACATCATCTTCCTGACCGTTCTCTTTGCCATTGGCTGGGCTGTCACCGTTCGCTGGCGTCGGTTTCGGGCGCGGCGTATCCAGCCCCGGCTGGACCAGATCGACAGCGTTTTCGACGAGCAGCGGGCTGGCATTTCGCGCTGGTTCCGCAGCTGGCGGCGTTAGGGCTGCAGGCTGCCTCGCTTCTAGTTGGGCCTCCCTATTCGCCGTAGGGTATCCAGATAGATTTGACCTCTGTCGACGCCTCAAGGAAAGGGCGACCTTCGCCCAAAAGGGCCATCCAGTCCCGGTCCTGGCCATTGTTGACCCAGGTCCGCTTGAGGTTGGACACCGATCGCCGTTCAATCTCGGCCGACACCGGGGACGAGGAAAAGGACCAGACCGCGTCCACGTCCATATGGGTGGCAAGCGTCGGGGCCAACTCGGCATGGCTGCCCGTCAGGATGTTGACCACGCCTGCCGGAACGTCCGACGTTTCCAGCACCTGGTAAAAGTCCGTGGCGGCCAGGGGGTAGGGCTCTGAGGCCACCAGCACCACCCGGTTGCCCATTGCGATGGCCGGGGCCATGACCGACACCAACCCCAACAGCGGGACGTCATCAGGACAAAGCGCACCGATCACGCCCACAGGCTCGCGCATGGCGAGGGCCACACCCCGGATGGGGACGCCATGGGCCTGCCCATCGAACTTGTCCGCCCAGGCGGCATAGGTGAACAGGCGGGTGATCGAAGCCTCCACCTCTTTCTCACCTGAACGGCCCCCTTGCAGGGCGTCAATCCGCTTGGCGAATTCCGCGGCGCGGGCCGACAGGTTCTCGGCGATGTAATACAGGATCTGGGCACGTAGATGGCCTGTTGTCTTGGCCCACCCTTTGGCCGCCCCGGTGGCTTCAACGGCGTTGCGGATGTCTTTGCGGTTGGCGAGGCTGGCATGACCCAGCAAAGCGCCGCGCGGGCCGTAGACCGGTCGGGAATAGCCGCCATCCGGGCGGGCCTGCTTGCCCCCCACATATAGCTTTGCAGTCCGGTCCAGCCCCTCCTCAGGGCTGCCTTCGCCTTCCCGGGGCGGGACAGGCTTCAGCTTTGCCACGCTGCCCCTGGGTCTGGAGTAGGCCTGCAACCCTTCCCAACCGCCCTCACGGCCAAAGCCGGATTCGCGAACCCCGCCAAAGGGGGCGGCGGCGTCGAACATGTTGGTGCCATTGATCCAGACAACACCGGCCGCCAGCTTGGGCGCGATATCGAGGGCAAGATTGATGTTCTCGCTCCAGACCGTCGCGGCAAGGCCGTAGCGGGTGTTGTTGGCAATCTGGACAGCCTCATCCGGCGTGCGGAACGTCGTCGCCACCAGGACCGGGCCAAAGATCTCTTCCTGCATCAGGGGGGAAGAGGTCGACAGGCCGGTGATCAGGGTGGGCGGGTAAAAGGCCCCCCGGGCAGGCAGGGGACAGGCGGCGCGGTAATGGGTGCCCTCCGGATTGGCCTCCACCAGTCGGGTGATCGAGGCAAGCTGCACCGGGTCGACGATGGCGCCCACGTCGATGCATTTGTCCAGCGGGTCGCCGATACGCAGTTTGTCCATCCGGTCGCGCAGCTTGGCATGAAAGGTCTCGGCAATTCCTTCCTGCACCAAAAGGCGGGATCCTGCACAGCAGACTTGCCCCTGATTGAACCAGATCGCATCGACAAGACCTTCGACCGCGCTGTCGAGGTCGGCATCGTCAAAGACGATATAGGGGGATTTACCCCCCAGTTCCAATGTCAGCGCCTTGCCCGATCCAGCAGTGGCCTCCCGAATGCGGCGGCCCACGGCGGTTGACCCGGTAAAGGCGATCTTGTCCACCTCGGCGGCCACGATCATTTCACCGACGGCACCGTCGCCGGTCACGATGTTCACCACCCCCTTAGGCACCCCGGCCTGACGGCAAATATCCGCAAAAAGCATGGCGGTCAGCGAGGTATACTCGGCCGGCTTGAGAACCACCGTATTGCCAGCCGCCAGCGCAGGAGCGATCTTCCAGGCCAGCATCAACAGGGGAAAATTCCAGGGCACGATCTGACCGCAGACACCCAGCGGCTCTTGGCCCGGCATTTCGCTGTCCATCAACTGGGCCAGGCCCGCGTGGAAATAGAAGTGGCGCTGGGCAAGGGGCACATCGATATCGCGGCTTTCGCGGATCGGCTTGCCATTGTCGAGCGTCTCAAGCACCGCAAACAGGCGGGAATGCTTCTGCAACAGGCGGGCAATGGCATAGAGCACCCGGGCCCGACCCGGACCGCCCAGCTTTGCCCACTTGGGCTGGGCCTTGCGGGCTGCAACCACAGCCGCATCCACATCCGCCTGGCTTGCCTGGGTCACATGGGCCAGCACTTCGCCCGTCGCCGGGTTGCGGCTCTCTAAGGTGGTGCCGGGCGGAGTAAACGCGCCGTTGATAAAGCAGCCAAAGCGGTCGCCCATATCCACCAGCCAGGCCAGTGCCTCGGCTGCGCTCTCCGGGGCAGGGCCGTAATCCATCGTGTCGAAAATCTGTTTGACTGTCATGGCTTCGCTTCGTCCCAAATACTCATGTTTCCAGCACCCGCGTCGCAGCGGCCTTAGGCAAGGGCATGTCGCCAGGAGGCTGAATAGGCCCCCGTCACATGGTGTTCCAACTGCCGTTCGATATCTCCCAAAAGGGACGACGCCCCAAAGCGGAACAGATCCGGTTGCAGCCAGCGTTCGCCCAGCTCGTCCTTGATCATGCTCAGGTAAACCAGCGCGTCCTTGGCCTTTGATATCCCGCCCGCGGGCTTGTAGCCCACCAGAAACCCGGTGCGGGCCTGATAGTCCCGGATCGCCCGGATCATCGTCAAGGTAACGGGAAGGGTCGCGTTGACGCCCTCCTTGCCGGTCGAGGTCTTGATGAAATCCGCCCCTGCCATCATGCAGATCAGGCTTGCCCGGGCGACGTTGCGCAAGGTGCCCAATTCCCCGGTGGCGAGGATGGCCTTTACATGGGCATCGCCGCAAGCGGCCCGAAAGGCCCGCATCTCGTCATAAAGCGCCTGCCAGTTGCCTGTCAGCACATGGCGACGTGAGATAACGATGTCGATCTCGGCGGCACCCGCCGCAACACTTTCGCCGATTTCGGCAAGGCGCAGGTGAAACGGCGACAATCCAGCCGGAAAGCCGGTCGAGACTGCGGCCACCGGGATGCCCGAGCCCCGGAGGGCCTCGACCGCAACTGGCACCATGTCGTGATAGACGCAGACGGCCCCAACCGTCAGGCCGGTCATGCCCAGTTTGTCCAGGATCATCGGCGACACCGGCTGTCGGGCCTTGGCGCACAGGCGCTGGACCCGGCCGACCGTATCATCGCCCGACAGGGTCGTCAGGTCGATCAGCGAGATGGCCTTGCACAGCCATGCTGCCTGCCAGTCCTTCTTGACCGACCGGCGGCCCGGCAAGGTCTGGGCCCGCCTCTCGATCGCCGAGGTATTGGCCTGCACCCGGGCGACCCAGTCGAGGTCAAGCTCCATTCCCGCGTTTCGTGGCAGATGGACCTGGGGCAACTGAGCGGTATCAGCCCTTTTCCCGGTACCTGTCCCAGCTATAGAAGTGGTCTCAGTCTGCACGCCATGGCCCTCCCCGGTCGCATGCGAAACCGTTGCATGCCACCGGGGTCTTGGCAAGTTTTGACCAAACGATCAAATGCTATTTAGGCTGTATGATGTCGCGCTGGTGGCTCTTGCGATAGCGCTGCGGGGTCAGCCCGTAGGTCTGTCGAAACAGCTTGTGGAAATGCGACAGGTTCGGGATGCCGCAGTCTGTCGCAATCTCGCTCAGGCTGTCGCCGGATCCGGTCAACCTGCGGGCGGCAAAGGACATCCTTTGGGCGTTCACATAGTCAGACGGGCTCTTACCAAGGTACCGCCGCGCTGTCCGGCTGACATGGGGGTGGGCCTTGCCTGCGGCCCTTGCGAATCCGGCAGCGCCTTCGCGGAACACGTTGGGGTCGCGGGCCGCGTCGCAGGCTGCGGCCAACCATGCCGGCGAGTCGGGTGGCAGCACTTCGGACTGGCCGATCAGCCCTGTGATCAGCGGCATCAAAAAGGCTTCGGCCTCAAGCCCGCTGCGGCTCCCGCGTTCAAGGCGCAGGGCCGACTGGTTCAACTCGGCCAACTGTCGGCTGTCCCGGCTAAGCTGGGTCGGCACACGGCCCTTGGACCAGAAAAGAAAGCCCTCGACCGATGGATGCCGCTGGCCCATTGACTCGATCAGTTCGGGATGCAGTGCAACCGAAACCACCAAAGCATCGTCACTGCGTCCCTGAAGGGCATGGCGATCAGAGGGGCGGACAAAAACAAGGTCGCCTTCCCGCAGTTCCTGTCGAACTTCCTCAAGATGATGGCGCACCTGGCCGTTCTGAACCCAGATCAACTCGTAGAAGTCCTGGGAATGCAAAGTAGACGGGCGTCGCGTCTCAAGAGCGGCCCTGATCAACAAGACCTTCTCTTCCGAAGAGAAGATATCAGCATAGGAGAGTGGTAGTTCAGTCATAACATCAACCTGGCACATAAACACTGACGAGATAAACGACCCTTCGCTCAAAACCCCGCGTACATCGCGTGACCTTGATCAAAAACCGCGCTAAAGCCCCCTAACTCGCCTCACTAGGAGACATAAGCATGTCATTTGACCGTTCCGTCAAGATCGCCCCGTCGATACTGGCCGCTGACTTTGCCGATTTTGGTCGGGAATGTGCTGCAATAGAAGCACAAGGGGCTGATTGGGTGCATGTGGATGTGATGGATGGACACTTTGTGCCCAACATCACCTTCGGCCCGCAGTTGGCCAAGGCGATCCGGCCGCACATCCGAACCGTCATGGACGTGCACCTCATGATCGCGCCTGTTGACCCCTATATCGACGCCTTTGCCGATGCGGGTGCCGATATTCTGACCGCCCACGTCGAGGCTGGTCCGCATATTCACCGGACCCTCCAGGCCATTCGCGGGGCGGGCATGAAGGCCGGCGTGGCGCTGAACCCCGGAACGCCGGCTGACGCTGTCGCAGGGCTTCTGGATATGGTCGACCTGATCTGCGTCATGACGGTAAACCCGGGCTTCGGGGGCCAGAAGTTCATCGCATCACAAATCGACAAGATCGCGACCCTACGGGCGCTGATTGGGGATCGTCCGATCCACCTTGAGGTTGACGGTGGTGTCGATCCCGCAACAGCGCCTTTGGTTGCTGCTGCCGGGGCAGATGTACTGGTCGCAGGTTCGGCTGCTTTCCGGGGTGGTTCCGTTGCTGATCCCACAGCGTATGGCACGAATATCGCAGCGATCCGGGCCGCGGCGGCAGGCTAGGGCGCCGCTGCGCAAAAACTGCACGACCACGGCCGAAGGGTTGCACCTCATGGCCCTATCCCTCCTGTCGAACTGAGAGGGAAAGGCAAGAACAATGAAGACAATTCTAATCCGGGGCGTCCCTTCGGGATTGGCACGGGCTGCCTTTTGGATGGCACCGGGAGTACCACCGGGAGAACCATCGGGGGTAGCGGACGGTGGCCTAACCGCACAGCGATCGTTGCCCGGTTTCGCAGCCGTGGGGGCGTTGTTGGTGCTGGTTGTTGCCAGCGACTTGCTGATCTGGCAGGTCAGCGCCCCGGGCCTGTCAATTGCCGTCATGATCCTTGCCATCGCCGGAACCGCGCTGGCCCTGAGACCCGGGGCAATACAGGACAAGCGGGCAATGCTTTGGGCGGGCTTCGGTTTGGTGCTGTCCCTTTTGCCGATTGTCGAGCTTGTGCAGGCATTGTCGCTGGCTTTTGCCTTGCTGGGGCTCTGTCACGCGCTCGTCTGGATTGCCCTTGGGGCGGATGGCACCGCGTCCCGGGCGCTGCGTGGGATTGCCCGATTGCCACGCGCAGGACTGGCTCAGGTCTCGAATGACGGCCGGTCTGCCCTTGATGCTGGGGCGACAATCCGACTCGGCTGTTCCGGACTTCGCCGTTTTCTCCGAGACTGGGTGCTTAGTCTTGGCCTTGGCCTTGTGTTCGTCACTTTGCTCGCCGCGGCCAATCCGGTTCTGGACAGCTGGCTTAAGGTGTTCGTTGATTGGCAGCTGGCTGAAAGCATCACCGCAGAGCGGGGGACTTTCTGGGGGGCGGTCGCCCTGGTCCTCTGGCCCACGCTTCGTCTTGCAGCAGTTGGGGAACGGATGAACAGGCCGACGAGGGCCGTTCTGGCGCGCCCTCTCGGTGTTGGGCTGTTCAATCCCAATTCGGTGACCCGCGCACTTGTCACGTTCAATGGATTGTTCGTCCTGCAATCAGGTCTTGATGCCACCTACCTTTGGGGCGGCCTGTCCCTGCCCGAAGGGATGACGCATGCGGCTTATGCTCATCGAGGGGCCTATCCGCTTCTGATAACGGCTCTTCTTGCGGGCTTGTTCGCTCTTCTGGCGCAACCGCATATGGTTGGGCGACGCCACCTTCGCTGGCTGTTGCTGTTCTGGATTGGGCAGAATGTCCTGCTCGTCGCCTCATCTGCCCTAAGGCTGGACCTTTACGTTGAGGCCTACGGTTTGACGCGTCTCCGCTTTGCCGCATTTCTTTGGATGGGGTTGGTGACGGCAGGACTGGGCCTGATGTTGGTCCAGCTGCAACTGGGGAAAAGCACGGGCTGGCTGATAGCAAGGGCCCTGTTGATGGGGACTGCGACGCTATATGTCGTCTGCTTCGTCAATGTTGCAGGGGTGGTCGCTGCGAACAACTTGGCTCGTCCGGATATCCCGCTTGACGCCTATTACCTTTGCGAATTGGGAGAAGGTGCGGTGCCTGCCATTCGGGCCCACGACGCGGCAGGATCGACGCCGCTATGCTTTGCGACGCTTGAGATCAACGAACCACAGGACTGGCGCGAATGGGGCTACCGTAATGCGCGTCTGCGCCGTAGTTTACCTGTTACAGTTCCGACCGACCCATCCGGAGAGGCACAATGACCGCTGGCACCATCCTTGTCGTCGACGACGACCCCCAGATCCGCGATGTGCTTCGCATCGCGCTGGGGCGGGCCGGTTTCACTGTGACCGAGGCTGTTGATGGAGCGACCGGCCTTGCGGCGGCGGCCCAGACAAACCCGGACCTTGTGGTTCTGGACATCGGACTGCCCGAAATGGATGGTCGGGAGGTTTGCCGCCAGCTGCGACGGACAAGCGAAGTGCCCGTCCTTTTCCTGACGGCGGAAGGGGATGAAATCGACCGGGTCGTTGGCTTGGAGTTGGGGGCGGACGACTATGTCACCAAACCGTTCAGCCCGCGCGAGCTGGTCGCCCGACTGCGGGCCATCCTCAAACGAACGCGTCCCGAAGAAGCAAGCGGCCGGGGGCCGCTAAAGCGGGGCGGGCTGATCCTAGACCGCGAGCGGCATGTCTGCACCATGATGGGGGCGCCGGTCGCGCTGACCGCGCGCGAGATGGAGTTGCTGTCGCGACTGCTGGACCGGCCTGATCACGTTCTGCCGCGGCCGCGATTGGTTGATCTCATCTACGGGACCAACGTCAATGTCAGCGACCGGACTGTCGACAGCCACCTGCGGAACCTGCGGTCCAAGCTGGCTGAGGCCGGATGCGACGACGCGATTGAAACGGTCCATGGGGTGGGCATCAGGATGGGACCATGTCTGGGCGGATAAGCAACAAGTGGCGGCCCTCGCTGGCCCTGGTTCTGGGCCTTACGCTTGGGGCGGTCTTGTGCCTGCCCTTGGCGGGGGTCGTGGTCGTCCGATATGTTGCCCCTGTCACAGGTTTTCGCGAGGCGGCGGCGATCGTCGCCCTGTCTGTCTGTGCGGTGACGGCCATTCTGGGTTTTGTTCTGTGGAGGATCTTGTTGCGTCCCATCCAGACGCTGGCGGACCGGGCCAAGGCCATCAAGGACGGTTCCAACGGAAGCCTGGACCCACTGGCACATTATGGCACCAGGGAGATGCGGGATTTGGGGCAGGCCTTTCTCGACATGGGGCGGGTCCTGCAGGGCCGCGAGGCCGTGTTGCGGTCCTATGCCGATCACGCCACGCACGAACTCAAATCGCCGTTGACCGTGCTTCGAGGCGCGGCAGAGTTGCTGGACAGCCCGGATCTGTCCGATGCGGACCGGTCGCGCCTGTTAAGCCGGATCGACGAGGCGGCGGATCGGATGACGGCCCTTCTGGATGCCCAACGGATCCTCGCCCAGGCGAAAGAGCCTATGGGCCTGGGCCATTCCAGGATCGGTCCGCTGATGTCGGACCTGCAGCTGGATCACTCTGAAATCAGCCTGCACCTTGAGGCAGACGCCATCCTGCCACTTGGACCCGATGGCTTGCGCCTGGTGCTTGACCACCTTCTGGGCAATGCGACCGCCGTCGGCGCGCTTAACGTTCGGATCTGGGCCGAACCTGGCCGCCTGACGGTCGTTGATGACGGTCCGGGCGTCTCACCCGGCAATCGGGGTAGGATCTTTGATCCCTTCTTCACAACCCGACGCGACGAAGGCGGGACCGGTATGGGCCTTGCCATCGTGCGCCGGATGCTCGAGGCGCATGGGGCGGAAATCCTGTTGTCTCCCGAAGGGCCGCCCGGTGCGACCTTTGTGGTGCTGTTCTAGCCGTCGTCTTTGGCGGCTTCTGACAGGCGCTTGATCATGGCGACGCCGCTTTCGCCCAGGGGCACAATCGCGAAAGGCCCGCCCAATCGCGTATGCTGAAGGTCTTGGGGATCAACCGGCTTGGCCTTGGCAAACAGCTCATCGGCCAGATACTCGGCATTGTCCTTGGGCTGATAGCCCAGGAACGAGGCCTTGGCATTGGAAACGGCTGCCCGGGTATTGCCCGAGATGCCAAAGATGGGGGTATAGCCTACCGTCTGCGCCTCGATCGACCGTTCAACCAGCTGGATCAAGTCGCCATGTGACAGCCAACTCCCAAGGGCACGGACATTCCCCGGCTCGGGGGTGCAGGAAAAGATGCGGATGGACACACACTCTATCCCCCGCTTTTCCCAGGCCAGCCGGGCGAGGTCTTCGGTAAAGCATTTGGCCAGCCCGTAATAGGTATCGGGTCGGTGGGGGGCATCAAGGTCGATCCCGGCGTTGATCTCGTGCATCCCGACCGCATGAACGGATGATGCAAAGATGATGCGGCGCACACCGTGTTTATAAGCGGCCTCCCAGATATTGTAGGCGCCGATCAGGTTCGATTGCAGGATCTGCTCAAATGGGGCCTCATCCGCGATCGAGGCAAAGTGAACGACCATATCGGCCCCTTCGAGAAGCGGCCCGATCTCATCCATCTTTGACACATCGGCCTGGGCAAAGCTTTCGCCCGGATAGAGGGTGTCGGGGGCATCAGCGATGTCGACGGACAAGAGCTCGGCCGCTTTGCAGGTGAGAGGTTCGCGCAGGACAGTGCCAAGGGCGCCACAGGCCCCGGTAAGGACGATCTTTTGCATCGCGTGCTCCTAATTCAGATGACGGCCCGTTCAATCAACGGCCTATTGTCGAGGATACGGGCAAAGCCCAGGGGAGACAGGTCAAGGCTGCGGTAGGCGCCATAGACGATGAGCTCTGACAGCCCCCGACCAACTGCAGGGGATTGTTGCAGGCCGTGGCCGGAAAAGCCATTGGCAAACAAAAGGTTGGAAACTTCTGGATGGGCGCCCAGAATAGCGTTCTGATCCAGGGTGTTATAGGCATAGTGGCCAACCCAGGAATTGCGCAGGCGGACACGCTCGAACGCAGGAATGCGGGTGGCGACAGCCGGCCAGACCTTATCCTCCCACAGGCTGTGATCCATCGTGAAGTTGGTCGGATCGACGGCAGGGTCCTCGTGCGGAGGGCAGCCCGCCATGTACCACTGACCGTCCGAGCGGACATGAACGCCGGAAGGGTCAATCGTCAAAGGCAGGTCGCGGGGCAGGCGGTCTTCCGCCTCAAAGACAAAGGTAAAGCGGCGGCGCGGCTCGACCGGCAAGGACAGGCCCGCCATCTTGGCCACCTGCGCGGCCCTTGGGCCCGCGGCGTTGACGACCTGGCCCGCTGCGATCTCGGTCCCGTCGCCTAGGACGACATGGGTCACTCTGTCCCCTGTTTCACGCAGGCCCGCGACGGTGGCTTGCACATATTCAACGCCTCGCTTGCGGGACATTCGGCGCAGCCAGTCGAACATGGTGCCCCCATCGAAGTAACCTTCGTCGATCGGGTTGTGAGAGCCTGCAACGATATCGTCGAGGGCATAAAAGGGATATTCCTGCCCGATCTGCTCGGGCGTCATCATCCGGGTTCCGGCCCCAAGGCTGGATTGCAGCCGTTGGTTGGCCGCCAGGACCTCGGCAAAGGAGGGGGTGTCGGCAAGGTAGAGGTAGCCAAAATCCTGCAAGAGGATCGCGGGCGCCTCGGGGTCTTCCATTGCATCCTGAAACTGGCGGATGAATTCGACGCCGAACTGGGAGATGCGGATGTTGATCTCGGACCCGAACTGCTGACGGATGCAAGAGTTGGTATGGGTGGTGGAGGCGTACTCGAAACTCAAATCCCGGTCGAGCACCAGGATACGGCCCTGAAAATCGGGGTTCCTGGCGGTCCACCAGGCGATAGAAGACCCGATCATCGCCCCGCCGATGATGACGAGGTCGTAGGCAGTGTGGGTCGGTCGGTTTGGGTGTGCCATGCTGCGTCCTGTCTTTGACGGGACGCTAGATCGGACGCCGGGCGAAGGGAAGGTGGGTCAAGACCCACCTTACGCAATCAGTCGCAACTAGGCCGCTTCTGTCGCCTCTGACACCTGCAGGCCCAGACTGCCGGCATGTTCCAGATAGACATAGCCACTGCCGGGCAGGGCCAGGTCCGTCCCGGTCAATTCGGCAGCATGGGGGCCAACCGGTGTGGCCGGGGCCGACAGGCACAGCGCCACGGGGTTCGGTGACAGGTTGAACACACAGGTCAGCGATTGGCCCTCATTGGTCCGGGTGAAGGCCAGTATCGGCTCTGGCAGGTCAATGAAGACCGTCTTGCCCAGCGTGAGTTCGGGACGGGCTTTGCGAAAGGCAATGATCTGGCGGTAGAAATGCAGGACAGAGTCATTGCTGGCCTCTTGTCCATCAACAGCATTGGCCGCCTGTTCCGGCTTGACCGGCAACCAGGGGGTGCCCGTGCTAAACCCCGCATTGGGGGCGTCACGTTCCCAGACCATCGGGGTGCGGCAACCGTCCCGGCCTTTGACCTCGGGCCAGAAACGCAGGGCAGGCAGGTCGGTCAGCTCGTGAAACTCCATCACGGTTTCGGTCTGACCGAGTTCCTCGCCCTGATAGATGCCCAGGGTGCCCTCAAAAGACATCAGCATGGCCGCGGCCTGTCGGGCAACGGCATCGACTGAGGTGCCATGCGCCGCCCAGCGGGTCGGGTGGCGGGGGACGTCGTGGTTCGAAAAGGACCACTTGGGGTGGCCATCGGGCGCCCCGCGCTGAAACCCTTCGATACAGCGGCGGAAATGGTCAGCCGAAAAGTCGGGGCCGAGCATGGCAAAGGAATAGCACATGTGCAGGCGATGCTCGCCCCGGGTGTATTCGGCCATGATCTCGATGGCGCGGTCGCCCATCTCGCCGACTTCGCCGACCATCATGATGTTGTCATACTGATCGGTCAGGCGGCGCAAACGTTCAAGAAAGCCAATGTTTTCAGGGCGGGTTTTGTTGTAGATGTTTTTCTGCATGCCATAGAGATCGGTTGCCATGACATAATGGCCTCCGCTCGCTGGCGGGTTGGACCGCAGTTCCTGATCGTGGAAAAAGTAGTTGACGGTATCCAGGCGAAACCCGTCGAGACCCCGGTCCAGCCAGAACTTGCAGGTCTCAAGGATAGCGTCCACCACGGCTGGGCAGTGATAGTTCAGGTCTGGTTGCGAGCCGAGGAAGTTGTGCAGGTAATACTGACCGCGACGGGGATCAAACTCCCACGCCGGTCCACCAAAATGGCTGTGCCAGTTCGTCGGGGGGGATCCGTCGGGCAGGGGATTGGCCCAGACATACCAGTCAGCGCGGGGGTTGTCCCGGCTTGACCGGCTTTCCTCGAACCACGGGTGCTTGTCCGAGGTATGGGACAAGACCTGGTCGGTGATCACCTTCAGGCCAAGGTCGTGGGCGGTCGCGATCATTTCGTCGAAATCGGCCAATGTGCCGAACAGCGGATCAATGTCGGTGTAGTCCGACACGTCATAGCCCATGTCGCGCTGCGGCGAGGTAAAGATCGGCGACAGCCAGATGCAATCCACCCCCAACGAAGCCACATGCGGCAAGCGCCGGGTAATGCCCTTGAGGTCGCCCACCCCGTCACCGGTCGAGTCCTGAAAGGATCGGGGATAGATCTGGTAGATCACGGCATCTCGCCACCATTCGCGCATGGACATCCCCCTCGGACACAACTGCAGTCTCTTGATTCGTCGGCAGACATAACAAGGCAGGCATCCAGTTTCAAAACGTTTTGAATTTCGGCTGGACGTATTCCATGGGTTCATGCCAGCGGCGTTGATCTATGGTGCAAAGGCAAGTACGTCAAAGCCGTAAACGATTTGAAAATAGGCAGAGGACGACATCGGTTTGGCGACGCTCAAGGACATCGGGGCCGAACTTGGTCTTTCGGTGGCAACCGTCAGCCGGGCGCTGAACGGGTTTCCCGAGGTCAACGCAAAGACCCGCGAAAAGGTCCGCCAGACGGCCGAGCTGTTGGGATACAGACCCAACCGTGTCGCCCAAAGGCTCGTCACCGGGCGGTCGGGAATGGTGGGCATGATCGTCAAGCTCAATCCCGACATGAGCTCTGACCAGACCTTTTTTGAGGTGGTCGCGGGCCTCTCTGCCGCCTTGGTGGCGCGGGACACCGACCTTGTGCTGGCGGTGGATCAGGGGACTGATCCGGTGGCAGCCTATGCCCGGATGCTGGAACGGGACATTCTGGACGGCTTTATCCTGAACGCCCCGGTACCGGATGATCCCCGCGTGGCCTTCCTTCAGGCCCGCAACATCCCCTTCGTGATGCATGGCACGGCCGGTGACGCGGCCGACTACCCTTTCTTTGCCATCGACAACCATGCTGTCAGCCGTGACGCGGTGAACCTGCTCACTGCATTGGGGCACAGGCGGATCGCACTCCTGAACGGGGAACATCGCTATGCCTTCGCCCGAGACCGGGCCGAAGGGTTCCGGCAAGCGATGCCCGTTTCGGTGCCAGACCATTTCATCGCCGGTCACCCCCCATCAGAACCGGCGGGCTACGCCCAGGCGCTGACCTGGCTGTCAGGGCAGCAGGGCCCAAGGCCGACTGCAATCCTGTGTAGTGCGACGCCTCAGGCCGCCGGCGTCTACCGGGCCGCCAAGGACCTCAGCATCCGGATCCCCCAGGACGTGTCGGTGGTCGCCCATGACGACGGATTTCCACAAATGCCCGCAACCGGCTTCGCGCCCCCGCTTACGGTCACCCAGGCACCCTTCCGCGACGCCTGTGAACCCCTGGCAGCGGCCCTTTTGGGTCATATCGAGGGAAGGCCGGCCCGGGACCTGCAAACAACGCTGCGCGCAGACCTCGTCCTGCGCAATTCGACCGGTCCAGTGCCGCACGACCAAAAGATGGCCTGGCCCATTTCCCAAAGCTGACAGCTTTTTCTTGCCAAAAATATTCCCGCCGGAGGCAACCTGACGGGATCGCCGCAAGGCGATCGCGGAGGTATGACCTTGCGCCGCAGGCGTACCTTCAGGTCACTGAAACCCGATCACCGCGCGCCCCAGGTATCGGACAGGCGGTAGCCTTCGGGCCAGGGGTCGTCGGGGTCCAGCATGTGCTGGTGGGTTCCCGTTATCCAGGCGCGGCCCGAGATGTCGGGCAGGATCGCGGGTGTTCCGGCAAGGGTGGTTGTCCCGGCGATCCGTCCGGTAAAGCTCGATCCGATGATCGAGCGGGCCTCAAGTGTCTGGCCCTCGCTCATAAGGCCTTGTGCGTGCAACAGCGCCATCCGGGCAGAGACGGCAGTGCCGGTTGGGGACCGGTCAACCTTCCCCGGCCGGATCGCCACGGCAGAGGCAGCGGCAAATCCGGTGGCGGTCTCTTCCAGGGGACCTGCGAACAGGCAGAACGAGATGTGATCCCAATCCGGCAATGTCGGATGCGCAAAGCCCAGCTGCTCCTGTGCTGCCGCCGTGATCCTTACGCCCAAACGCGCGATGTCATGCGCCTCGTCGGGGCCAAGGGACAGTCCAAGCGCCCGCGCCGGGATGACCACGAAACTGTCGCCGCCAAAGGCGGTGTCGACGGCGAGCGACCCAAGGCCGGGCACCTCCAGCGGGGCAGACTGGCGCAGGGCAAAGGATGGCAGGTTGCGCACCGTGATCCGTTCGGCCTTGCCGTTTCGGCACTCTGCCCGGACGCGGACAAGGCCGCCGGGCGCCTCAAGGGTGATTTCTGTCACAGGCTCCACCATCGGCAAGAGGCCGGTGTCCAGCAGCACCGTGGCCACGCAGATCGCGTTTGAGCCCGACATCGGCGGGGTATCTTCCGGCTCCATAATGATGAAGGCAGCATCGGCGGCGGGATTTCGGGGCGGAACCAGCAGGTTTACATGCCGAAAGACGCCACCCCTCGGTTCATTCAGCATGAACCGGCGCAGGGCACCGTCCCGTGCGATATGGTCCCGCATCTCCCACAGGGTAGCGCCCGGAGGCGGGGTGACACCGCCCACGATGACGTCGCCCACTTCGCCTTCGGCATGGGCTGAGACTGTATGGATCACTCGGCTCGTCCGCATGGGGCCTCCAGTTTCGGGTGTTCCGTCCTGGGCCGGTCCAGGAGTCATAATCAGGGGCGCTTTCTGCCCCTTCCGGCGGTCAGTTCTTGAGCAAGCGAAGCCCTTGGGTCGAATCGGTCCGCACCGCCAGCCGCAATCCGGGCTCATCCCCGGCCTTCAAGGCGGCGATGATCAGCTTGTGGTTATAGGGAGGTTCCGATCGTTTGAGGCGGCTATAAAGGGCCCGCATCGTCGGCCCCAACTGCAGCCACACCGTTTCGGTCATGGCGAGGATCGCGGGCGCCTGGGCGCGCAGGTAAAGGGTCCGATGGAATTCCAGGTTCATGCGGATATATCCGCTGGCGTCATGGCGGGCGACCATCTGGCTGACGCCCTGATTGATCGCCTCTAACCTGTCGATCAGGGCAAAATGCGCTCGGGGTAGGGCGCGGCTTGCCAGTTCGGGTTCCAAAAGGGCCCGCAGCGCGGCCAGTTCCTCGATCCGGTCGTTCGACAGTTCCGGGGTCGAGACCCGGCCAGACGAGGACAGGGTCAGGGCTCCTTCTGCCGCCAGCCTGCGGACGGCTTCACGGGCTGGCGTCATCGAGACGCCATAATGTTTGCCGATGCCGCGCAATGTCAGGGCTTCGCCCGGGTCCAATTCTCCGTGCATGATGCGGGTCCGCAAGGACCGATACACACGGTCATGCGCGGCGCCTGTCTGGTCTGGTGTGCGGGGTTGGATTTGCATGAGATAAATGTGATCACGTATCCCGTCGTGGTCAAGCCGAGCCTGACGCCCTAGGGGGCGAATCGCAGGCGGTGCAGCTCTGAGCCGTTGTTCCTTAGCCAGCGTCGAGCCGTCTTGTAATCCGGATAGAGGCGCCCACAAACAGCCCAGAAGGCATCTGAATGGTTCATCTCTGCAAGGTGGGCCACTTCGTGCGCCGCGACATAGTCGAGAATCTCGGATGGGGCCATGATCAGTCGCCAGGAAAACATCAGGTCCCCGCGGGACGAACATGATCCCCATCGGGAACGGGTGTCGCGCAGGGTCAGCCGCCCGTAGGTCCGCCCAAGGGCCGCTGCGTGGCGATCGCAGGCTACGGCAAGGCGGTCCCGGGCGGCGGCCTTGAGGTAGGCAAGCGTCCGGGCGGCCACTTTGTCGGGGTCGGGCGGCAGCAACAGTACCGATCCCTCTCGCGTCGGTCGGCGGACCGCCCCGGCCGTCAGGAGGACCTCTGCCCCTTCAAGCGGGATGGCGGTGCCAAAGACCATCGGCAACGCACCCCCTACGCCAGCAAGATGTGTGCGCAGCCAGCTTTCGCGGTCTTTGAGAAACGCCAGCCCTTCTTTTTCGGCGAGACGGGGGGGCATGGTCAGGGTGACGCGACCGTCAAGTCGCGAGACCCGAAGTGTCATTCGACGGGCGCGGGGAGATCGTTTAAGCTCCACCTCGATCGGGGGGTTACCGGCAAGCATATGTCGACCCATGAATGACCCTTCGCAACAATGCGCACCAAAGGCTTTGACACGCCCCAAAGCTTATGGCAGGGGACGCTGATCCGCCGCAAGGCCGCCCGTTGCGGCCCGCGTGATGACAATGTCGGACATGATGCCGACAATGGCTATAGGAATTGAAGGAACACTGGATGCCCAAGGAAGAATGGGGAAAGAAGCGTATCTGCCCGACGACGGGCAAGCGGTTCTATGACCTGAACGCCAATCCCATCATCAGCCCCTACACCGGCGAGGTCGTGACGATCGACCTTGGCAAGAACCGGACTATGGTCGCTGATGCCGAGGATGCACAGACCAAAAAGGCCAAGCTCAAGGAGGTCGTGGATGACGATCTGCTTCTGGCCGATGACGACGACGAGGACGACGATGATGTCGACCTGGGCGACGAAGTGCTTGAGGACGACGAGGATGACGACGCCGTCTCCTTCGACGATCTCAAGGATGTCGCTGCCGACGACGACCTTTGATCCGGCGGGTCCTTGTGGCCTGTCACAAAACTCTGGCAGGGCGGGATTTTCCTCTTGATCTCGCCCAGCCCGCCGCTTAGAGAACGGCACGGTTTGGGGCCTTAGCTCAGCTGGGAGAGCGCTTGCATGGCATGCAAGAGGTCAGGGGTTCGATCCCCCTAGGCTCCACCAAACCAACCTATAATCGTATTGTTTTAAAACACTTTTCTTGGAAGTCCTGGTTTGACTGCCAAGGTGCATGCCATTCTTGCTTTGTAGGCGGCCCAGTTCGACCATCAATCGGCAGAATCGTCCTCTAACAAGGCGAGCCAACGCTCTTCTGACTTGGCAGTGGGGGGGGGCTCTTCAAACCGGACGATTGTGTCCCCCTGCAACTCAGCAGCCCGGAAGCGGGGTGTTTCAGAGGCTCCAGAGGTTATCTTTGCCTCTAGGCGATCAGTTACCTTGTACGCCCTCATGTAGACCTGTCGGCACTCCTCATCCTAGTGTCCCACCCCTGACGCAAGTTTCCCAGTTCGCCACTGGTGAGCTGGTATCGTTTGGACGAGGGTCCAAGCGTCGGCTTTGCGCAGGGAGAGGGGTTTGCAGGGTCGTGGGTCATGGGCGCAGTTCTCGTCGAGGTCGGCCCAGAGCGGACCTTAGTAGTGATCCCCGCAAAGGTCACCAGCGCGCCATAACCGCCTGAATTTCATCAAGAAGAACGACGCATAAGCTAGGTTTCCAGCGAACAGGCGTCTCAAGGACGTCTCTTATGGGAGGGCTTCGTCTGGTGGAGTTATCACGCCAAACTGACCTGACGGCTTGTTCTCTGTGGGTTCTCTGAACTCCGTGGTCTGCAAACCACGGCTCAGCAATTCACGGATCGCTGCTGCTCTGGATGGCAAGCGGTTCTGGAAGCGCCAATCGTCAATGGCTTTGATCTCGTCATCGTTCAACATGATTTGGA
>CALFSV010000419.1 GCA_937916485.1 uncultured Paracoccaceae bacterium | reverse complement strand
ATTACACCGTTGACGGCGATGAAATTACACCACGTCCGTGGACGCTACCCGCGTTTTTCTTCGGATGTTGATCCCAAAGCATGCTTTAGCACCGTTGCGCACCTACACACCAAATGCTGGTGTCGTCTTTTCGCAACAGCCTGCAAGCGACGCCCTTCGGTCAATAAAAAAGGCTACATCGGTTGCGGCAGGGCAATCGCGCTTCAGAAGCCTTGGATGAGTGTGCGCAGGAAGTCATTGCTCCAGCCTGCCTTTTTGAACTTCACGCGGTTTGAGCCTTTTGCGGTATTCGCCTTGATGATGCCCAGTGCGATCCGTCGTAGCGCGGCGAAGTTGGCGGGCGCGTTGTCTTTCCGCGCGCGGTGCTGGTCATCGTTCATCACCACATCCAGTGACCAATGCAAGCTGTTCTCGATTTCCCAGTGGCCACGGATCAGCGTGGCGGCTGCTTGAGCCGTGACGCATTTTGACATGAGGTACAGCCGCTCGGAACTGCTGGCCGTTTGGCCCGCTGTGCGCGTGGACACGACATGAACGAAGGCACCAAGATGTGGCCATTGATGGGTTTCAGCGAGATAGTCCGGCACGTCGTAGACGCGATATGACCGCTCCTCAACCCGGCCATGGTCACCGTCTACAGAGGTATATTCATCAATGTATTCAATATGCTGATCGGCCACGAAGGCCCGCACGTCGGCTTGTATATCGCCCTGATTGCCCTTGAGCTGCATGCAATAGTCACCGCCTTCCTGCACGATCAGGTCACAGGTCTCTCGTTGGCAGTGCAAGGCATCGGCCGTGATGGTGATGCCACGAATATCAAGCATCTCAATCAACTCGCGCAGAGCCACAATCTCCCCGCCGCCCTTAGCACTTTGCGTCATCCCAAGGCTCAGCCGCGCACCATGAGCAAAGGCGGTGACAACGTTCAAGTTCGACTGGGCGGCTGCTTTATCGAAGCTGCGCCGCATCTCCTTGCCGTCGATGGCAATCGCTGGATGATCGGCATGGGCCGCAGCAAAGTCGCTCCGGAACTTGTCGAAAAACGCCTGTAGGCTGGTCGGCTTCATCAAGCGAAAGAGCCGCGAGTAGGCATCATGACAGGGGACCCCGTGAGGCAATTCCAAGAATTCACGCAGGAAATCCTCCTTCATCTGCCCAAATTGCTCCATGTCGACCGCGGTCTCCCCACCGCATAGCGCGCACAAAAGGCTGATCGTCATCAGATCGCAGAACTTATGCCGTGGCGCGTTACTCTTGCGGGGATCGTCTTCGTCATTGAAATAATTGGATAATGCCGGCATCTCGAAGCTCCATCTGATGATGAAACCTCAAGAATCCAGTTCGGCACAACTGTCAAAGCTCAAGTGCGATTCCCCTACGGGCTGCCACTGATTTAAAATCTCCTCGTATTTTCAAACACTTATGTACGCCGTCCGCCCAACCCTTGTCGGGGGTTGGACAAAAAGTTTCAGATTTTCGCTCTTGCCAAGCGTATCAGGCC
>CALFSV010000418.1 GCA_937916485.1 uncultured Paracoccaceae bacterium | reverse complement strand
TCATCGACCCTCAGACAGGTCTTTCTAGCTACACGCCCGGTTCTGTCGGCACAAACTCTATGGGGTCTGGCAAGGGCGGTGCTGCCCAGCCGGTTGCGGCTCCGGTCGGGTCTGGTGGCCGCGATAACAGCCGGACTATGGATCGTAGGGGCGTTTTCGACACGCGGCAGGGGCCGAACATGAATGGCCAAGCCGGATATGGGGCCGGTGGTTACACTGGTGTTCGTGACATGTTCGATGGTGGTGGCGCAGGCCGATCCGGTGACAGGTACGAAAGCGGCGGCGTTGTTTCCAGAGTTGGTAACACCGTGACCGGTTCTGATCGGGCCTTGAGGAAATCTACCAAGCGAACCGTTGGAGCGAGGAAATAACATGGCAGGTCCATCCAATCCGGGGTCGGTGCAAACGCCGAACCAAATGCAACCTAGCATGGCGCAGCCGACCGGGCCGAACGTCTTTCAGCAGTCCGCATCTGCATTGACGCAGGCGCAGAATGCCGCTGGCGGGCTGGCCAATTTCCAAGCCAACCCAATGCAGGCGGCGCAGCTTGGTCCAGCTGCACAACTGAGCAACCTGAATGTCGGTTCATACATGAACCCGTTTACGAATCAGGTCATCAATCGTGGGCAGCAGGACATTGAACGTCAGCGCCAAATGGCCTCGAACGCTCTTGGTGCTGAAGCCACGGCGGCAGGCGCGTTCGGTGGATCTCGGCAAGCTGTTCAGGAAGGTGTCTTGGCAGGTGAGGCGGCTCGGGCGGCGGGTGACCTTTCGGCGCAGCAACGTCAGGCCGGGTTCAATCAGGCTTTGCAGGCTGGCCAGTTCGACGCCGCTGCAAGTAACCAATTTGCGCTGCAACAGGGGAACCTACAACAGCAGGCGAACCAAGCCAACTATGGCGGTCAGTTCAATGCAGCCAACGTCCGCCAAGGTGCAAGCGGCCTTCTCGGCAACCTTGCTCAGACCGGATACGGGTTTGGCACGGGTCTGGCTGGCCAGCAGGCTCAACAGGGGGCCGCTATGCGGGGCATGAACCAGTCGTTGATCAACGCAGCCCGGAACCAGTATGGCGGCTTCACGGGTGCGCCAGCCAACTCCTTGCAGGCAATGCTGGCAGCAGTCGGGGCAGGCGACATGGGGCAGCAGACGCAGACGACATCCAAGCAGCCGGGTTTGTTTGATTACCTGAGCCTTGCCGCATCTGTGATCCCGAGGCCAATGTAATGGCTGAAGCGCAGGCTGATTTCTTTCGCTCAATGCTGCCATATGCGCGGCGGGTCAGTGAACTAACGGGCATTGATCCACGACTGGTGCTGGCTCAGTCTGCCATTGAGACTGGCTATGGTCGCTCTGCGCCGAACTCCAATTTCTTCGGCATCAAGGCTCCACAAGGCCAGGGCGCAAGTCTGCTGACGTCTGAGTTTGAAAACGGCCAGATGGTCAGCCGCAATGAGCCGTTTCGGACATACGCAAGCCCAGCGGAAAGTTTTGATGACTACGCCAACCTGATGCTGAGTGCGGCGCGTTACCAGCCTGTGCGAGAGGCGCAAACGCTGGAAGACCAGATTGCGGCAATGGCTGCATCGGGTTATGCGACCGACCCGAACTATGGCAATCTGCTGACGCAGGTTGCCTCCCGTATTAACCTAGACGATCCGGGGTTGATTGCGTCTGACGCTATGTCAGGAATTGGACGCGGCCCTGATACATCTGGGATGACTGCAACTGGACGACCGAGGGCAGACACGATGAACCAGCCAATGCAATCTCAGCCAGAGCAAGAGCGGCCACGCGGCCTTCGCGGGCTTCTCAGTAACCCGGATTTGTTCGACCGCCTGGCCATCGGTCTTGGCGGGATGACGCTGAACCCCAACACAGCGTTGATGCAGATGTCAGCGGATCGAATTGCCGGTCGTCGTGAGGAACGCACAACGAGGGAAACCGGCAACCGGACGGCTGAGTGGTTGCGAAGCCAAGGCCGGGATGATCTGGCTGGTGCGGTGCTGTCGGGCGCTCTGGGTAGCCGTGATGCAGTGACGATTGCGTATCAGCCGGAGGCACAGGGCCAAATTCTCAGTGCAGATCAAATGCGTCAAATGTTCCCCGGCACACAGATTGAAGACGGTCTATACAATCTCAGGCCGGACGGAACCGCGAACAAAGTTGGCGGGGGCGGCAACGTTTTCAATATGGGCGGCACCCCAACCATCGGGCCAATCCCGCCGGGGTATCAGGCGGTCCAAGACCCCGAGACTAAGCGCTACACTTTCGAGCCGATTGAGGGCGGGCCAGCTGCGGCAGAGGCCGCAGCCGCTGGTGAAAAAGACCAAATGCGGGCCGATCTTGCGCAGGCATCAAGCGATGTCGTTATCACTGCGTCGAGACGTGCGCGTGAAGCCTCTGATGCGCGACGCGTGGGCGGTGTTCTTGGGCCTCTGGCTGCAATGAACCCAGCCACAGCGAATGCAGAAATTGTTCGTCAAGTCAGAACTTTGCAGTCAATGGCGGCAGCCGAAAACATCAACGCCATGCGCCAAGCATCGCCAACTGGCGGTGCGCTTGGTAACGCAAGCGATGCTGATATTATGCTGTTGAAGCAGAAGTCCGGTGCGCTCGATCCATTCAGCCCCAATTTTGAAAGAGACTTGGATGATTATGAGCGAACATTGCTTCGCACAATTCATGGTTTTGATGCTGGCAATCTTATTTACGATCAAACTCGTAACCCATTAACTCCCCCCCCCATCACCGGAAGCACAATTAATGGCGTTACAGTCGGGGAGCCATACCAATGAATGAGCGTATTTACCCTGTCCAGATCAACGGGATGCACTTTGAAGTCCGTGCCAATAGCGTTGAACAGGCGACCCAAAAGGCGCAGGAACTTGACCCGGCCACGGCGCCACGCGTCATTGCTCGCAACGGGACGACCCGCGTCTTTGAGCGCCCCAATGGTCAACGGTATGTGGTGTCACCAGGGTTCAGCAGTACCAAGCCCGAAGCGGTTGAAAGCGCCCTCGCAGGAATGAGTGCAGGGGATATTTCGAGGCGGTCAATCGACGAAAGCCTGATCCAGCAATATCCGGTTGCGGCAAGGGCTGGCGAGTTTGTGCGGGGCGTTCCGGGTTTGGGTTCTCGGCTGGATGAGGCTCTCGGGGTTCTTGGCCCCGAGGCGACCACCGGCGCTCGCGCCCTAAGCGGGGCAATGCAGCGGGAAAGGCCGGGGCAGACCTTGGGGTTGAACCTTGGTGGCGGTATAACCGCCGCTGCGGGTCTTGCCGCCGCCGCCCCGCAAGCCTTGCCTCAAGCTGCGACTTGGCTTCTCGGTTCTGGGTCGCGTGGGGCGCAGGCGCTTCGTGCGGCCACAAGCGGGGCGCTTGCAGGCGGTTTGGAGGGGGCTTTTTACGGATCGGGCGAGGGAACAGACAGGCCGAGCCGGATTTCAGAAGCCCAAACCGGCGCTGGATACGGCGCTGCCCTTGGTGGACTTTTTGGTGGTGCGACCCCGTATGTTGCGGAAGGCGCATCAAACGTTATGGGCCTTATCCGAGGCAGCGACATTGGCCAAATCGCGGCAACTTTTGGAATTTCGCCAAATGCGGCTAGGGTTATCAAAAACACCTTCCAAATGGGCGGCGACATCAACGACGCCATTGCCCGTGTGGAGCAGGCTGGCGCAGAGGGCATCGTCGGGGATGCAGGGATCGCAGCACAGGCTTTGCTTGATGCAACAGGCGCATCCAGCCCATCAGGCGCACAGGCCGTCAGGGTGCCTCTGGACGAACGTATGGTGCGGGTGAATCAGGGACTTGATACGGGCATGACGGGTCTGTTGGGCCGACCGGCGGAAGGCCCAGTGACGGCGGTGTCTGGCATCATGGATCGCACACGGCAGCAACGGTCGGACCTCTACAATCAAGCATACAACACCCCGATTGATTATGCTGATCCGTCCGGTCGCCAAATTGAAACGATCATCACGCAGCGTATCGAACCCGACATTTTGAACCAAGCAATCCAGCAGGCAAACGCGGAAATGCGGGATCGCGGTCTGACCAATATGCAGATCATGGCGCAGATCGCTGACGATGGGTCGGTGCAATTTGTTGAGATGCCCAATGTGAGGCAGCTTGACGAACTCAAAAAGGCTTTGGACGCATTGGCTCGTGGCGCGAAGAACACCGAGGGTTTTGTGCCGATTGATACGCCCCAGAGCCTGAGATACCAACGCCAAGCGACTGACCTGCGTAATGCGATCATTGACGCCACTGGTGGGCCAGAAGGGACTTATGCCCAGGCTGTCAGGGTCGGCGGGGATACCATTGCCGAACGTGATGCATTTGACTTGGGGGAGCGCCTGACAAGCCCGGCAACCCGAATTGAGGACGTTGCCCTTGAACTCGGTCCCAACCCGTCACAGGCCCAGCTTGATGCAGCCAAGGTCGGCTTGCGGACGCGAATTGAGCAACTTGTCGGTGATGTTCGCCGCATTCCAAGTGACCCGAACATTGACGCCCGTCAGGCTATTGCATTGCTGCGCGAGGCCGGAAGCGACAACGCCCGTGAGAAAATCCGCCGGTTGCTTGGACCCGATGCGGGTGAAATGCTGAGAATTCTTGATGAGGCGATGGTCGCAGCAGAAACCCGTGCGGCCACGGCTGTCAATTCGCGCACACAAATCCGACAGGCCACTGACGAGCAGGTCCGCGACATCACCGCCCCTGGCATTGTCGGGCAGCTTGCCCAAGGTGAGCCCATCAATACGGCAAAGGCGGTCGTTCAGGCAGTCACTGGCATGACGAATGAATACACAGTGGCGCAGCGCCAGCGCATCTATCAAGACATTGCACGGGCGCTGACAGAAAAGAGGGGTGATGATGCGGTCATCGCACTTCGGGCCTTGGACGCGGCGATGCAGGGTCAAAGGCTGACCGATGCACAGACTGATCAGCTTGCGCGATTGCTTTCGACAACGCTCTTTTCGGGGGGCGCACCGTCTGCATCCCGCGCCGCTCAGTCCCAATTCGAACCGCAATAAAGAGGACGACGCATGGACCCGCTAGATATGCTGAAAGAGATCGAAGGCGTCGAGGACATCCTTGAAAGCGTCGTCGGGGAAGACGAAACGGACGAAGAGGAAAGCACTGCCCTTGATGATGACGAGGTGCAGTCTATCCTTGCGACTGCCGTGGAAAGCGCGGTTGACTTCATCGAAAGCGAGGTCAGCGAAGACCGGATCAAGGCTCAAGAGTATTTCGACGGAAAAACGTCACTCGGATACGAAGATGGGCGTAGCCGGGTCGTGGCGACCAAGGTCCGTGACACTGTACGGTCGATCAAGCCCAGCCTAATGCGGATCTTCCTGTCCTCGGGCAAGTTCGTGGAATACATCCCACGCGGCCCGGAGGACGTCCAGTTTGCCGATCAGGCGACGACCTACATGCATTGGAAGTTCATGGAACTTGGAGGCTATCGGATCTTGTCCGACGCCTTCCACGACGCCTTGATCAAGAAAATGGGCATCGTCAAAGCCTACTACGAGGAAAAGACGACCACCAAGATCTACACCTATTCCGGGCTGAATGACCTTCAGTTCGAGGCGCTGATGGCTGATCCAGAGGTGGAGGTGCTGGAACATAGCGAGGTCGTTGAGGCATCTGCAACGGTCGCGCCGGAAATGGCTATGATGCAGCCTCCACAACGCAGCCACGACGTCAAAATATCGCGGACGAACTATGACGGGGATCTGGTCGTTGACAGCATTCCGCCCGAAGAATTCTTCTTTGACCGCAACGCCCGGTCGATTGAGGACTGCTATGTCTGCGGTCAGCGGACCGACATGCGCGTCGGCGATCTGGTGGCGATGGGCTTCGACATGGATGACGTGTCCGATCTGGACAGTTCCACCGACAGCGACACCATCATCGAAAGCGAAGAGGAAGCCCGTCGCGGTTACAGCCTGAACGCGGACGAAGATGAAAACGCCATTGACCCTTCAATGAAAAAGGTCTTGGTGACGGAAGCCTATATGCGGATCGACATCGACGGGACCGGCACACCAACGCTTCACCGGGCAGTCATGGGCGGCACAGCCTACAAGGTGTTGTCCGTCGAACCGTGCGACGAAATCCCCTATGCCATTTTCGAGGTGGACCCAGAACCGCACACGATGCTGGGCCGGTCGGTTGCCGATCTGACAATGGATGACCAAGACACGGCGACATCCATTCTACGCGGCGTTTTGGACAACGTGGCAATGGTGAACAATCCTCGCATCGGTGTGGTCACAGGCAAGGTGCGGGTCGAGGACGTTCTGAACAACGAGATTGGGGCAATCATCCGTCAGGACGCACCTGGCATGATGGAGGTCTATGCGGTCCCGTTCACCGCCGGTCAGACCCTTGGGGCGCTGCAATACATGGATCAGCTTGTAGAGCAGAAGACAGGCGTCACACGGGCAAGCATGGGCCTCGACCCGGATGCCATGCAGTCCACGGCAAAGGCGGCTGTCAGCGCCACCATACAGGCCGCTGCGGGGCAGATTGAGACAATGGCCCGGAACCTTTCGGAAGGCGGGATGCGCCGCCTGTTCGGCCTCCTGTTGCGCCTCATGGTCAAACACGCTGACGGCGACAAGATGATGCGCCTGAATGGCGACTTCCAAGCGGTTGATCCGCGTGTTTGGGATTCGGCTATGGATGTTTCGGTCAACGTCGGTCTCGGCACTGGCCGGGAAGAGGAAAAGGCCGCCGCGTATCGGGAAATCCTCGGTATGCAGATGCAGATCTGGCAGGCATACGGCCCGTCGAACGGCGTTGTGTCGCTGACCGGCATCCGAAACACCTTGCAGGACATGATGGCCTCGGCGGGGATCAGGAATGCGGAACGGTATTTCAACCCAATGAGTCCCGAGATCGAGCAGCAAATGGCGATGCAGGCGCAACAGGCCGCCGCTCAACAGCAGCAGATGACCGACCCCAACCAGGCCTATATGATGGTTGAGCAGGCCAAGGCTCAGGCCCGGATGCAGACGGACGCACAACGCGCCCAACTGGATGGCCAGAAGGCGGCTGCGGATCATCAGCGCAAGATGCTGGAAATGGCCGCCAAGATGGACCTTGAGCGGGACAAGATGGCGCAGGAACTCGCCTTGGACAACGCCGAACTCTTGGCGAAATACGGCATCAAGGCAAATGAACTCGCCATCAAGGCCGAACAGAATGCGCCGCGCAATCCGATGGGTGTCATCGAATGACACCGGAACAGCGCCAAATGAATGCAGAGCGGCTGCTTTCCGACGAGACTTTGCAGGAAGCCTTAAATGTGATAAGGCAGAACGCAGTTGGGGTATTCATTTACCCCAATTCATCGCAAGATGACATCATGGAAGCGCACCGGATGGTCCGGGCGCTTGATGCCTTCAGGACCCAACTTGAATCGTTCATCATGGACGGCAAGATCTCGGGGCATCGCAAACGGGAGCAGCACCGTGGATGACACGACTGCAATTGATGGCAACGATCTTGATGATGTTGCCGACAACCTGATCTTGGATCAGGAGCCAGCCGCCGAGGAGCCGGAGGCCGACGGTCTTGATGACCAGGCCGAAGAACCGGATACCGAAGGCGAGCCGGAAGAAGAGGTTGATGAAACCTCAGACGAGGATGATGACGACGAAGAAGCCGAGGAGGCCGATGAGGAGCCAGCGGAAACGCTCTACACCGTCAAGGTAGACGGTCAAGAGCGGCAGGTATCCCTTGACGAGCTACGCCGGGGCTATTCTGGTCAAGAGTACATCCAGGGGCAGATGAGGACCGTTGCCGAGGGGCGAAAGCAAATCGAGCAACTGTATAGTCAGCTTCAGCAGGAGACGCAGCAAGTCACTGCGCTTCGCCAGCAGCTAGAAACAGGGGGCATCCCTGCGAAACCCAAGCCGCCAAGCCGTGATTTTTTCAATCAAGATTACATTGGATACATGGAAGCCAAGTTGAAGTACGACGACGACTTGGCTGAATGGCAAGGGAAAACGCAGGAGTTGCAGGCGGTCAGTGTCCGTCAGCAACAGATGCAGCAACAAGCATTGGCCTACACTCTTCAGCAAGAGATGTCCAAGTTGCAGCAGGCTATTCCTGAGTTCGCAGACCGTGAAAAAGGTCCGCAACTACGGAATGCCATCCTCGAGGCCGGGACAGAATACGGGTTCGCGCCTGAAGAACTGTCCGAGGTCGCAGATAGCCGCGCTGTCCGCGTTTTGCACGACGCCATGAAGTATCGCCAATTGATGGCGGCTCGCGGCGATGTGCAGAAGAAAGTCGATAAGGCCCGCCCGATGGTCAAACCTGGGGCGAAGCAGTCGGCAAATGCAGGCAAGGCAAAGCAAAGGAAGCAAGCTGAAGGTCGAATGCGCGCCACCGGTAGCGTCGATGACGTTGCCAAATTCTTGCTCAGTTAAACCTTTGGAGTAGCCAACATGGCTGTCAATGCAAATACCAACGAGACCTACCAAGTTTCCACCATCAAAGAAGACCTCCAGGATGCCTTGATTTCGATCAGCCCGATGGAAACGCCGTTCATGAGCAGTGTTGGACGTCGGTCGGTCAACAACACCTATTTCGAATGGCCGGTTGTCTCGCTGACCGCGCCCAGCACGTCGAACCGCGTAGTTGAGGGCGAAGCAGCCCCCGGCAACGACGCACCGACAAACGCGATTCGGCTCGGAAATTATTGTCAGATCTCCGACAAGGTGGTGGAGGTGTCTGACACCAACGAAGCCGTCAACGGTGCCGGTGATGCTCAGAAGATCGCCAAGCAGATCGCATATAAGCTTCGTGAGTTAAAGCGAGACATGGAGCAAATGACGGTCGGGGACAACAACGCGGCGGTTGCTGGTTCGTCCGGCACTGCCCGTGAAACCGCATCGCTGTCGGCGTTCCTGACGTCGAACGTGGATCGCGGTGTTGGTGGTGCAAACGGCACTCTGTCCGGCACCACTGCGGGTTATCCCGATGCGGCTGCAACTGACGGAACCCTGCGGGCGCTGACCGAGACCATGTTGAAAAACGTGATTTCGTCTTGCTGGGACAACGGCGCAGAGCCTTCGCTCGTTCTGGCTGGCTCTGGCGTGAAGCAGAAGATCTCTTCGACCTTCACCGGTTCTGCTACTCGCTACCGGGACATCTCGGACAAGAAAGTCGTCGCAGCGATTGACCTCTATGTCAGCGACTTTGGCGAACTTCAGATCGTTCCGTCGCGGTTCATCCGCTCGCGTGACGTCTTCGTCCTTGACCCCAGCTACGCTCGTATTGCCTACCTGCAAACGACGAAGCAAAAGCCTCTGGCCCGCACCGGCCATTCCGAGCGTCGCCTGATCTCGACCGAATATGGTTTGCAGGTGGACACTGAAGCCGCACATGGTGTGATTGCGGATATCAACCCAGCCCTCTAATTGGGTAACTGATCGGGGCGGCTTCGGTCGCCCCTTTCACTGAAAGGAGTCCGAATGAAAATCAAAATCACATCAAGCATCGGCATCTGGATTGACGGAGAGCCTCGCCCGATTGGCTATGTCTGCACTCTGGACGATGATGTCGCCAAAACCATCATTGCCAACGGCCATGCGGAACAAGTGAAAGTCGGACGGAGACCGAAGAATGTTTGAAGACTTCAACATCAAAGAGCATTACGACCTGATCGACGGGAAGGTCCATATTCGCCGGACGCAGGACGTGCAGGCTCTGATTGAGCAGAACAAACACGAGGCCGAGGCCGCGCCCTCTATGTTCGGCCAGGCCCGCGTTCGCAAGCTGGGCAGCATTCCCTTTGTCGTGGCAGAAACATGGTCACGGGAGTGTGGTGCGGCTATCGGGACGAAGGAATTTGCGCTATACTGCAAGCGGAAATTGATGGACGGCGATTTCGCCAAGTTTCGGATCAAGGACGCCTGATCAATGGCTGACGAACTGCACACCCCAAACCATCGCTGGTACGAGCCACGGAATCACATTCCGTTGGCCAAGGAAGATCACAGCAAGCAGTGGATCTTTGACAGCGGCATCCAGAAGATCAACGCGTGGATTGCCTCGCAGCCCTGGGGGTCGTCAGTCTACGCCGCAGCAGGCTTTGAGCCTCCCCTCGTCGCTGACTTCAAGAACGAATACTACCGCATCGGCGGGGCTGTCTCGACGTTCGACGGGGTGTTTACCCACGACCGGTCTGGCAATGCCACGATGGTGGACAGTAGTGGAAATCGGAAGTGGGCACCGCATAATCTGCTGAGGTATTCTGAGGATTTCAGCAATGCTGCTTGGGTTAAATCTAGTTTTGGCACAGCTTCTGTTCCTGTTGTTACTGCAAACGCAGGTATTGCCCCAGACGGAACCACAACAGCCGATAGAATAGTTTTTGATTGCGGTGCAGGCACTACTGCAGGGGACCAGTCAACCGTTCAACAAACAGTATCTGAGTTAAGCAGGCCATTAAAGCAGTCTGTGTGGCTTAAATCTACAGACGGTGTATCTTCTCAAACGATTAAATTCAGGAACCAGTCAACAGACTTTTCTAATGTGACTGTTACAGGGGCGTGGCAGGAGTTTACCTTGGACGTAACAACTGCGGGGGGTACAATACAGCAGTTACAAAATTCTGGCAACTTCGGCACTGCCGTTGTTGACGTATTGGTCTGGGGTTGGCACTCCTACCGCTCCGACCTCGGCGGCATGGTGGACAACCCAGACACGGGCGACAGCTACGTACCCACCACCTCCTCCGCCCGGTATCTGGCACGGCGTGGAAACCATGTCTACAACGGGTCTGCATGGGTCAACGAGGGCCTGCTGAACGAGAGTGAAGCGCGGACGAATTTGGTTACTTATAGCAATGATTTTGCTAATGCTGATTGGCTCAAGTCGGTAAGCATTGACCCAATTTTAGGTGTTTCTCCAGACGGTGGTAACACTGCATCCTATGTTACTGGGGCTAGTAGCGGTAGACTTTACACTACCGTCATTGGGATAACCCCCGGTGAAATTTACACTGCTTCTGTTTGGGTAAAAAATGTAGACTTGACCAGCCGATTTGACCTAAATGTACTAGATGCCAATAATGGCCTCGTCAGTATTGCCCTACAGAACTTTTATAGCAGCCTCGTAATAGGTTCATACGTTAGATTAAGTCTCAGCTTTACGGCTCCCGCTGGCTGCACAACTGTACGTTTTTATGTCGGATCGACAGGTTCTAGTTCAGGTTGGCCGTTAGGCGAAAGTGCTTACATCTACGGCGCTCAACTCGAAGCTGGCTCCACACCTTCGTCGTACATACCCACTAATTCTGGCAGCACAGTCACCCGCGCAGCGGACACCATCCAAGTAGATGCCGGTGCTGCACCTTGGCCTACCCCTAATGTCATCGGGGGGGAGTTGTTTAGCGATTTCGCTTCTGAGGGTGAGTGGGTAGACAACGGCGATGGGTCATGGACCGTTACTAATGCTACAACCAACACCGATCTGCGGGCAGATGGTATCACCACGCTTGGAAAGCATTATCAATACTCTTTTGATATTTCCACAACCGCAGGCTTGGTGGTTTACACATCTCAGTCCGGGCCTGTAACACGCGCAACGGGGTCTTATACAGTCAATAATGTAGCAACATCGGGGTTCTTCATATTCCGGGCGGTTGCCGGAGCTACTGCGACTGTCTCAAACATCTCCGTCCGCGAGATAGACCCCCTCGCCGTGTCTATCCAGATGGATGGGACTGTCACAGGCGACACCCAAACCTTGGCCCGGTGGTATCTGGACGCCAACAACGCCATTCTGCAAGACATCGGCTCTACCGACTTCACCTTCACGCAAGAGGCCGCAGGGGTTGTGGATACGGTCACAGGCGGCAGCTTCACCAGTGGGGTGAACACAGCGTTCAACATCGCCAGCACCCATGCCTCGACCCTCTTGGCGGCGGCTGTCAGTGGAACCGCGTTGACCGACAATACAACGCCCGTGGCTCTTCCAGACTTGTCCGCATCGGCGTTCGAAATTGGTTACGGCCTCAACGGGAATATTGGCCAAATCCGGCTTTGGGCTGACAACATCACCGAGGCGGGGCGCGAAGAGGCCACATCATGACGGAAATAACGCAAGATTATCTGCGCATCCTTTTGTCTTATGACGCTGAGACCGGTCAGCTTCTGTGGCGGCATCGTCCCCGTGACATGTTCACGGAAGGCTACAATGGTGGTGAAACTTCGTGGAAAACGTGGAACAGCCGCTACGCCGGAACGGTTGCGAGCAATATTGGCAATGGTGGCTATGTGCGGGTCAACATCTTTGGAACGCGCTATCTCGGCCATCGCCTAATCTGGATGATGGTTCACGGGGAATGGCCTGACGAGATTGATCACATCAACGGCGACAAGTCGGACAACCGTCTTTGCAACATCCGAAATGTCAGCCGCCAAGAAAACCTGCGCAATTTGGCAAGGCGTTCTGACAACTCAAGCGGCCACACGGGTGTCAGCTACGCCAAGCGGGATGATGTGTTTCTGGCCTACATCACCGTGGACAGCCACATGAAGATTCTAGGCAGGTTCAAGTCTCTGGAAGATGCAGTAGCCGCTCGCAAGGCCGCTGAGGCAAAATACGATTATCACCCGAACCACGGGAGAGCAGCATGATCGAAAAACAACAACACCTCGAAGTCGATGGCGTCCGCGTCTACGCTGCTCTGTCAGGCGGTGTCTTGGCTTGCATGGTCAGGGCCACCGACAAGGCCACGTTTGACGCTCAGGCGCTGGCTGTGGGCCTCAAGGTCTACACCAACCCTGCCATCCCTGCCGTCACTGACCCTGAGACCGGAGAGGTCATCACACCCGCTGTGGAAGCCTCTGGGCCGCTTATCCCTGCACCCGGCGTTACCATCACCGAACTTGGCCCGCTGGTCCTGACGCCCGGCACATACGACGAGGAAGGCAACGAGGTCACTCCTCCGGTCATGGACAATCGGTATCATGCTAACTTCTGGCTGGCACCTCGCCTTGTAGAGGCCGGAGGCTGGAAGCAGTGGGGCGTCATGTGGACCCAGAACGGTCAGCCGGTAGACCCGAACAACGCCGAGGAAGCCGTGTCCTATGGCGGTATTGAGTTGATCGACCCTTTGACTGTATCATCCCCGTCAAACGTATTGTTGTGAGGCCCCAGATGGAAACACTTGATCTCTTGATGCAGTGGGTGGTCGCGCCTGTGGCTGCTTTTGTGTGGGTTCTGCACAGCCGTGTGAACAAGCACAGCACGGACATCGAGGTCATCAAGGCCACGACATCGGCGAACAAGGAAGCCCACGACCGCGAGTTCAAGGAGATGCGCGACAATTTCAAGCGCGTGTTTGAGAAGCTAGACACCATAGAAGCGGCTTTGAGGAAGTGACATGCGCCAGATTGACGAGATTATTGTCCACGCTGCGTCCACCCGGCCAAGCTGGTATGAGGGCAAGAGCGTTCAAGAAAAGCGCGACGAAATCCGCCGCTGGCATATCGAGGAAAATGGCTGGAGGGACATAGGTTACCACTATGTGATTGACCGTGACGGGAAGGTCGCCACCGGTCGCAGCCTAGAAGATGAGGGCGCTCACACCTACGGCCACAACAAGACCAGCATCGGCGTCTGCCTTGTCGGCGGCCATGGTTCATCGGCCAACGATGCGTTTGAGGCCAACTACACCTCGGAGCAGGATCAAGCCCTTCGGGTGCTGATTAACGAACTGAAAATCCGGTTCCCCGGCATCAGCAAGATCAGCGGACACAACGACTATACGAACGCCAAGGCCTGCCCCGGTTTCAACGTCGGGAGGTGGCTGGCAAACAAGCCCGCAGAGCGACCTATGGCGGCGTCCACGACACTCCAGGCGTCGGCGGTTCAAATCACCTCTGGCATCGGGACAGGTGCGGGTGCTTTGGCTGCCCTTGACGGCACAGCACAGCTTGTGGCTCTGGTGCTGGCGGGTGTTATCGTGTTGGCGGGCATATGGGTGTTCAAGGAACGCCTGCGCTACTGGGCGGGTGGCCTCAAGTGATGACCCGCATCAAAGCGGCTCTGGCAGGGGCTGTGGCGGTCGTTGTGGCCTTTCTGGGCATATACCTCA
>CALFSV010000417.1 GCA_937916485.1 uncultured Paracoccaceae bacterium | reverse complement strand
CGTTCGGTTTCTTTCAGAGCGTCGAAGTATCCACCGGCGTGGGTTGCGGCTTTGGTCAGATCACGTCCCGCCGACTTCTGTTCCACTAAGAGAACACGTGGCCAGCACAGATCAATGAAGCCGGATTTGTTGTTCAGCTTTCGGACGTGTTCTTCATAGCAGGCAACAGATCAGCGCTCTACGCCAAAGATTGCAAAGAAGTCATTGTAGAAGGTTTGTGTCTCACCCTTCTCATATGTGGCATCGGCATAGTTGCGTGCGAAGCTGGCAGCGTGAGTGCGTATTTCTTTGAAGCTAAAGCGCAATAGTAATTCCTTATTTACGTAAACACATAATCACGCATCTGCGCGTTTCAGGTAGTTGGCTAGTGCAGCCTCTAGAATAGCTTGATGCGTTTGGTCTGTTTCGGCGGCGTGAAGTTTCAAGCGCCTGTAGGTATCGCCATCGAGGGCCACGGGCTTTTTAACCATTCAGAATCCCTGTCACGTCGTCCCATACGGCAATCTATGCCCCCGCCTTGTCGGCGGTTGCCTCAGATATCCCTTGGCCGGTCGCGCCGGTTTCAGCATGCGCGACACGCCGCACGATATTCAATGGGGCAACTCATCCATCTTGTGCTAGCGATTGCAACATAGATTGCAACATAGATTGCCACCACAAAACCACCGCGGGCCGTATCGATCCGATCAAATGATCTGTGACGCTCTGCCCTTTTCGCCTAAGTGATGTGCTATTTTTGGAGGCATTGCCCAGGTGGCTACCGATGCGCTTGGGGTGGATATTTAGGGGGATACGATTAGACGGCTTTCGCCTAATTCATTGTAAAATATAAGTTTTTACTGACTAGTGGTGCCCAGAAAAGGACGTCGAACTTTTTATATTTTAATTTAATTACAGTTACTTATTTTAGTTAAAAAATATAAAAGCGGTCCCGAAAACGGTCCAGATTTATGCATCAGATCAGAGTGACGTTTTTTCGCTTGCTCCCAAAGCTGGACGGGTTAGCAGGTCTTCTTTCGGCCCAAAGCGGAAATTGAATAGATGACCGAAATGCTTTGGTGCGGCAGCTTAAAGTGGACGTTGGTTGTCGGTCCGGGTCGATATGAGGTTAACATTTATGTGAAACATCTGGGGCAAGCGCGACTTTTTTTATGATGTGATTCTATGAGTGCCGCTAAGTAACTTTAATCATTAGAGCTTATGCAGATTTCTCCAATTAAAATCGATGTGGCGCAGGATAATTCCATGCGACCAAATTATGTGTCTTTTATAAAGAATTCATGACACATTTGTCGGAGATTCGCTGGGAGGTATCACGAATTCTGGGTAAGAACTTTCATCGAGGAATAACCCTTCGGCACTTGCGTGCCCTTGTTGCATTGTCCGATCTTAAGTTGGTCGCGAGGGTGTCTGAGGCGCTCGGGGTGACGCAACCTGCTGTGTCCAAACAGATTGCCGAGCTGGAAAAAATTGTTGGTGCGCCTGTGGTCACGCGGGACCGTAACCGGCTGTACCTGACGCCGATAGGCACCCGCCTTGCGGATCATGCGCGCAAAGCACTTGGGCAAATTGATCGTGCTGCATTTGACATTGAGGCGATGACAAGCGGGGTATCTGGTTCTGTATCTGTGGGTGTTGTCAGTTCGGTCGCACCCACCTTATTGCCTAACACCATTGCACTGTTAAAACGAAGTACGCCGCAAGCAAATGTATCCGTTTCTGAGGGTCATTTTGTTGAACTTTTGCCGCAGCTAGAATCGGGCGCATTGGATCTGGTGATCGCGAGGATCTGGCAGCCGCACGAATTGGCTGGGATTGACCAAATGGCGTTGTTCTCTGAGCCTGTTGTTGTGGTTGCTGGTCGCAATCATCCGCTTGTGCAAGTTGGTGATGTCGCATGGTCAGATGTCAGCAGTTATCCTTGGATTTTACCACACCCCACTTCCGTAGCGCGCCAAGCAGTAGACGCGCTTTTTGCTACGAACGGACTTTCACCACCCATCAATACGATTGCGTCATTGTCGATAGCGCTGAACCTTGAACTTTTGCGTGCGATGCCTGCGTTTGGCTTGCTCCCGCTAAGGCTGGCGCAGGCACAGGCAGCGAGGGGTGGCGTTGTGATACTGTCACTTGAAACGCGCGACCTGTTGTCAGAGGCCCGCTGTTTTTGGCGCAAAGACCAAGTTTCACAAAACGCGACACTCTCGCTGTTCCTTAAATGTTTGCAACAAACCACTGCAGATATCGAAACCATTCCATTTGGTTAATTTTATGGGCGAATAATTCACTATTTTTCCTCTTTTTTATTCACTACCTTAACCAAACGCACGGTTTGGGAGGGCTTTGGTGTTGATTCCATATGTCAAGAATGTGAGAGGCTGTTGTTGAGCATTACAGCTTTGTCTGCTTGTGAGGTGCTTGCAGCGTTTAAGGCCAAGAGCCTGACGCCGACGGCTTATCTGCTGGCTTGCCTTAATGAAATTTCGCGTTTCAATCCCAAAATCAATGCACTGGCCGCGCTGGATATCGATCATGCCACTGTTGCGGCGGCTGATTCGACGAAACGCTGGCAAACTGGTTGCCCGGTTGGTCCGCTCGACGGGTTGCCAATTGGCGTTAAAGATTTGCAAAACACCAAAGGCTTGTTGACCACCCATGGCAGCATTTGCGCAAGGGGGCACGTGCCTGACAAGGATTTGCCGATGGTTGCGCGCCTTCGCGCGGCGGGCGCTATTATTCTTGCAAAGACAAATGTCCCTGAAATGGGGGCGGGTGGAAACAGCCGTAACCCTGTCTGGGGCGCGACAAGCAACCCGTTTGATGCCAATCTGATTGCTGGCGGCTCCTCTGGTGGGTCTGCCGCTGCCCTTGCGGCCAATCTGTTGCCGCTGTGCACAGGCTCGGACACGGGCGGGTCGCTGCGAATGCCTGCCGCACTCTGTGGCGTGGTTGGTTATCGGCCTTCTGTTGGCGTGATCGCTCATCCCACACGCCCTTTGGGGTGGTCGGGGATTTCGGTGCTTGGTCCGATGGCACGGACGGTCGATGATCTGGCACTAATGCTGGACGTGTGTGAGGGATATCACGCGGATGACCCGCTATCCGCGCCCTCGGACACAGGCCGTTTTGCAGTATTGCCTACCATTGACTTAAAGGATCTACGGGTTGGCTATTGCGAAGACTTTGGCGGCGCCCCAGTCGAGCAAAGCATCCGCGAAACATTTCGCGCGCGCCTTGAGGTGCTGCGGCCTCAGGTCAAGGAATGCCGCGCGGCCGATCTTGATCTTGGTGAAATGGACCGGTGTTTTGACATTCTTCGGGCCGAAAGTTTTATTGTCGCCTTTGGTGGGGGGATTGAGGCCGACCCTGATAGCTTTGGCGCAAATATCAAAGACAACGTTGCCCTTGGATATGGCATGTCGTTGGCCGACCGTGGCTGGGCTCATGCAGAACAATCCCGCATTTTGCGGAAATTTAACGCACTGATGGCCGAGTTTGATGTGATCGTTTTGCCGACATCACCCGTGTCGCCCTTCGCGTGGACACAGTCACATGCTGAAGAAATCGATGGGCACAAGATGGACACCTACTATCGCTGGCTTGCGCTGTGCTATCGGGGGTCTTTGACAGGCGGACCTGCTATCACGCTGCCCTGCGGTCGAGATACCCACGGCATGCCGTTCGGCTTTCAGGTATTGGGGCCGCTGCGTGGTGACGTGGCGTTGCTCGGTGCCGCGAAAGCGATAGAAAGCCTCTTTGCGCGCTCAGACCAGGCCGCGCGGCCCTTGGCAAATATGCAAACCCTTCAACACTCACTTGTGGAATTGACCTCTATTGTGACCCACCCCCCTGATTTATTTGCCGTGCCCTCATCCGACAGCTCTAACATACGGACGGCAGTGTAATATGTGGTTTATCCCAATTGTCTTTATTATACTGCTGATCAGTGGCACGGCCTTTGCCTACCTGATGGGCGCGGTATCCGTCGTGACCTTTGTCGCGGTAGACAAAACACAGTTCCTGTCGATCATGCCGCAACGGATTTTCGCCCAGCTTGACGTATTTGCCTTTATGGCGATGCCCTTGTTTATTCTAACCGCAGAGATCATGAGCCGCGCCGGCGTGACCCGCAGCTTGATTGATTTCGCGATGTCTATTGTCGGGCGTTTTCGCGGCGGTCTGGGCCATGTGAACATCCTTACAAGCGTCTTCTTTGCGGGTATCTCAGGATCTGCGATCGCAGACAGCGCCGCTTTATCACGCACATTTGTGCCAGAGATGAAGGCACGGGGCTATGATCCCTATTATGCGGGGGCGATCACTGCGGCCTCCTCAATGATCGGGCCAATCATACCCCCATCAATTATCATGATTATCTATGGTGGCCTGACAGGTGCATCAGTCGCGGCCCTGTTCATTGCAGGAGTTGTGCCCGGTTTACTGCTGGCCGTTTCGCTAATGGTCATGAACGCGGTCATCGCGCATGTCAAAGGACACCCCGGCGGCGCGTCTGACGATCTGCCACGGTTCTTGCCCAGCTTGCTGAACGCAGCACCCGCTATTTGCCTACCTATTGTGATCCTTGGCTCACTTGTGTTCGGATTGGCAACGCCAACGGAAGGGTCAGCCATTGCAGTCTTTTTCGCGCTCATCGCGGGCCAATTCTACAAAGGCTTAAACTGGAAGATGATCTTTGAGGCGGTTGAAGCCACGGCAAAGATGACAGGCACGATCTTTATCATTCTGGCAGCGATTTCTGTGCTGGGGTATCTCGCTGGGCAACTTGGCTGGTCACAGGCGCTTGCGACATGGGTCGACTCTTTCGGACTGACGGGCACAAACTATCTGTTTTTCCTCGTAATTATCTTCCTCATTGCAGGCATGTTCATGGATACCCCCGTGGCGTTAACCCTGTTGATCCCGCTCTTTGCACCACAAGCCATGGAACAAGGCATAAGCCCGATCCAACTGGGCATCGTGTTGTGCTTTAACCTATGCGTTGGTCTGATTACCCCGCCATTGGGTAAATGCCTGGTGGTCGTGTCGGCTCTGACAAACCTCAATTACTGGCGGCTGGCTTACGCTGTGCTGCCCTTCATTTTCGTTCAGGTGCTTTTGTTGCTTGCTCTGGTTTATTGGCCGGCGCTTAGCCTCACACTGCCGCGCCTGTTTGGATTTTCCGTGAACTAACCAAAACTAAGGGAGGACTATCAATGAAACTTAAGACACTGACAATTGCGGCTCTACTCGCGATGGCTACATCTGCATCTGCTGAGGTCAAAATTGCACTGGACAGCAAGCCGGATCTGGAAACATCAGGTTCGTATAACTGGGCATTCGCTTTTGGCACAGCACTGAAAGCCGCAGGCATGGACGTGCGTGAAATGCCACGTGGCTCTGTTGGCAACGAAGCCGAAAAATTCGATCAGGTCTCGACTGGCTTGCTTGAAATCTCACTTTCAGATGTGCGCGCTGTCGCTCAGGTAGACCCGTTTATCTATGGGGTCCGTCTGCCATACATCTTTGAAAACATAGATCATATGGACCGCACACTGGCTGCGGGGGATGTCTACACCCGCATCAATGAAAACCTAGCGGAACAAGATGCAATCCTTTTGGCACTGGCACCGCTTGGGCCAGCATCCGGCGTGATCACGACCACTCAGGCTGTGCGTTCACCAGCTGATATGGCGTCATTGCGTATGCGTGCATTGGACGATGCGCAGATTGCGATGTATCAAGCTTGGGGGTCCAGCGGCACCATCGTGCCTTGGGGTGAAGTCCCTGCTGGCCTGCAAACGGGCGTGATTGACGGCTATTTGAATTCACCGTTCATTCCTGTGATGTTTGGTCAAACAGACTTCATCAAAAACTTTGCCGATGCAGATGTAATCTGGCCACTGCGGGCCGTCATCGCATCCAAAGATTGGTACGATGGTTTGTCTGATGCGGATCGTGCAAGCGTTGATGCCGCCGTTGACACCGCAGATGCGGCCGCACGCGCATGGTTGGCAGATGCATCGGTCAACGGATTGCTCGCGCTTGAAGAAAATGGCGTGACAGTTCAGCGCCTGACACCAGAAGAGCGCGCGGTTTTCCGCGAAGCGTCTCTGCCGGTCTACGATTCAGACCTGATGACAGCAGAGGATACCGCGCTGTGGAAGTCCTTGTCTGACGATAACCGCTAAACACTTGGGCGGGCCGTGCACTACGGCCCGCCATCTTTTGAAATAGGATTATGAAGATGCGTCATATCATCATCAGCACCAGTGATTGCTTGCATTTTGTGATGCGCCGCGTAGCCGTTTTTGCGGTCTGTCTGATGTTCGTGACGGTCGTGGTCCAGATCATCGCGCGCTATGTCTTCTCCTCGCCCCCAGTGTGGACCGAAGATGTCGCCCGCTACGCGATGGTATGGACAGGGCTGCTCGGAGCCACGCTGTCATTTAAGACTCAGTCAGATGCTGTGTTGATGCAGAGTGTTTTTCCCGGCCCGCCGCATGATCTCGCCTTTTTTGCAAAAGCCGTCCAAAGCGTGGCGGTACTGACCTTTATCCTGCCAGTCATCTACTTTTGCTTTGTCGGACTACGAGGCGGTTTTGCAAAAGGGTATCTTGCACGGCAATCAGGTCTGACTGCTGATACCCTTGGCATCCCCATGGCATGGATATCTGTGGCGGTCCCTGTGTCGATGATCATTATTCTCATTCACCTCTTCGCGCGGTGGGCTGGCGACGATACTGTAGAAGAAACTGCCGCACAGCTTGATTAAACTCTCTATTTTTGGTCGCCTGTAACGTCAGCGCCCAGCCTGTCAGCTATGGCAAGCGCGAAAGGAAGATATCATGTATCATGAAAACTATTTGGGCGAGGCATTACGTGCTGCCAGCTTGGGCGCGGACCAAAGCCTATTCTTGCAAAATCATCAGACGGATGATGCGGTCACATATCAGGCCTTCTTTGCCAACGCCGAACGTATGGCGCAGGTCTTGGTAGAAACTGGTGTTGCACCAGGTGACAAGGTTGCCGTTCAGGCACCAAAAACCGTCGCGATGTTGGAGCTTTATGTCGCGACAGTCTTGGCTGGCGGCGTATTTCTACCCCTCAACCCAGCCTATACTACCAGTGAAATTACCTATTTCCTGACCGATGCGGAACCACGGATACTGGTGTGTGATCCGATGCGCGAGGGTGAACTTTCGCCTGTTGCAAAACAAGCGGGTGTTTCGGAGGTGCTGACGATTGGTGCCAATGAAAGCGGAACACTGGTAGAGCGGCGTGATGCGGTGGTGTCAGGGTTTACAGCCGTCAAGCGCGGACCAGATGATCTGGCCGCAATCCTTTACACTTCGGGCACGACTGGCCGATCCAAGGGGGCCATGCTGACACATCGCGCGCTGGCGTCGAACGCACAGACCCTAAAGGATGTCTGGCAGTTCAACGCGGATGATGTGCTGATCCACGCTTTACCGATTTTTCACACCCACGGGCTTTTTGTGGCGACGAACGTCACGCTGATGGCGGGGTCGTCTTGTATCTTCATGGCCAGATTCGACGCCGATGACATTCTGGATAACATGCCAAAAGCCACGGCGCTTATGGGGGTGCCAACGTTCTATGTACGCCTGCTTGAAGCTGATGGTCTGTCCAAGGCTTCGGCAGCTATGCGCCTTTTTGTATCGGGCTCTGCCCCATTGCTCGCTGAAACGCATGATCGCTGGTGTGCCGTGACTGGGCACGCGATACTCGAACGCTATGGTATGACCGAAACCAACATGAACACCTCTAACCCTTATGAAGGCGACAGGCGCGCAGGCACGGTGGGCTTTCCTTTGCCTGGTGTCGAGTTGTTGGTCACCGACCCCGTAACGGGCGCGCCAATACCAAAAGGTGAGATCGGCGTACTCGAAGTACGCGGGGCAAATGTCTTTGCGGGCTATTGGAAGATGCCCGAAAAAACCGCCGAGGAATTGCGCGACAACGGATTTTTCATCACTGGAGATCTTGGGCGCGTCGACGAGGACGGGTATATTCATATCGTCGGACGGCAAAAAGACCTGATCATCTCGGGTGGCTACAACATTTACCCAAAAGAAATCGAGCTTTTGATCGACGATCTGGCAGGGGTCGTTGAGAGCGCAGTCATCGGTGTCCCGCATCCCGATTTTGGCGAAGCCGTCGTCGCAGTCATTGTCGCCCAAGACGGTGCTGACATCACGGCGCAGGACATCTTGACTGGTATCAAGGAAAATCTGGCCCGCTTCAAACATCCAAAACACATCGCATTCGTCAAAGCGCTGCCCCGGAACGCCATGGGCAAAGTTCAGAAAAAGGCCTTGCGCGAGGAATACGACAAGGCCTTCTGGTGACGCTCGACGGTGACGCAATCTGGACTATGTGCAGCACGTAAAAGATCAAAAGGGAAAATGAGATGACAAAGGGCAATATCGCGCTAGCGATTTCGGCGTTGGAAACGCTACTCGGCGACCGCTTGTCGACAGGCGAAAGTATTCGTGAAATCCATGGGCGTGACGAGGCCTATTCCACGCCGGCATTACCTGATGCGGTCGCTTTTCCTGAAAGCACCGAAGAGGTGTCCAAAATCATGAAAATCTGCTCGCAATTCCAAGTGCCCGTCGTCCCGTTCGGCATCGGGACATCGTTGGAAGGCCACGTCATCCCAATTCACGGCGGTATTAGTGTCGATACCAGCAGAATGAACAAAGTTCTCGAAATTCACGAAAGCGATCTGGACGCGGTCGTCCAGCCGGGGGTTTCGCGCACGCAGCTCAACGATGAACTTCGCGCGAGCGGATTGATGTTCACGGTCGACCCAGGTGCCGATGCCACGCTGGGTGGCATGGCTGCCACACGCGCCTCGGGCACCAATACTGTGCGCTATGGCACTATGCGCGAGAATGTTATGGCACTGGAAGTGGTGCTGCCTGACGGAACAATCATTCAAACAGGCTCACGCGCCCGCAAATCCTCGGCCGGATATGATCTGACCCATCTTTTTGTTGGCTCCGAAGGCACGCTTGGGATCATTACCGAACTGACCGTGCGTTTATTTGGTCAGCCAGAGACGATCCTTGCTGCAACCTGCTCATATGAGACGGTCGATGATGCGGTTAATACAGTGATCATGGCTATTCAAATGGGCATTCCACTGGCGCGTGTCGAGTTATTGGATGAGATGCAGATGAAGGGCATGAACATTTTCAATCCTGACTTGAACCTGCCTGAAAAACCGCACTTATTCTTGGAATACCACGGATCTGGGGCCAGCGTACAAGAGCAAGTTGAGCTGTTTAAGGGGGTGGGAGAAGAGTTCGGTGTGTCGGACTTCGCATGGGCGACCAAAGTTGAAGATCGCAATCGCCTATGGGCTGCGCGGCACAACGCCTATTACGCTGGAAAGTCACTTCGCAAGGGCTGCGAAAGTGTCGTAACAGACTGCTGTGTCCCAGTTTCCGAACTGGCAAACTGCATTTCACGCACCAAAGAATTGATTCAGGATGCTGGAATGATTGCTCCAATCGTGGGGCATGTCGGTGACGGGAACTTCCACTTACTGATCTTGTTTGATCCAAAAGATCCAGACGAGTTTGTTCGCGCAAAGTCTCTTGCCTCGGAAGTTAATCGTGTTGCCCTGTCGTTTGGTGGGACCGTCACCGGTGAGCATGGTGTTGGCACTGGTAAAAAGGAATATATGTTGGAAGAACATGGCAATGCCTATGCTTTAATGGCGACGCTCAAGCGCGCAATCGACCCAAATAACATCATGAACCCGGGTAAAATCTTCGATATCAGCTAATAATTTGTTCAGAAAAAGCAATGAAGGCAGACTGTCCTGGGCGGGCTAATTTGACCTTTGCGACCACATAACAATCTTCGGGACTTGCCCGCGTACTCTTACCGGGCTCATTCAGAAAGACGAGATTGCCGTCCACACCATGGAAGATATGTTGGCGTGAGAGCACGTCCATACTGCAGCTGCTCCGCTGCCTGTTGTCCCGGCAAAAAAATAGCTGAGGTTTGTTCCCCGCCCAACATCTCGCTGTGAGACACT
>CALFSV010000416.1 GCA_937916485.1 uncultured Paracoccaceae bacterium | reverse complement strand
CATCGGGTTCCAAGGGGAACCCATCGAAACCTATGTCAACGTAGACGAGGTTTAGGGCTGATCTGGAGGCGCTGTTAGACCAATTCGACATAGTCTCCGCAAAGAACGTTCAGCCCCAATTTAGACCGCGCCAATATGGTTCATCCAGCGGCAACGGCGGCAGGGTTGGGCTTGAGATCGTCTCGTGAAAAGTGGCCGGTTTACTGATTAAAGTGGTTGCGCACGGCTACGTGAATAGACGCGTGTTTCGGCGGACTACGCATTGTCCGAACTCGCAGCATCGCCCGCTGACGTCTTCAGAACGGTTTGCACTACGGTACCCGACATTCACGCGCCGAATCCCGCATGACCGCATAGTCGCCCATCATCTCTACGACCGCAGATCCGTCAGGCAGAATCGCAAATTCTTCGGCCGCACGCACCTGATCCTCCCGGCTGTATTCCACCACCGGCGGGCATGCCCCCACGCCGCCAGTCTCAAAACCCGCTGCCGCGCAGCCGGTCAACCAGCTCGTCGCGATTACGAGGACGGCGCGCCGCCGCCTCCAGGGGATGATCTGTCCTGTTTTGCTGGCTGCCACGCAATAGCTAGCACTTGGACACCACCGCCACAGTTCGGTACCACGATCGGCGCGAAACAGCAGCCGTCATGTTGATCAGCACACAAAACAAGCCTAAAAAATAGTATAAATTCTACCCTCCGACAATTGTTTCGCCCAAAGCCCGCAATGCGCCGGAACTTCATTCACAGTCACACCCAACTGCAGACCCTCAGCAACGATCCTGGCCTTGATGTCATCCGGTCAGCGCAGCTGACCACTGGTCCATATGTATGCCCAGTAGGCCCGGCTAGGCTCCCCTTTCGTCGCCTTCGCGAAACTCCCGCACCAATCCCATTCAGGCATGGCATCGCAGGTCAGACAATCGAGTTGAATAAGCGAGCCCGCGACCGCTTATGAACTAATCGTGCATGTTTAAAACAATATGCGCCACATGGCGCATCCCCTCAGATAATACATAAACAAACGCCTTTCAGACTGTTTTCTCTGCTAACGCCGTATCTTGGCCGGGATGCGTGACTGGCCTTACTTCTGCGACGCCACCAGACAGGTCATTTCCAGCAGCAATGTCGCCCCGGCCAGCGCGGTGATTTCGGCGTGGTCAAATGGCGGAGAAACCTCGACCACATCCGCACTGATCAGGTTCACGCCGCCCAGCTTGCGGATCAACGATATGGCCTGCCAGGTGCTCAGTCCGCCGCACACCGGCGTGCCGGTTCCCGGCGCAAAGGCCGGATCAAGCGCATCGATGTCAAAGGTCAGATAGGCTGGCCGGTCGCCCACAACCTCTTTGATCTTTGCAACTGTCGCATCCACACCCTGTTCATGCACAAACTCAGCCGTCAGGCGATTGTAGCCGTGCGATTTGGCGTTGAACGTCCGCAGCCCCGCCTGAATGGAGTGTTCGGCGTCAATTATGCCTTCCTTGGCGGCGTGATAGAACATCGAGCCATGATCGAACCGGCGCGACTCTTCCTCCCAGGTGTCGGAATGCGCGTCGATCTGGATAAGGGATATTGGCCCATGGCGTTCTACCTGCGCCTTGAGGATTGGTTCCGTGATCGAATGATCCCCGCCCATGGTCAGCAGAAAGGCGCCCGAGTTCAGAATGCTTTTGGCTTCTTTGTAGATGTTGTCATGGATGTCCAAAGGGAAGCCGGGATCATAGGAACAATCGCCGTAATCCACCATCAGCAGTTTTTCGAACGGGTCGAAATCCCAGAACCACGGGCCCCCGTCCCAGGCGACATTGGTTGAAGCCGCACGAATGCCGCGCGGGCCAAAACGACAGCCAGGGCGGTTGGTAACGCTCAGGTCATAGGTGACGCCCCAGGCCACCATATCGACACCTTCGAGGTCACGGGAATATTGCCTGCGAAACAGGCTGTTTGCGCCGCTATAGGTGGGTTCATACCCCATCCCATACGGTTGATTTCCAACAAATGCGCGATCCGTTCCATCTACCATGATATCGTATCCTGAAATTGATAGGCGACAGCGTTGCAAAATTATTTCCAAGCGTATCGGGATGTCCTGTGTGCTGGTTTTCTTGCACGCTGAACAACGAAGCACAATTTGGAAATCCTGAAACCGAAGTTAGCCCACATTCCCCAAGTAAGTCGCTGATTTCGCTGTCATGATCTCGATATTTTTCATATGAATCATGGTGTTGATGGCTGCGAGGGGTGCGTTTCATGGATCACCCAGAGGGTGCGGGCTCGAAGCTCGCAGATCGGGTCGAGTTCGACCGCCGTGTGCGCGTGGAGTTTCGAGGTGCGCAGCTCAGTTCCGACGGCGGCCTGCTGGTGATGCGCGAGCTTG
>CALFSV010000415.1 GCA_937916485.1 uncultured Paracoccaceae bacterium | reverse complement strand
GTTCAGGCTGCGCCTGCAATCTGATGCGAGTTCTCATTCGTCTGACAGCACCGCAGCGGTCGTTTCTGACCCATGATCCGACCTTTATTCCATGCATTGTGTTTTGGGGTGACTGCGGGAAGTTGGACTCTTGGCATAATATGCCCTCCTATCCACCCTCCATACCCTGACATCATCACCGCGCTGACGAAGACAACATAGCATTCGTTCGAATGATCGTCGTGAAACGGAACTCTCATGCATTAACTCTGCAATTGCATCTGGCAGCTACGAGCCCAAATCGACCAGTACAGCGCCTTGCGACAGCGTCAGAGCACGGCGATCATTTGACAACATCTTTGCACTCTCTCATCGACAAATCTTTGTCTACCCGTAAACGCATTAGGTGCTGTGAACGAAATGTCGCTCAGGACAAAGAAATGGATCGCACAGCATGCTCGACAGCGGCTTTCGTTTGTTCCAGATCCTCTTCGATGATCGCAAGTGACGGGTAGAGCTTACCCGGAGACTTGAAAATCCCATGCTGACGCAGCGTGCTATTGTAGGTCGCGTTGCGTGCGGGATCATCATGCTTGGCGGAGCGGTAGTCGCGACAGGGACTGGTCGTGAAGAAGATATCGAACAATGTTTCATCCCCGCAAATTTGGTGCGGAATACTTGCGGCATCGAGTGCGCTGCTTTGCATGTCCTGCAATGCGCGACCAACTTCGCGCAAGCGGTCATAGCTGCCTTTGCGTCTGAGGATTTCCATGGTCTTGAGGCCCGCCGCCGCTGCAATCGGATTGCCCGATAGCGTCCCAAGTTGCATGAGCCATCTGTCACCGCCCACGATGGATTTGTCGAAATGCTGCATGATCTCGGCGCTGGCTCCGAGGGCGGCGAGCGGGAACCCGCCGCCAATGATCTTGCCAAGTGTGCAAATATCGGGCGTCACGCCATACCGTTCCTGCGCGCCGCCATAAGCCAGCCTGAACCCTGTGACGATTTCATCAAAGATCAGCAAGACGCTGTACTTGTCACACAGATCGCGCAGGCCTTGAAGATAACCGGGGGCGGCGGGAATGATCCGTTGCAGAGGTTCTGCGATAATGGCTGCGACGTCGTCGTGTTCGCTCAGCAAAGTCTCAACAGCTGCTAGATCGTTGAACGGTGCGATCAGCATCTGGTCCGCGACGCCCTGTGGGATACCCGCGCTGTCTGGCACCGCTTGAGGAAAATTGACGCGCTCGGCGGGTGCAAGGCTCATCTGGGCCTCGGCGCTCATTCCGTGGTAACCGCCTTCGAACTTCAGGATTTTGTTTTTGCCAGTATAGGCGCGTGCAAGACGAATGGCGTACATATCGGCCTCGCCGCCTGACGCGACAAAACGGACCTGTTCGCAACAGGGAACCGCATCGACAATCGCCTCTGCCAGCTCGATACCTTTGGCGTTGTTGGCAAAGAAGGTCATACCTTTGGGAAGTTGTTCCAACACCGCCTCCATGACCTCGGGGTGGCCGTGGCCAAGCAACATCGGGCCAGACCCGATCAGGTAGTCGATGTATTCGTTGCCGTCTTCATCCCAAACGTGGCTTCCCTCCCCCTTAGCAATCACGATGCCGGGGTCGAAATTGCCAAAGCCGCCTGCAGGTAGAACGGTTTGTGCGCGGGTGATCCATTCAGATTGTGATGTCAGTTTTTGCATGATTCAGGCCAGTTCAAGTATGGGGGTTCCAAGAAGGTCCAGATCGGGATTAACCCCAATCCCCGGACCGGTCGGCGGCGCAATGCGGCCGTCTTTGCGTGTCGGGCAATCGGGCGCTATGCGCGGGCTGACGTAGGACGACAAATCGCAAGTGTTCAGGAGTGCGCCCTGCGGGGTCGAGGCGGCGAAATGCAGCGACGCGGCGGTGACGATATCAGACCCCCATGTGCATTCGGCGCAAATCTCTGCCCCTAAGTGAACTGTAAGGTCGCGTGCGCGGCGCATTGCAGAAAGCCCACCAAACTTCGACAACTTCAGGGCTACCGCGTCCAACACGCCAAGCTCATGAGCACGCATCAGGGATGCCAGATCATATGCACCTTCGTCGATCTTCATTGGCAGGCCAGTGGCTTGCCGGACAGCGGCACAGTCCTCAAGGGTTTTGCACGGCTGTTCTAACATGACATCCAGATGCGCAACGGCACGGCCTGTGCGCGTGGCATGCAGTTTAGTCGCGCCGCAATTCCAGTCGCCGTAGACCAATGGTCCGCTACCCACCGCCTCGCGTACTTTGGCCAGTCGTTCCGCATCGGCCTGCCAATCTGTATCCGCGCCCAGTTTGACCTGGAACTGGCGGATGCCTGTGCCGTAGGCCTCCCGCGCTATCCGCACCATCTCGTCAGGTGCGATGCAAGTAATCGAATGGTAAAGCGGCATGTCAGCGCGCGTACGCCCACCTAGCAGAGTATACAACGCTTGGCCCGATGCCTTGCCGAACAGATCCCAAAGCGCCATATCCACAACGGATTTTGCGTGCAGGTGGCCTTGCAGGACCCCATCCAGCTTGCGCATGGGCGCGTCAACGCCAAACGGGGAACCCCCAATTATCGCCGGCGCCATTTCGGTGATAGCACTGGGCACGCCATCAGCGAAAGCAGGCAGGTAATGCGGGATCGGGCAGACCTCGCCCCAGCCCTTTAGGCCGCTATCTGTATCCAGACAAAGCACGTGGGTTTTGACCGTATCGCAGGTCTTGCCCTCGGCCATGTAATAAGTCTCATGGCTGGTCAGATCGACTGACCACAAGGTGATCCGGTTGACCTTCATGAATAGACCGCAACCGGCGCGCCAAGCATGTCCGGGTCAGGTGTCACCCCCAGCCCCGGCAGTGATGGTGGCACAACGTGACCGCCAAGGTTCCGCACGCCTTGCCCCGATACAGGGTCAACGCTGAGGTGGTCATGCGAAAGCCAGCTCGCGAGCCGGTTTGGCGCGGGCGTTGAGGCCGCCAGATGCAACGCAGCCGTATCGGCCAAAGCAGATCCGCCCACATCTTCGATATGCATCTGCCATCCAACCGCGACGCCAAAATCGCGCACTTGCCGTGCCTTGGTCAGTCCACCCAAACGGTTTGGCTTTACTTTCACTCCTTCACAAGCCGAACTCTTCCAGGCCTCCAGGTGGTCATTGAAATCGGACATGCATTCATCAAGCATGATCGGGTTAGACACACGGGCCGCCACATGCGCGCATTGGTCCAACGTCTGACAAGGTTGTTCGACCCAATCACGTGCTTTCACCGAATTTAGAACCTCGATCGCAACAGCGGGCTGCCATGCGCGGTTCACGTCAAACGTGACTTTGTGCCCTTTTGGCAAACTTGCCGAAATCATATCAATCCGCTCGATATCAAGGCCGACGTCGGTGCCTCCGACCTTAGCGGAGTGCACTGTATAACCTTTGTCTGCGGCGGCCAGGATCAACGCCAGCATATCCTCTGGTGTGCCCGTTGAGATGGACGAATTGATCAAAACCTCATTTGGCGCATCGCCGCCAAGCAATTGCCAGATCGGCATGTTTGCAAACTGCCCCAGAATATCCCAGCACGCCACATCAATGGCGGATTTGACGTACGGATGACCAGGCAGTTGCAGGTCCATAATTTGCATCACGGCTTCGGGGCTGCGGGGATCAACACCGATCAAATGCGGTGCCAGTATGCTCAACCCAGCGCGAATGCCCGGCCCATGGGCCGGCAAATACGTGTGCCCCCAAGGCGTGCCTTCCCCCCAACCGATCAGCCCTGCGTCGGTTTCCACTTGAACAAAGGTTGCATCCAACGTTTCAAACTTGAGCCGCCCACCCGACAGCCAATAGGGGTGCGTCAGCGGCAGGTCGATTTGGTAGACCAAAACCCGAGTGATTTTCATGGCGCCACCACGATGTTGCCGGTGTGTTTCTTGGCGATGAATGCCGCCTGGGCTTCGCGCAATTGATCCAGCGGATAAGTCGCGGCCAAGGCGGGTTTGATCTCGCCGTTCTCGATATAGCGGATCAGGTTTGGCATGACCTCGGGCGTAATCACTGTAGAGCCAGTGAAGGTCAGATCGCGCAGGTAGAAGGTGCGCAGATCAAGCCCGACCATCGGACCAGCGATTGCGCCTGAACAGGTATAGCGCCCGCCGCGTTCCAGCACGTCAATCAGTCTCGGCCAATATGGGCCGCCAACAACATCTGCCACGACGGTGATTTTCTCATTCCCCAAAGCTGTGCGCAGATCATCCGGTGCGCGGGGCAGGATCATGTCAGGGCCAAGTTCGGCGACGTCCTTGTGTTTGGCCTCAGACGCCATGGCAATCACCCGCGCGCCGCGGCGCTTGGCCAGTTGCACCAATGCGCCACCAACACCACCCGATGCGCCAGGCACCAGCACAGTGTCGTTTGCACGAACTTGGGCCCGCATCAGCATGCCCTCGGCCGTGGAGTATGAACACGAGAATGTCGCCAGTTCCACGTCGCTTAAATCAGATTGTACCCTGAGTGCGTTGCGCGAAGGGGTCGTGGTGTACTGCGCAAACCCGCCATCGCGTTCTGATCCAAAATACCCGGTCTTGTTCATGTCATCTGGATCGTCGGCATCGCGCAACCACCCGTCGGTGATCACACGTTCGCCAATGCGCGACGGGTCGATGTTTTCGCCTACGGCCACAATCTCTCCGCAGACATCTGCGCCTTGAATGCGGGGAAAGGTAATCGGAGCGCCGCCCCATGTAGGGTCGTCTTCACCGACTTCAGCAAACGCTTCACCGGTCGTTGCGTCCGTCACTGTCTTGGAATACCAGCCAGAGCGCGTGTTCACATCGGTGTTGTTCAATCCGCAGGCACGCACCCGGATCAGAACCTCGTCCGGCGCGGGGTCTGGGCGGGGCCAATTCTCGTGCAGGACCATTTGATCCAGATCGCCATGGCCCATTGTGACCATCGCTCGCATCGTTTTTGGCAGCGTCATGAGGCATCCGATCGTGGTTTCAGGCTTTCAGGGTCGTAGGCAGCTTCGCCCAAAACGCGGGCCGCACGGGGTTTGCCGTGGATCACCACCTTTAGCGCGGTGTCAGGCTTGGCAGCTTCGGGTTTGATATAAGCGAACGCGAGGATCTTGCCGACGGTGGGTCCGTATGCGACCGAGGCGGTGGAGCCGACAACTTGACCGTTTAGCATCACGGCCTCGCCTCCGTGACCGTCGGCCTTTCCATCTGGCTCAATTTCCAGATAGGCGCAGATCCATGGCAAATCGGTGTTTAGCGTCTTGTCACGGCCAAGGTAATCCTTGTCACTGCGCGCAAATCGCAGAACATCGGCCTCGGCCAAAGTCACCTCGTTGGTCAACTCACCAGCGCCCTTGAAACCTTTCTCCATGCGCATGACGTTCATCGCAAAACTGCCGTAGTCCGCAATATTGTGGGCCTCGCCCGCAGCCCAAAGCGCGTTGTAAACATCAGGGCAGGCCGCGTCTGGCATGTGGAACTCCCAGCCAAGCTCGCCCGCATAGGACATCCGGAAGGCCCAGATGCTGTGTCCTGCGACCGTAATCTCTTGCGCGGATAGCCAACGGAATCCTGCGTTGCTCAGGTCGGCATCCGTGCATTTCTGCAATACATCCCGCGCCCGTGGTCCGTTTAGGGACAGCGCAGACCAGTCAGACGACAACGCTGTGATTGTGGCGTTTTCATCCGCAAGGTTGTGGTTAAGGTGATCAAGGAGACGTTGCTCAAAGAACGCAGCACAGACGAGGTAAAACTTGTCCTCTGCCATGCGAACAATGGTCGTTTCCAACTCAATCCGGCCAGCGCGGTTCAGCATATGGGTCAGCGTGATCGACCCAACCTTTTGCGGCATTCGGTTCGCGGTTAGGCGATCAAGCAGCGCATAGGCGTCCGGCCCTTCGACGACGACCTTGGTAAAGGCAGTAACGTCCATAATACCGACGTTTTCACGCACGGCCTTGACCTCGGCTGCAACCACATCGTCCACAGCTGTGCGATTGAAGGAATAGTGATCCTCCTGTGCCACGCCATCGCTGGCAAACCAGCGGGGGCGCTCAAAGCCGTAAACTTCCTCATGAACGGCACCTTTGGCTTTCAGCAATTCGTGCAATGGCGAAGGCTTGATAGGCCGCCCTGCCAATCTGTTGAAATGCGG
>CALFSV010000414.1 GCA_937916485.1 uncultured Paracoccaceae bacterium | reverse complement strand
TTAACGTCCTGTTAATCGTTCTGAAGGCATTGGATCACAGGGGCGCGTTCAGGGGGAGAATTGACTTCGCCCTGAACCAAAAACTGATTGGAGAGACTATGCGCGTGCTGATTGTTGAGAGCACGAACGATTTGGCCCTGTTGTGGAGCCGGTATCTTGAGCGTCAGGGGGTGCAGGTGACTGTGTCGACGCGGGCAGAACAGGCCATCGAACTTATCTGCGATACGCCATTTGACGTTATTGTCCTCGACCTGGTTCTGGCCGAAGGATCGGCCCTGGCTGTCGCTGATTTTGCACAGTACCGGCAACCGGAAACCAACGTCATCTTTGTGACGGACACGACCTTTTTCTCGGACGGGTCTATCTTTGCGCTTACCCCGAACGCCCGGGCGCTGGTCCGGACGCAAACGCCGCCAGAGGACCTGGCGGCGATGGTTGCCCACTATGGGAGTGCAGCCTAGGCGCTTTGTCGCACCTGCATGGCCTCGCGGCCGTGTGGCTTATGATAGTCGATATTCGGTCCGATTGGCACGATGCGGTGCGGATTGATCGATTCGTGCGAGTAGTGGTAGTGGCGCACGATGTGGGACATGTTCACCGTCTCGGCGACGCCCGGCCTCTGATAGAGCTCGCGGGTATAGGCCCAAAGGTTTGGGTAGTCGACGATCCGGGCGCGATTGCATTTGAAGTGACCGTGATAGACCGGATCGAACCGGATCAAGGTCGTGAACAGGCGCCAGTCTGCTTCGGTCAGGGTGGACCCCATCAGGTAGCGACGGGTCGACAACCGGTCCTCCAACCAGTCGAGCGTGTCAAAGAGCGGCGTCACCGCCGCGTCATAGGCCGCCTGGGTTGTGGCAAAGCCACTTTTGTAAACGCCGTTGTTGAGGGTGCTGTAGATGCGGGCGTTGACTGGTTCGATCGCCTCTCTGAGGGAGGTGGGCCAATAGTCGTCCCGGTTTCCAGTGATCTGATCGAAAGCAGAATTGAACATCCGGATGATCTCGGACGATTCGTTGGACACGATCCGGTTGCGCGTCTTGTCCCACAAGACCGGGACAGTCACGCGGGTCGACACGGTGGGGTCATCCTTCGTGTAGATGTCGCGCAGGAATGGCAGTCCGAACAATGTGTCTCCGGTTGCCCCTTGATCGTCTGTCTCGAACGTCCAGCCCTCGGACAGCATGTCGGGGTGGACGACTGAGACCGAGATATGTTCGGTCAGTTCCTTCAACGCCCGAAAGATCATCGTGCGATGCGCCCAAGGGCAGGCGTGCGAAACATAAAGGTGATAGCGCCCGCTTTCCGCTTTATAACCGCCCTCGCCCGAAGGGCCGGGTGACCCATCGGATGTTATCCAGTTGCGATAGCTGGCGTTTGTCCGCTTGAACGCGCCGCCGGTCGATTTCGTGTCATACCAGACGTCTTGCCAGACGCCCTCTACCAGTTGTCCCATTTGGACCTCCTGTCATTGTTGAACTGCAGATAGGGGCATTGCGCAGGCGCACCAAGGCGCAGTCCGGCGCAGCGTCTCTGCGTCAGCGCACAATTAACTTTCCAGGCGGATCCATTCTCCGGGTGATTAGGCCAAGTGTCGCAGAAATCCGGCCGACCTATGATTGCCCGGTTTCGCCCGGTTTCGCCTCTTGATGCGGCATGGTCGCAATTGGCCCTGAACCCTCCGCATATGCGTTTGCACCTCGACAGGCACAACCTTATAGCTTGTGGCCAGACGACGCCCCTAGCGGGCCAGAGAGGTGGCGGGACGGTGTTGACCCAATCGGGGACCAAGCACCCGCATCGTCGAAGATCATCTCTTTGGACTGTTCTATGATGGAGACTGTGATGCTGCGCACGACCTCAATCCTGTTTGGCCTTTTGCTGGCGTCCCCGGCACTGGCCCATCCCGGCCATCTTGCCGGTCTGGCTGGACATGACCACTGGGTCGCCGGTGCCGCCATCGGCCTTGCCGTCCTTGTCGGCATCTGGGGTGCGGTGAAGGGCGGCAAGACGTCCGACGAAAAGGCCGTGTCCGACGCTGAAGGATCGGACGACGAAGAAGAAGTTGCCGCATGAAAACTGGTGTCATGATTTGTGGCCACGGCTCGCGCAGCAAGTCTGCTGTGGACGAGTTCAAGGGGCTGGCCGAACAGTTGCCGGCCTTCCTCCCGCCCGATTGGGAGGTTGACTACGGTTACCTTGAATTTGCCAACCCAGTGATCCGGGACGGCCTGGACCGTTTGCGCGCCTCGGGCTGCGATCGTATCCTGGCGGTCCCGGGCATGTTGTTCGCTGCCATGCACGCAAAGAATGACATTCCCACTGTGCTGAACACCTATGCCGCTCAACATGGGATCACTGTCAGCTATGGCCGCGAATTGGGGTTGGACCCCAAGATGATCGCCGCTGCTGCGGGCCGGGTGCAAGAGGCGGTCGATGCCGCCAACACCGCGCATGGTGAACTGCCCTTGTCCGAGACTTGTCTGGTGGTGATCGGGCGGGGGGCGTCCGATCCCGACGCCAACGGCAACGTCTCAAAGATTGCCCGGATGATCCAGGAAGGCATGGGGTTTGGCTGGGTCGAGGTGGGCTATTCCGGCGTCACCTTCCCGCTGGTCGAACCCTGTCTGCAACATGTCGCCAGGCTGCCCTACAAGCGTGTCATCGTATTTCCCTATTTCCTGTTCTCGGGCATCCTGATCGACCGAATTTACGGCTTTACCGATCAGGTGGCTGCTGAATACCCGGACATCACCTTTGTCAAAGCCCCCTATTTGGGCGACCATCCCCAGGTTCTGGCCACGTTTGCCGAGCGGGTAATCGAACAGACAGGCAAGAACCCGCCCCCCAATTGCGGGACATGTGGATACCGCACGCAAATCCTCGCCGCTGACGGCGCGCCTGTGCAGAAGATCGCGCCCGAGGATCGCGCTGGACATCCGGCCTTTGGCGACGTCCCTCCGCCCACTTGTGTCTTGTGTAAATACCGGGTCGCTGTCGTAGGGTTCGAGGCCGAAGTCGGTGCGGTCCAGGAAAGCCACCACCATCATGTCGAAGGCCAAGGAGCGTCGGCACCGGGGTCGAATGTGGTGGATTGCAAGCTTTGCGATACCTTTTGCACCGGGCTTTGCCGCCTTTCGCATGAGGATTTGCACGCCCACCAGCATGCGCATGGTCTCGACCATGACCATGACCATGAACACGGCAACGGGCATGAGCACGGACAGGGGCACGGACATCACCACGACCATGATCACTCCCATCCGGTTTACCCGCATGCCAATCATCCACACGGGCCGATAAGCGCGTTGAAATCCCGCAAATCCTGACCTTCAAATTGGCGAGGCAACCTTCGTCAAAGGCACCGGCACCCTCTTTCCAATTCAAAGGCCAGACCTTGCGCCCCTATGAAAAAGACCCCACGGCAATCTACGCGCAAAGCTTTGCAACCGTGCGCAGCGAAGCCCGGATTGAACGGTTTCCCCCCGATCTTCAGCCGTTGATCACCCGTCTGATCCACGCCTGCGGGATGGTCGAGATCGCGGACCGATTGGTCTTTTCCACCCATGTGGTCGCTTCAGGACGGGCAGCGCTCGAGGCCGGCGCCCCTGTGCTGTGCGATTGCGAGATGGTCGCGGCCGGCGTCATTCGCCGGTCGCTGCCGGCGCACAACCCGGTGATGGTCACGCTGAATGATCCGGCGACACCGGACCATGCCAAGACCATCGGCAACACCCGTTCCGCAGCCGCTGTGGACCTGTGGCGCGATCATATCGAGGGGGCCGTGGTGGCCATCGGCAACGCCCCTACCGCCTTGTTCCGCCTGATGGAGCATCTGGACGCAGGCTGGCCCAGACCGGCGGCGATCCTCGCCTTTCCGGTGGGCTTTGTCGGAGCGGCAGAAAGCAAGGCCGAACTGGCGCGTGATCCGCGTGACACACCGTTCATTGCTTTGCGTGGTCGCAAAGGCGGCTCGGCGATGGCGTCGGCGGCTGTCAATGCCCTGACCATGGGGGCCACCGCATGACATCCGATCCCTGGCTGCACATCGTCGGAATTGGTGAAGACGGCCTGGACGGCCTTGTCCCTGCGACCCGCGCCATTGTCGAGGCGGCAGAGGTCATTCTGGGTGGGGACCGGCATCACCAGTTGGCCGCCAACCCGGGGGCCGAGCGGATTGCCTGGCCGTCGCCCTTTGACGCGATGATCGAGACGATCCGGGGCCTGCGTGGCCGGCGGGCCGTCGTGCTGGTGACCGGCGACCCCTTATGGTTTTCGGTTGGGGCACGGATTGGCCGGGCCATCGCCCCGTCCGAGATTGTCTACCATCCGCAACTGAGCGCGTTTCAACTTGCTGCGGCGCGTATGGGCTGGTCCCTGGCCGATTTGGAAACGCTGACCGTTCACGGCCGCCCGGTTGAGCAGATGATCGCCTTCATTCAGCCGGACGCCCGCCTGTTGATCCTGACCACTGGGGCCGAAACCCCAGCCCAGATCGCCAGGTTCCTTGCCCAACGTGGATTTGGGGCGTCTCGGATGACGGTGCTTGCAGCGATGGGGGGCAAGGAGGAGGCCCGCTTCGACGGACTGGCCCAGACATGGGACCATTTGGTGCCGCCGTTCAACACGCTGGCCGTCGAATGCATCGCGGCCCCGGACGCCGCCCTGCTGCCCCGGGTGCCGGGCTTGGAAGATGATCTTTTTCAGTCCGACGGCACGATGACCAAGCGCGAGGTCCGCGCTGTCACCCTGGCCAAACTGATGCCGATGCGCGGCGCCTTGCTTTGGGACATCGGGACGGGCTGTGGATCCGTCGCGATCGAATGGATGAGGGCGGCGCGATACGCCAGGGCGATCGGAATAGAGCCGCGCGCTGACCGTCGCGCCATGGCGGCGGCGAACGCACTTGCCCTCGGCGTTCCGCAACTGAGGTTGATCGATGGAGAGGCTCCGGAGGTCCTTGCCGGGCTGGACGCCCCGGACGCCATCTTTATCGGCGGCGGCCTGACCGAAGAGGTTTTCGAAGTTGCGTTTGCGGCCCTGCGGCCCCTGGGCCGTCTGGTGGCGAATGCCGTGACCCTTGAGAGCGAGGCCGTACTTTTGGCCTTGCACAAAAGGCATGGTGGGCAGTTGTCCAAGATTTCCGTGCAACGCGCCGAGCCGGTTGGCCGGCTGACGGGTTGGCGGCCCCAGATGCCAGTGACCCAGTGGAGCCTGATCAAGAGATGACGGAACGCAGGGAATGTGTCTTGGGCAGGATTGAATATTTATTGCAAGAAAAAGCCGAGGGCGCGCAATGACCGGCCGTTTGTATGGCGTTGGCCTGGGCCCGGGCGCTCCTGACCTCATCACTCTGCGCGCTGCGCGATTGATCGAGGGGGCGTCCGTCATTGCTTATCCGACGCTTGCTGGCGGCGAAAGCTTTGCCCGCTCCATCGCCGCTGATCTGATTCCGGCAGGTGCTCACGAGATTGTTCTTGATGTGCCAATGACCCCTGAACGTGCGCCGGCGCAGGCGGCCTATGACGATGGGGCGGCAAGAATAGCCGCAGCCCTTGATGCGGGCGAGGACGTGGTTTGCCTGTGTGAAGGCGATCCGTTCTTTTACGGGTCCTTCATGTATCTCTTTGCCCGCCTGTCCGAACGGTTCGAGGTTGAGGTTGTGCCGGGTGTGACCTCTGTCACCGCCTGTGCCGCCCGGGCCGGCATGCCATTGGTGGCCCGCAACGAGCGGCTGACCATCCTGCCCGGTCCTTTGCCAGAGGCTGAATTGACCGCCCGGATCGCGGGCGCAGAAAGTCTTGCGATCCTGAAGGTGGGCCGCCATCTGCCAAAGCTGCGCGAGGTGATTGGCCGACTTGGGCTGATGGACCGGGCTGTCTATGTGGAGCGGGCGACGCTGCCCAACGAGGTTGTCCTGCCCCTTGCCGAAGCTCCGGAGGCCGCCCCCTATTTCTCGATGATCCTGATTACCAAGGGAGAAGACCCATGGCTGTGACCCCTGTTGTCCTGGTGCTGTCACGATCGGGTGAACCGGTAGCCCATCGTGTGGCGGCCGCCCTTGGCGCATCTGTTCACGGTCGTGAGGGCCGCGTTGATCAGGCGGACGCGTGGTTTGCCAATGCCCTTGACCATGCGCGCGACCTGTTTGCCGCGGGCGTGCCCATCATCGGGGTCTGTGCCAGTGGCATCCTGATCCGGGCCGTCGCCCCTTTGTTGGCCGATAAACTGACGGAGCCGCCGGTCTTGTCCGTCTCGGACGATGGATCGGTTGTTGTCCCCTTGCTTGGCGGCCATCGTGGTGCGAACCGCCTGGCCCGCGACGTGGCGCAGGCCCTTGGCGGTGTTTCGGCCGTAACCACGGCGGGTGACGTTGCGCTGGGCGTTGCACTGGACGCCCCGCCAGCAGGTTGGCGGTTGGCGAACCCGGAGGCTGCCCAGTCGGTCATGGCGACGCTTCTTTCGGGGGGTGGTGCAACCGTGACGGGTGATGCCCCCTGGCTGGCCGATCTGCCAAGGGGTGAGGCCGTTCTGATCGAGGCGACGATAGCGGCGGCCCCGGAGGCCGATCTGCATTTTGCCCCGCAACGCGTTGCCCTTGGCGTCGGATGTGCCCGTAACTGTCCCGAGGCGGAGTTGGCGGGGTTGGTGGATCAGGCCTTGGAAGAGGCGGGCATATCACCTGCGGCGGTAGCTTCGGTCAATACCATCGACCTCAAGGGCGATGAGCCTGCGGTGATCGCATTGGCGCGCCGTTTAGGGGTGCCGTTGCGCCTGTTTACCGCGTCCGAGCTGGAGGCCGAAGCGGGCCGGTTGCAGACCCCTTCGGACGTCGTCTTTGCCGAAGTGGGCTGCCATGGCGTGTCCGAAGGGGCCGCCCTTGCGCAGGTTGGTTCCGAGGGCACCCTGCTGACGCCGAAGCGCAAGTCGGGTCAGGCGACCTGTGCCTTGGCCCTTTCTGATCAGCCGATGACGGGCCACAGAGGCCGGAGCAGGGGCAGATTGTCCGTAGTGGGCATAGGACCGGGGCAGGCCTCCTGGCGGACGCCCGAGGTGTCCCGGCTGGTGGCTGAGGCCGAAGAACTGGTGGGCTATGGCCTTTACATCGACCTTCTGGGCCCTTTGGCGATTGGCAAGGCCCGGTCGGATTTCCCCTTGGGGGGAGAAGAGGCGCGCTGCCGCTATGCCCTTGAGCAGGCCGGGCTTGGACACAACGTGGCGTTGGTCTGTTCGGGGGATGCGGGCATCTATGCGATGGCGGCGCTGGTGTTCGAACTTCTGGATCGGGACGCGTCGGCCGGAGGCGTCAGTGATGCCGCCCGTAGGACGGAAATCATCTGTTCGCCCGGTGTCTCTGCCCTGCAAGGTGCTGCGGCGCGGGCCGGTGCCCCCTTGGGCCATGATTTTTGTGCCATTTCCTTGTCCGACCTTCTGACCCCGCGCGAGGACATTCTGCGCCGTCTGAAGGCCGCGGCGGAGGGCGACTTTGTCATCGCCTTCTATAATCCGGTGTCCAAACGTCGCCGGACCCTTTTGGCCGAGGCCCGCGAGATCCTGTTGCGTCACAGGCCCGAGGATACGCCGGTGATGCTTGCCTCGAACCTTGGCAGGCCGGAGGAAGAAATCCGCTATCGTCGCCTGGTGGACCTGGAGGTCGATGAGGTTGATATGCTGACGGTCGTTCTGGTCGGGTCATCGCACAGCCGGTTGGCGCAGCTTGGCGAAGGGCCGCGCATGTATACCCCCCGCGGCTACGCCCGGCGCATCGACGGCGATCTGAGCGGGAAGGTCGGAACATGAATATTTATTGCAAGAAAAAGCGGATCTGGTGGAGCGTATGACAGTCTATTTTATCGGGGCGGGACCGGGCGATCCGGAGCTTTTGACGCTGAAGGGTGCGCGGCTGATCAGCCAGTGTCAGGTGTGTCTGTTTGCGGGAAGCCTCGTGCCTGAGGCTGTTGTGGCCGGCGCCCCGGACGGTGCCCGTGTGATGGACACCGCCCCCATGACACTGGAAGACACTCATGCCGAGATCGTGGCGGCCCATGCCCGTGGTGTGGATGTGGCGCGGGTCCATTCGGGCGATCCGTCGCTTTATGGGGCCATCGCGGAGCAGATCCGCCGTTTGAAGGCCGATGGCATTCCTTATGAGATCATCCCCGGTGTCCCTGCCTACGTGGCTGCCGCTGCTGCGCTGGGACAGGAACTGACCATCCCTGAAGTGGCGCAAAGCCTTGTCCTGACCCGGATGAGCATGAAGTCGACCTCGATGCCCGAGGGGGAAACCCTTGAAAACTTTGCAAGGTCGGGGACCACTCTGGCGATCCATCTGGGAATACGCGCCTTGCGCGACATAGAACGGCGTTTGTCGCCGTTCTATGGAGAGGACTGCCCGGTCGCCGTGATCTACCGGGTGGGCTGGCCGGATCAGGTGATTCTGCGCGGCACCTTGAGTGATATTCATGCCCAGGTTCGGGCGGCCAAGATCACCCGCACCGCTTTGATCCTGGTCGGCCCTGCATTATCTGATGCGCACGGCTTTCCGGATTCAGCACTATATGATGCGGCCAAACCCCATGTATTGCGGCCCAAGGTTGCGATGAACACCAAGGAAGCGTGATGTGTCAGACACTTACGCTGCATCGCGGCGTAGGTGGTAACTTGATTTTGATACTATCTGCGCCATTCTCCGCCTATCGACTGGAGGAGATGAGCGATGTCGGACTATCTGCCCGAGGCCGTCCGCAAGGGACTGGAAGAGGCGCGCGTGGCGGTGCTGCGCAAGTCCGGCCGTCTGTGTGTGCATGATGGTGACGCTGTCCACCGCATCTTTCGCCTGTGGGACGGTGGCTTTGCAATACAGGCCGCGGAGGCCCCGCGCCTGAGGGGACTCGTCGACCTTTATGATGGTCCCCGCCATGTGATGCAGTGCCTGGTCGTCGCGAGCCATGAGGAAGACGATCTTATGATCTACGACTTCAAGCGGGCAACCCAGGTTGCAGACCGGGCCGCGGTGGATTTTGCGCGTAGCGATCCTTTGCCCGTCGCGCTTATCCCCCGGTTGCTTTGACCGTCGATTGCGGCCCGTCTACTGCAAGTCCTTGAAGGCCAGTTGAAGCCTGCTGACAGATTCATTGATCCGGGACAAGGGCGTCCCCAGATTGAAGCGCAGAAAGCTTTCGCCTCCCGCACCGAAGCTGTCGCCATGGTTGGCGGCAATACGGGCGCCTTTTTCCACCCGCTCCCGAAACTCGGCCGGGGACATGCCGGTATCGGAAAAGTCGACCCAGGCCAGGTAGGTGGCCTCCATCGGCATGCTGCGCAGGCCGGGGATCGCGTTGATCCCCGCATCGAAGTGCTTCCGGTTGGTATCGATATAAGCGCAGAGCGCGTCGACCCACCCGGCCCCCTCGGGCGAATAGGCGGCGGCGACCATCAGGGGGCCGAAGCAGTTTGGCGACATGCCCATCCCATTCATCTTGCGCCCAAAGACCGCCCTTAGATCAGGGTCGGGGATGATTACATTGCCGATGTGGGCGCCAGCGATGTTGAAGGTCTTGGTCGCGGCGGTCATCATGATGAGGCGGTCTTCGATCCCGTCGATATGGGTCATCGGGATGTGCTTGTTTCCCGGCAAGACAAGATCGTGGTGGATCTCGTCCGAGATCAGGATCAGGTCATGCCGCTTGGCAAAGGCGGCGACGGCCTGCAGTTCTGCCTTGGTCCAGACCCGGCCACCGGGGTTGTGGGGCGAGCACAGCACAACCATCCGTTCTGACCCGGTCATCTGGCTGTCATAGGCGTCGAAGTCATAGGTGTAGCGCCCACCCTCGAGCACCAGGGGGCATTCCACGACCTGTCGGTCGGCGGCCGCAATGACCCTGGCGAAGGCGTGATAAACCGGTGTGAACAGGACGATCCCGTCTCCTGGCTTGGTGAAGGCATCGATGCAGAGGGCAAAGCCGTTGACCAGGCCGTGGGTCGAAAAGATCGCCTCCTGATCGACCATCCAGCCATGCCGTTCTGCCATCCACCAGCGGATCGCGTCATAGTAGGAGCCGTAATCGCCGTAGTAGCCGTAGATGCCCACATCGTGGAACGCCTTGACCGCATCCTGCACCGCCTGTGGGGCACGAAAGTCCATATCCGCGACCCACATCGCGAGGCCATCGTCAGGGGACACCCCATAATAGGCTTCCATCCCGTCCCACTTTGAACTGTGGGTGCCGCGCCGGTCGATCAGGGTGTCGAATGTCATGAAGCTCTCCGTTTTTCGAGAACCTACCGAAGGCGGCGGCGGGTGCAAGCCTTGCAGGCTCGATATTGCAAGCAGGCTGGCCTTGGCCTACATCCGGCTCATGACATTGCGCCCGATCCTGATCCACCCCGACCCGCGTCTGAAAACGCTTTGCCGCCCTGTGGCTGCGGTTGACGACGATATCCAGCAACTGGCCGACGACATGCTGCAAACCATGTATGCCGCCCCTGGCATCGGCCTGGCCGCTCCGCAAGTCGGGGTGCTAAGCCGTTTGATTGTCATGGATTGCGTCAAGGATGAAGGCGCAACGCCGGAGCCCATGGTCCTGATCAACCCCGAGGTCGTCTGGACCTCGGAAGAGATGAGCGTTTACGAGGAAGGCTGCCTGTCAATCCCCGATCAGTTTGCCGATGTGGAGCGACCGGTAGAGGTGCGCGTGCGTTGGACCGGGTTGGACGGGGCCGAGCATATGGAGCAGTTTGACGGCCTGTGGGCGACCTGCGTGCAGCATGAGATCGACCACTTGAACGGCAAGCTGTTCATTGATTACCTCAAGCCGCTGAAGCGCCAGATGATCACCCGCCGTATGGTCAAGCTCAAGCGTGAGCGGGCGCGCGCGGGGAACGGTGCGTGAGCCTCTTGCCGATCCTGCTCTGGCCTGATCCGCGCCTTGGCTGTGTCTGTGCGCCGGTTGAAGCCTTTGACGATCTTCTCAGACAACGCGCGGATGACATGCTTGAAACGATGTATGCTGCCCGCGGTCGCGGTCTTGCCGCCCCACAAGTCGGGATCCTGCAGCGCTTTTTCGTTATGGATGCAGACTGGAAGACTGGCGCGCCGCGCCCGGTGATCATGGTCAATCCCCATGTCCTATCGGTTGGGGCAGAGTTGGCTGTGGCGGAGGAAGGGTGTCTTTCCATTCCCAGGGTCCTGGCAGACGTCCGCCGCCCGGTTTCGGTGCGGCTCGCCTGGAAAGACCTTGATGGCAGCGATCAGGAGGCGGACCTGACCGGTTTTGAGGCGACCTGTGCCCAGCATGAACTGGATCACCTTGATGGGCTGGTGACCTTTGATCGGCTGGACCGGACTGCCCGGGCGGCGGCAGAGGCGGCCTACACTGCATGACGCGCGCGGTTGTCCCCTGGCCCAATGCCTGCCTGCGCACGCCTGCCGCCGAGGTGCCCGAGATTACCGACGAGATTTGGGCGATCTGGGATGACATGGTGGACGTGATGGAGGCGATGCCGGGTGTCGGCCTCGCCGCCCCGCAGATTGGCCTGGGCCTGCGCCTGGCCGTTGTCGACGCCTCGGAAGACCGGGGCCGCGTGGTACGCATGGCGAACCCCACGATCCTGCATGCCAGCATTGAATTCCGGACCCACCAAGAGGCCTCACCGAATTTGCCGGGTGTTTCTGCGGCGATCGAGCGGCCAAGGGCGGTCACAGTGCGGTTTCTGAACGAAAATGGCCAATGGGATCGGCGGGATTTTGTCGGTCTCTGGGCCACCAGCGTGCAGCACCAGATCGATCACCTCGAGGGCCGGATGTATTTCGACCGGCTGAGCCGGGTCAAACGTGATATGCTGTTGAAACGGGCCAAGAAGGTCCGTGGGTAGACGCGGGCTGCATGTTGCGGACCCTCCGGGGGGAATATTTTTGGCAAGAAAAAGCGGACAGGGAAGGCCTGAGTAATGCGGATCGTGTTCATGGGAACGCCGGCATTTTCGGTGCCTGTCCTCGACGCTTTGGTGGCGGGCGGTCATGAGGTGGTATGCGTTTACTGCCAGCCACCCCGTCCGGCGGGTCGGGGCAAGAAAGAGCGGCCGTCGCCGGTGCAAGCGAGGGCGGAAGAGTTGGGGTTGCCGGTCCGCTATCCGGTGGCCCTGAAGGGGGCAGAGGCGCAGGCGGAATTTGCGGCGTGGGAGGCGGATGTAGCGGTGGTCGTGGCCTACGGGTTGATCCTGCCGCAGGCGGTGCTTGATGCGCCGAAGCACGGTTGTCTGAACATTCACGCCAGCCTTCTGCCGCGCTGGCGCGGGGCCGCGCCGATTCATCGTGCCATCTTGTCCGGCGATGCCCAGACCGGAGTCTGCATCATGCAGATGGAGGCGGGCCTCGATACCGGTCCCGTCCTGATGCGTGCCGCTTTGGACATTGGGCCGGAAGAGACCACTGGCGCGTTGCATGATCGTCTGAGTGCGCTGGGCGCGGATCTTATTGTTCAGGCCCTGGCCGGTCTGGAGGACCTTTCACCCGAAGCGCAGCCCGAAGCGGGCGTGACCTATGCAGCCAAGATCGACAAGGCCGAGGCGCGCGTGGACTGGACCCGCCCGGCGATTGAAGTCGATCGACAAATTCGCGGCCTTTCGCCCTTTCCGGGGGCGTGGTGCATGGTGTCGGGCGAGCGGGTGAAACTTTTGGGTAGCCGCGTCGCGTCTGGCGAAGGGCCTGCCGGGACTGTTCTGGGTGGCTTTGTCGTCGCCTGTGGCACCGGTGCCGTCGAGGTGACCGAGGTGCAGCGCGAGGGCAAACGGGCGATGCCGGCGCGTGAGGTTCTGCGTGGTTTGGCCTTGCCAGAGGCTTTGGGCTAGAAGAACCCGCGCCGCACGAGGTTCAGCCCCGCCAGAAGCAGGACGAGCAGCGTTGCCCTTCGAAAGGCGGTCTGATCGATCCGGTCGTTGATCCGCTGACCGATCAGCATGCCGACGAAGGCGGGCACCACCATGGCCAGCGACAGGGGTAGGGTCTCGGCCCGCATGACACCGGACTGGATGTGGGCGCCAAAAAGGGCAAGGCCCCCAAGGGCGTAGATGACACCCTGTGCCCTGACATGATCTTGCTTGGGCAGGTCGAGAGCGGTCAGGAACATCACGGTGGGCGGCCCCCAGACGCCTGACAGCCCGCCGACGAACCCTGCAAAACTGCCGATCGTCGCCTCGACCCAATGAGCCCGCGCTGGCAGCCGGGGTTTCCAGCCTGACAGGTTGAGCAGGGCAAAGCCCGTGACCGGAAGGCCGATCATCAGGTAAAGCGTTTCGGAAGGGACGACCCGCACCAGCTGGGCGGAAATGACGAGAAAGACCAAACCACAGCCCAGATAGAGCTTGAACCGGCCCATCGCCTGCAACGCCGCCCTTGTCCCTTGTCGCAGGGCCTGCATCCCGTTGGTGATGAAGGTCGGCACGATCAGCGCGGCCAGCGCAATCTCGGGCGGCAAGAAAAGCGACAGGCCAGAGATCATGATCATCGGCATGGCAAATCCGACCATCCCCTTGACCATGCCAGCCAATAGGGTGACGAGTGCTGCCATCGCCAGAGCCTGAGGTGTAAGAAGTGAGAAGAGGGCGTCCATTGCCCCCTCTAACCCGGCCGAACCGGCGGCGCATCTGAAATCGGTTGCGACATCTTGTGCTGTTTTTGGGATAAATTTTGAATTATTGTTGCGCTGCAACTGCAAAGTGGCTAGGGCTGCTTTTGCGAGATAAAAGGAGAGGCAAATGGCCCACGACGGACAGGACATGACGATGCAAAAGGCCCCTTTGCTGGCTGACCTGACCCGTTTGACGGGCGACGCCCTGCCTGCCGTCGACGAGATTGTCGCCCTGGCGACCGATCGCGTCCGCGCATTGTGCACTGTCGATGGCCGGGTATCCGGCGCGGCGATCGAGGCTGAACAAACCGCCGCTCATGGCCTCGCTTGGCTGGCCACCTATGCGCAGGCGTTGCGCCAGATGCAGGGCTGGGCTGAGCGGCTGGAGGCTGAGGGCCTGTTTGGCGAGATCGAAGGGCTGATCCACCAGATCGCGTTTGGCGAATACCTTTGGCAAATCTACGGTGGCATCCCGATGAGCCAGGGCGAAATTCTACGCCTTCAGGACATCGGTCTGACGCAGGATGACATGCGGCTGCTGATGGTGCCTGCCGTCATGACCCTGACCCAGGACGGCAATACCCAGTCCGCCCGCACCCGTCTGGTCGAACTGATGCAGGAGCAGGACGCCCGCATCACCATGGGTCAGGCCGGCCTCGACGAAGAGATGGAGATGGTCCGGGAACAGTTCCGCCGCTTTGCCGTCGAAAAGGTAGAGCCGGTGGCCCATGCCTGGCACCTGAACGACGAACTGATCCCGATGGAGATCATTGACGATCTGGCCGAGATGGGCGTCTTTGGCCTGACGATCCCGGAAGAATACGGAGGATTTGGCCTGTCCAAGACGGCGATGGCTGTGGTGAGTGAGGAGCTGTCGCGCGGCTATATCGGTGTTGGATCGCTGGGAACCCGCAGCGAGATTGCCGCAGAGCTGATCCTGTGCGGTGGCACGGAAGAGCAAAAGCAGAAGTGGCTGCCGCGACTGGCCAGCGGGGAAACCCTGCCCACGGCGGTCTTTACCGAGCCCAACACCGGGTCGGACCTGGGCGCCCTGCGCACCCGTGCGGTCAAGGAGGGCGATGACTGGACGGTGACCGGCAACAAGACCTGGATCACCCATGCCGCCCGTACCCATGTCATGACACTGCTGGCCCGCACCGATCCGGACACCACCGACTATCGCGGCCTGAGCATGTTTCTGGCCGAAAAGATCCCCGGCACGGATGCAGAGCCCTTTCCCACCCCCGGCATGACCGGCGGCGAGATCGAGGTGCTCGGCTATCGTGGCATGAAGGAGTACGAACTGGCCTTTGACGGGTTCGCCGTGAAGGGCGAGAACTTGCTGGGCGGCAAGACAGGGCAGGGGTTCAAGCAGTTGATGCAGACCTTTGAATCGGCCCGCATTCAGACGGCCGCCCGTGCCGTTGGCGTGGCCCAATCCGCCCTTGATGTGGCGATGCAATACGCCCGCGACCGCAAGCAGTTTGGCCAGCCCCTGATCGCTTTTCCCCGGGTGTCGGGCAAGCTGGCGATGATGGCGGTCGAGATCATGGTGGCCCGCCAGCTGACCTATTTCTCGGCCCGCGAAAAGGACGCGGAACGGCGCTGCGATCTTGAGGCTGGCATGGCCAAGCTTTTGGGTGCGCGTGTGGCCTGGGCCTGTGCCGACAACGGCCTGCAAATCCACGGTGGCAATGGCTTTGCCCTGGAATACAAGATCAGCCGTATCCTGTGCGATGCCCGCATCCTGAACATCTTTGAGGGCGCGGCCGAAATTCAGGCGCAGGTCATCGCGCGGAGACTGCTGGACTAGCGCCCCTTCAGAAGCCCACTCCGGGCACCAGGATGCAGAGTCCGATGGAAGTTCCTAGCAGGTTGGGGTCGATGTGCGAATCGCAGTGGGCGATTGCCGCCCGGTTCGCGTTTTCCTGGTTCTTGTGCCCCCAGACATAAGAATAGG